>JAITRF010000104.1 GCA_031288535.1 Desulfovibrio sp. | reverse complement strand
ATTCTTGATTTGCGAATTAAGCCGGAAGAGATTGACACGTTGATAGATGGGAAGAGATATTTTCCGGGATACCACATGAACAAAAAACACTGGTTTACAATTTGTCTTGACGGTTCTGTTTCCACAGAAGAAATTTTCTGCCGGATTGACGAGAGCTTTGCACTTGCGCGAAAGTGACGCCATTAAAATATTCAAGTTTCACAGATGGTAAATTGAACGTAACGCATTGTACTGTATGGAAAAATGGAGTAAAAAGGTCCTCAATTGGCTCAGGATACTTTCCCGTGACCTATCTGCCTGTGCCTGCCTTATGCGGTTTTCCGCGCTGGAAGGCACGCTTCAAGGTATATAAGCCATGAGATGGGTACAGCGATTCTGCTTTTATCGGCCTTATTAATTGCAGGATGTCAAAGATATTATAGTGCTCCACCCCTCCCGCAGCCCGTTCCCGGATGCAATTTCATCGCGCGTCTTCCCTTTCTTCCTGATTAGCCCTATACTGGGCGCATGCGCTCCGCTCTGAAGCAAACCCTGCGGACCTTCCCCTGGATGCAGCTAATCGTCTGCCTTGTCCCCCTCGGCGCGGTGCTGGCCTGTCTTGCCCTGTTCGTCGGCACCGGCAACGACGCGGCCCGCGAATTTTACCGTCTGCGCGCCCTCCACCCCGAACTCACCCGGGGGATCAGGCTGTTCAGCGCCTGGACCCAGAACGTATTTTACGCTTTCTGGTTCATCCTTCTGGTCTACGGCCTGCGCGTCAAAAAAAAAGACCTCGCGCGCCGGGCTCTCTGGTTTTTTGTCGTGCAGTTCGTCTTCTCCTTTGTCCTGGTGCGCGTGGTCAAGGTGGCTTTCGGCTTCCCCCGGCCCTACGCCGCGCTCGCCGGAGCCGGGGTCGTCCCCTTTTCTTTTGATACGGGCCAGCATTCCTTCCCCTCCGGGCACACGACCACAGTCTCCATTTCCGCTTACTGCACCGCCGCGCTCGGCGCCGACCTGCTTCTTTCCCTGCTCATGGGCCTTGTCCTGGCCGGCATAGGCTTCTCCCGCGTCTATCTGGGAATGCACCACATCCTTGATGTCAGCGCCGGCCTTGTGTTCGGCGCGTTTGGAAGTTTCTGCTTCCATTACCTCTGCAATCGAGGCTCTACATGACCAGTCCCACGGAAAAGACCCCCCCGGAAAACATTCAGAAGAACGGGCAGGAGGAAGCCTCCTGCGCAAGGCAAAATTCGGACGACTCCGCAGCCGGGGCGCAGGCGGCGAACACCCGGTCCGCCGAAGGAGAAGAGGGCGCTTTGACCCTGGGCGCGGCTCTGGCCCGCGGGCGCGTCGCCGGAGAAGACGCGGCGGATGAGGCGCAAAACTCCGCTGATCGGGGTTCCTTCTCCGGGGAAAAAGCGGCGGACGAACTCCCCCCCGATTGGGATTTTTCCTCCTTGGAGAACGCCTCTTCCGCTTCGCGGGAGCCGGCCCCGGCGGAAGAAGCCGGATTTGGCGCTCCCGGAGGTCTTCCTCAGACTGAAGGGCAAAATCTGAAAGACCCCGCGTCCGGCGGAGACGGGGCTTCGGACGACCCGGCGGCCGAGCCGCCCGGAGAATTTGACGGAAGAGCGGAAAAGCCGGCAGAGGACGGCGCGGCCGTTTTGCCCCTTTTGTCCGCGCGCCAGGATACGCCGCCGACCTTTGCCTCCCGCCTGTATGGAATTCTGGCCGTTTCCCCCCTGCTGACCTTAAGCCTCATGCTCGCGCTGCAAACCGTCTTCAGCCTTGACGCGCGCGCCTTGTGGTTTTCGGACGAGGTCCGCCATGCGGACGCCTTCCGCTATCTTCTGGAACAGGGCAAGGGGATCATCCTGTATATGAACGGCGCTCCTTACCCGGACAAGCCTCCCTTGTATTTCTGGTTCCTGCGCGGTCTCTACGGGTTTTTGCGGAGCGAAGGCCCCATGCTGCATCTGACCGGCGCGGCTGTATCCGCGCTGCTTTATCTCTGGGCGGCCCTGGCTTTGGGCCGGGTGGTGGCAAGGGTGGACCGGCGCAGCAACTTCGCCGCCGGGGTCATTTTGCTGAGCACCGGCTATGTGATGGGGCTGATTCACTACGGACGCATGGATCTGCTTTTTTCCGCCCTGATTTTGTGCAGCCACATTCTCCTCTACAAGGCGCTGACCGGAGAGGGCCGCGATTATCTTCGCATGGCCGCCGCCTTCTTGTTGGCCGGGGCGGCGACCTTGGTCAAGGGGCCGCTGGGGTTGGCCCTCCCCTTGTGTTCGGCGCTTCTGTTCATGCTCTGGAAGCTGAGTTTGAAGAGGCTTTTGCGCCCGGATTTCCTCATCGGCCTGCTTGCGGGTCTGATCCCGGCCGGAGTTTGGCTTCTCCTGGTCTATCTTGAAAGCGGCTCTGCGGATTTCATTCTGGATTCCCTGCTTCGACGGCAGGTGCTGGAACGCGCCGTGGACACCTTTCACCACAAGGAAGTCTGGTATTACTATCTGGTCCGCCTGCCCCTGCTTTTCCTGCCCTGGACCCTGCTGATTCTCTGCCTGCCCTGGTGGAAGTTTCTCGGCGCGGGCATGCGGCGGGGGATGGCCGCGGCCCGCACCCCGGAAAAACAGGGTCTGGCCTTTCTCTGGTGCATGCTGGTTTCCGGGCTTGTCCTGCTCTCCTGCCTGAGCGGGAAGATACTGATCTACTGTCTGCCCTTCCTGCCGGCGGCGGCCGTTCTCGCCGGACGGGCCGCGCTCGGCCTCAACCGCACGGGCGCTGGCATCCTGCGCTATGGGCTGGCCCTGCTGCTTCTGGGGGCCGGGATTGCGCTGCTGGCCGCCGGCCTGATGCTTTTCGGGGTGGTCCCCATGCCGGATTTCAATCTGCCGGAATGGCGGATCGAGATCAACGGCGCCTTTTTCCTGACAGCCGGGATACTGCTGGTTTGCGGCTCTCTGGTCTGGGTGGGCCTTTCCGGCCGCCGCCCGGAAGGGCCGCTTCTGATTATGGCCCTGTGCTGTACGAGCCTGGGCTATCCCGTAGGTTCCCTGCTCGCCCCCGCCTTCGATCCGGTGATGAGCCCGAAAAATCAGGCCCTGCTTATGGCCGCCTACGGGGATAAAGGATATCTCCTGACCTCTTACAAGGTATACGGCGGGACCTATTCTTTCTACGCCGGGCGGCCCGTGAGGGAACTGGGGAACCTGGAGGAAGCGGAGGAGTTGGCCGGAAAAGGCAAGGTGGTCGTGGCGTTGAGCGAACAACGTCTGGCGGAGTGGAAAAACAGGCCGGAGAGTTTCAGCGAGGTGCACAGGCAGTGGATTGAAAGCCGCCGTTACGTGCTTTTGGCTTCTCCGCCCGAGGTGGGGCTGGAGCCGGCGCCTCTTCCCCACAAACCCGGCCGGGATCTGTTCGGGAACCTGGTCGGCCGGGATGTTCCCCTGTTGCGGGACATCCTGGAATTTTTCCACATCGGACGGGACGGCGGGGGGACAACCCCGGCGCCGGCGGTATCGACGCCTGAAGGTCCGGCCGCCGCCAAACCCCCTGCCGCGCCTGAGGCAGGGGCCGCTCCTGATGCGAAACGCGCGCCCGCCCGGGAAACACCCAAAACCCCGGTCGATCCCAAATCCCCGGCCGCGCCGAAAAGCCCGGCCGCGCCGGATGCCGGAACACCTGCCGATCCCAAGGCTCCGCCCTCGCCGGGAGCCCCTGCCGCGCCGGGGGCGGCTACGCCTGCCGATCCAGGGGCGCCGTCCGCTCCGCCTGTCCCGAAATCCGCTCCCGAAACCCGGCAGCCCCGGCCTTCCCTGGAGGTTTCGCTTTGAGATTGTCGACCGGAGCAATTTCACTTTGAAATTGCTCGGGCGGCCGCGCGAGCGGACGCCCGCCGCGCAGGCGCAAGCGCAATTTATTTGCGCGGTTAAGCGCCGGAGCGGGCGCGGCCTGAAGATAAATCGTGTATAATCTCAAAGTTAAAGTGCTCTGGATCGGTTTAAAGGAAACGCCGATTTATCCCTCTGAGGAGGTATCGCCCCCTCAAATTCCCCCGGTGGGGGGAAAAACCTTTTACCCCCGCGCGGGGCCGCAGGTCCGCGCGAAAGGAGCGAACATGAACGCCGCCGTTGTCTATTCGAGCCGCACCGGCAACACCCGCAAGATCGCCGAAGCCGTCCACAGCGTCATGCCGGCGGGGACGGACATCTTCCCCGTGGAGGAGGCCCCGGAGCCCGCGTCCTACGATTTCCTCGCCCTGGGGTTCTGGGTGGACAAGGGAGAGCCGGACGCCGCCATGCTGGCCTACATGGACCGCGTTCAGGGAAAATCCGTCGGGCTCTTCGGCACCCTGGGGGCATGGCCGGACTCCGACCACGCCCGCGACACCATGCAAAAGGCAGTGGCCCGGATGCAAGGCAACCGGGTGCTCGGCACCTTCATCTGTCAAGGACGGGTGGACCCCAAACTTATCGCGGCCATGGCCAAAATGGGGCCGAACAACCCGCATGTGATGGACGAGGCGCGCAAGGCGCGTCTGGCGGAAGCGGCCAAACATCCGGACGAGAACGACTGCGCGGCCGCCCGGAAAACTTTCGCGGGCATCCTGCGCGAGACGGAGGGCCTATGCGCCGGATGACCCAGGAGGAAATGCGTCTGGTCATCGGCCGCTGCCGCTGGGCGACCATTTGCAGCGTGTGTGAAGACGGGTCCCCCTATGCCATCGAAGCGACCCCTTTTTTCATGGGGGACGCGCACTGTTTCATGATCAACCCCCGGGGCGGAACCTGGAGGAACCTGCGCGGCAATCCGCAAGTTCTGCTCAAATACACGCTGGCGACGGAGGATTTGTCCGTCTGGGCCGGAGTTTCCTGCCGCGGGCCGGGGGAATTCGTCCATGACGCGAACGCCCTGTGCGAGGGATGGGGTCTGCTCGGCAAAGTCATGGGCGCGGATTATTCGCAGGCCGCGGAGAAATTCGCGCGTTGCGCGGACCGCTCCCCCCTGTTCCGCGTTTTGGCGGCGGAGACGACCGGGCGTTGCAGCGCGTCAAAAGACGAGGACTTCGTTTTGCCCTGAAAAGGAACTTCCGATGAATTCCGAAACCCTGATTCTGATATACAACCGGATAGGCGCGGCGGGGTGCGCGCTGGTCCTCATATCTCTGGCGGGCGTCTATCTCGCCCTGAAAAACATAATCCTCATCTCCCTGATCAACAGGGATTTCCGCAGGCGCTTCGCGTTGATCGAGGCGCAGAGCAAGCCGGGTTACGAGGAACTGCAGGCCGCCGGCAACCCCCTGATCAGCGTCATCGCCGAAGCGGCCGGCGCCCACGCCACGCATTCGCACGACCTGCGGGCGGAGGTGGCCTACCTTTTCCACCGCAATTTCGAGCACATCAACCGGGACATAGCCTGGCTGAAACTGATCTCGGTGCTCTCCCCCCTGCTCGGCCTCATGGGCACGATGCTCGGCATGGTTTCCGTTTTCCGGGAACTCGCCGTCGGTCCGGGGGGCGCGAACGCCGCGGTCCTGGCTAACGGCATCTGGGAGGCCCTGCTGACCACCATCATGGGCCTGACCATCGCCATCCCGGCCCTGGTGATTTTTTACTGGCTGAGTCTGAAGATGAAAGGCTTTCATATTGAGGCCATCGAACACAGCTACCGGGCGGTCAAGCGTTTCCCCCGTGATTGCCGCGCCGGAGAACCGTTCGGGGAAACGGCCTCTTCCCTCCCGCCCCCGGGGGCGGAGCGGCCGTCGCCGGGCGCGTACTGACGGCAAGCCGCATATAAACGGGTCCGGATGCGGAAAAGCGCCCGCCCCGGCGCTTTATTCCATTTTCAGATCAAAAATGCCCTCATTTTTGATCTGAAAATGGAAAGCGTGACAGGATGTCACGCCGAAATGCGAAGCATTTCGAGCGGCAAGGCGAAACAGCGCTTGCGCCGCAGCCGCCAAATCAAAACTGCATGGATGC
>JAITRF010000037.1 GCA_031288535.1 Desulfovibrio sp. | reverse complement strand
TGGCCTGCTCCCCATAAACTGATCCACTTCAAATGAGAGCCGGTAAGCCGTATACACGGCGAGGAGGCTTTCAATGAAAGGGAAAAAACATCACAGCGCAGGACAAATCATTCGTAAGCGGGAAGTGCCACGCTTACGCATGCGTTGAAAAAATCTGAATATCTGAAAAATGAAGAATAGCCTTGCCTTATACAAAAATTTCACTTGCCGGGATTTGTGCGTTGGACTGCCGCGATAGGACAGTTCCGACCACGAACCAAAGTAAGACTGCTTATTGGAGTCGAAGAAAAGAAAAAATTCCTATCCGAATACCTCGACTGCCGCGACGACGCGGAGCATATCCTCGTTAACCCTGTCACGTCCGTAAGCGTCAATGAACCGATCTCGGTATTGATCCGTTTTCAAATTGAAAAATAGCGTCCATACCGCCCAAAATATATCAACATGGCGGTCACCGGAGCCTCCGCTGTCGAGGTCGACGAACCCGCCGAACCGCCAATCGTCAAGGATAATATTCGGCAGACAGTAGTCGCCGTGTAGGAGCGTGTCGGTCTGGAGAGAATGTCCGTGCGTTTCCACAACCTCCCATGCCTCTTCCGCGCTTGCGTATCCCCAATTATCCGGGAACAGTTCTTTGTCGAATATGCCAGCGCGTCTGTTACATGTCGCTTTTGCGAGATATCGATCTGTATGGTTTGGAATCGGGCAGTCCCGGCAATCCAAGCTGTGGAGCAGGGCAAGCCGCTCCGCAAGCGTGTCACATAGTCGCTGCGGCTGTTCGAGATACTTGCTCACCGTGCAGTTGTCACCGGAAATTTTCTCAGTCAACAGCCAATCGCGTTCATCGGATATATACGCGAGGACAGTTGCCGCCAGACCTTTATCATGAAAATATCGGGTCAACACGGTTTCGCGCTCAAGTGAGCCTTTCGGCGCGGATTTCAGAAAGTAGCCTCCGTCTTTGTCAATGAAGATCACCCGCGCCGCGTCCGAACAACTGCTGTCGTACAGCTTCGCGCCAGAGAGAGATGGTCGGAGTTTATCGGGGTATGCGATTTGTTCAAGTGAGATGGGTGTTAACGTCATTTCCGTTCCCCTCGACGGCGGCAATGACCACACTGCCGTTGCCGGGGGTCAGTGAGCGATTCATCACCAGCAGATCGCCGCCATGTGTCCTCGCCCGAATCATGGAATCTCCGGCAGATCGCACGAAAATGCCGCCACATAGTTACGACTTCCTTTGCAGGAAGCGTTTTCCGGGATCATGGCCTCGCCAACAGGAAACAGGAGCAGCTTTCATATCTTTCATAATCTGACAAATACGGGATAACACGGCCAAGGGCAAGCCAGTTGGTTGCCTTTGGGGGAGGGAACCCCCGCCCTCCTGATCCCGGCCGAGCCGGGCTTCGCTCTGCGTTCCAGGGTGCGCGGATCGCGCATCTTCCGCGCCAAAGCCTCGTCGCTTCACTCCTCATTTTGTCACGGAAGATTCCCCTTCCATTCCGATTGAAAATGCATAAAGCGCTCTGCGGAGATTTGCCTGCAAATCCCCGCCGCGAGATTGCCGCCAAGCTGAATGCTTCACAGTTAGGCGACAATCTCGGGCGTAAACCGCTCTAATCGTGTCCGGGCACGCCTGGCGGCAGATGCAGTACCTGGGCCGGTTTTATGTCTGCGGTCTCGGCCGGCACGCAGCGTTTGATGCTCAATCTGGCGTCGGCGGCGGAGAGGTCCACTTCAGTCTCCGGGAGCGCATGGCCTTTGGCGTCCCGGATCAAAGTGACCACGGGCCTGATCGGCGCGTTCACGTTACATCCGCTCACAACCCCCCAACTGCCGTCCGACATCTCCACCACGCTGCCGATGGGATACACGCCGAGCATCTTGATGAACTTGTTCAGCAGTTCCGGGTGCAAATCCTTGCCGAGCATCTCTTCATACATGATGCCCAGGGCCTGATGCGGGGTCATCCCGTCCTTGTAGACGCGCCTGCTGGTCAAAGCGTCGTAGACGTCGGCCAGGGCGATTATGTAGCCGGTCTTGGATATGGCGTCCCCGGAGAGACTGGAAGGATAGCCGCCGCCATTGTATTTTTCGTGATGGTGCAGCATCCCCAGGGGCACTTCCGGGATTATGCCCTGGATGTCCTTTATTTGCTCATAGCCCAAGGTGGGGTGGGAATTCATGATAAGGCGCTCCTGAGGGCTCAATTTACGCGGCGCGTTCAGGATTTGCGCGGGAATGAGCGCTTTGCCCAGGTCATGGAACAGACCGGACAACCCGAGGCTCAGGACTTCCTTTTCGGACATTCCCTGGTAGCGGGCAAACATGCTCGTGAACACGCTTACATTCACGCAGTGCATGTAAGTGTAACTGTCCACGCGCCGCAGGCGGCAGAGGCTCAACATGGCGTTGACGTTGCGCTCCATGCTCTCCATGATTTTGCCCATAAAATCGAAGGCCGGAGACATGTCCAGTTTGCCGGTGCGGATGTCGTCCATGAAGTTGCGCACATAACCGACGGTATCGTCGTGGACCTCGGCCGCGGCGCTCACCTCTTCGGCCAGGGGGACCCGGGGCTTGAAAAGATAGGGTTCGCCGGCCCGCTCAAGATTGAAGGTCTCCTTGAAAGGGGTGACTTCAAAGTCCCGCGTGGAGCGGGCGGGGTCAATATAGGCCTCCAGGTAGCCCTCGTCCGCTATCCGCCGCGCCTGCTCCTCGGTCGCGACGAGCCCCTCCTTCATATAGAGATAGGGCCTGCTGGCCCAGGTTATGCCGGCATCCACCACGTACATGCCGGGTTTGAGTTCCGCCACGTGTACGTGGCGTAATCCCCTCATATTCTCTTTATGCATGTCGGGTTTGAGCTTCGACACAGGTATGTGATGTATCCCTTTCGGATTCTCTTTTTTGATTTCTGGCATATTTTTTGTTTTCTCCCTGGAACGCAGCCGGGAGCGAGGTTTCCAGCGTGCCCCCGACCGCGGTCCTAGAGCATTTAACGTTGAGATTATACACGGTTTATCTTCAGGCCGCGCCCGCTCCGGCGCTTAACCGCGCAAACAAATTGCGCTTGCGCCTCCGCGACGGGCGTCCGCCCGCGCGGCCGCCAGAGCAATTTCACAGTGAAATTGCTCTAATACGAATATCAAATCAAAACTGCAACCATGCAGTTTTGATTTGGCGGCTGCGGCGCAAGCGCTGTTTCGCCTTGCCGCTCGAAATGCCTCGCATTTCGGCGTGACATCCTGCCACGCTTTCCATTTTCATATCAAAAATGAGGACATTTTTGATATGAAAATGGAATAAAAACTCTTTTCAAATGGAATTTGTGCCTATAAACGCAGCAGTTGTCTGATCGATCCATCCAAAAATGGCATTTTAGATGTTCCATAATACGTTGAATTAACAATATAAAATTTTAAATGCGTCAGCCCTGAATTTTCCGCCGCTGAAGCTTGCCGGGGAGAAAATTTATTTATATAATTATTAATTTCTTATTGACTTTGATAGTCATTATCATTTACAAGGGTTTGACGCCGAAATAACAACCTCCCGGAACCCGTTCCATCTTTGCGTGCGGACGTCCGGGTTCGCCAAAACCACAGGAGAATTACATGAAACGGGTTTTCCGCTTGTTCCTGATCCTGTCTCTGCTGGCCGCCCTTCCGGTCCCGGTTCTGGCCGACGGGGTGGACGTCAAGGTCAAGGGCGAATGGGAATTCGCCTTCGGCTGGGTCAAAAACGACAGTTTTTCCCACAGCGTCCACGGTGACGCGGACGTAAGCTCTGATCCGGTCGTCGCCATGCACCGCGCCCGCGCCCAGATCGATTTTATAATGTCGGAGCATCTCTCCGGCGTTTTGATGTTCGAAAGCGGCCCGGTGACCTGGGGCAGGTCCGAAGGCAACGTAGGGGTGAGTTCCGGGGGGGCGATAAACTCCGACGGCGCAAGCCTGGCGGTCAAACACCTCTACCTGGACTGGATGCTGCCGGAAACGGAAGTCCGCGTGCGCATGGGCCTGCAGCCCATCCTGGTGCCCTCCACGCGCCTCGGCACGCCCGCCATCGATACCGACATGGCCGGGATCACCCTGTCCGTTCCGCTTGGGGACATAATCGAGCTTACCCTGCTCTGGGTGCGCCCCTTTGACGCCTACAACTTTGATGACGACACCCCGCGCTTTGATGAAACGGATATCTTCGGCCTGATCCTGCCCCTGGAATTTGAGGATTTGGGCCTCAAGCTCACGCCCTGGTTCGCCTACGGGCGTATCGGGGGCGGTTCCGGCTTTTATGACTGGATTTTCCGGGGAGAGTACGACAATACGGTGGGAGTGGATTACGTGGACGATGCGGGGAACTTCTTTTCCGCCCATTCCGCCCGCTCTTCAAAGAGCGGAGTTTTCTGGCTGGGGACGCTTCTGGAATTCGACCTTCTCGATCCCCTGGAGTTCAGCCTTGAAGCGATCTACGGGCGGCTACGCCGGGCCGACCTGACCGGCCTCGGGGGAGAAGAGTTCTCGGTCGGCTACGGCAGCCCGAGGCACATCGGCACAAGCGGCTGGTACGTCGCGGGCACCCTGGATTACAAGCTGGACCTCAGCGATGAGGTCAGCATGGTTCCCGGCGTCTTCGCCTGGTGGTCCTCGGGTGACGACAGACACGCCCGGCGCACCGGCAAACTGGGCCGCCTGCCCTATCTGAGCGCCTTTGAAGCAGGCTTTGCCGCCACCTCCTTCGGTACCGGCGGCGGCTTCAGCAAGGCCGGAGACGGCCTGATAAGCTCGACGGGTCTCGGACTCTGGGGGGTGGGCGTGCAGCTTGCGGACATCACCAACCCCTATGTGGACGGATTGAGCCATACCCTGCGCGTGGCCTGGTACGCCGGCACGAACAGTTCGGACGGAGTGCGCGAAAACGGGGGCAGATCGGTCTTCACCTATGGCGAAGACGCTTTCTACCTCACGGACAAGGACCACGTCCTCGAGGTCAATTTCGATCATCAATGGGAGATGTATGAGAACCTGACCGCCGCCCTGGAACTGGGCTGGCTGCGGCTGCACGCGGACCGGTCCGTATGGGCGGGTTCCGGTCCCGGTTCAAAAAGCGATCAGAACGCCTGGAAGGCCCAGGTCATGTTCAACTTCAAATTCTAGGGTATTTTGTCATCGTCCGACTGTTCCCGGAACACGTAAAAAATGCGTTTCCGGGGACAAAATTCAAGGCGGGGCCATGAAGAAGTTCGCCTTTGCATTTTGCCTGCTTGCGGCGCTGCTTTTTCCCCGACAGGACGCGGCGGCATCCCAGTACAAGACCTGGCGGGAGATCACCGACCAGATGACCGGGATTCTGGAGGAATCCTACGAGGTCTACTTCAGCACGAAAGACGCGGAAAAAGCCAAGGCACTGGTGAACAGGGCCTATTTCGAGTTTTATGAAAAACTCGGCGTGGAAAGGGCCGTGATGGCCTATGTGTCCGGCAAGAGGGCGTCCGTCGTCGAATACCAGTTCGCCGAAGTCAAACGCCTGATGACGGGCAAAGCGCCCAACAAAGACGTCCGCGCAAGTCTTGACGCCCTGAACAGGATGCTGCGGGACGACGGCAACGCATTGGACGGCAGGGAAGAAAGCGGTTGGTCCGTATTCGCGGCTTCCCTGCTGATTCTTTTGCGCGAAGGCATGGAAGCCATTCTGGTCGTGGCGGCTATTGCCGCCTACCTCGTCCGTTCCGGCAACGCCTCCCTGATACGGGTGGTGTACCTGAGCGCCCTGGCGGCCGTCGCGCTCAGCGCCGCTCTCGCCGCCGCCCTGCAAAAACTGTTTTCCGTCAGCGGGGCGGATCAGGAAGTGCTTGAAGGCGCCACAATGCTGCTGGCGGTCGTCGTGCTGTTCTTTGTGAGCAACTGGATGGTTTCCAAGGCTGAAAGCGAAGCCTGGAAACGATACATAGAGAGCAAGGTTTCTTCCGCCGTGACGGCCGGGAGCGTCTTTGCCCTGGGCGCGGCCGCCTTTCTGGCGGTATTCAGGGAAGGGGTGGAGACGATACTTTTCTATCAGGCCCTTCTGGCCGACGCCAAAGAGCATCTCGACATGATCTGGTACGGCTTCGGCACGAGCGCGGTCTGCCTTGCCCTGCTTTTCGCGGCAATCCGGTACGGCAGCATGAGAATCCCCCTGCGGCCCTTTTTCATCGGGACGAGCGTTCTGATGTACGTCATGGCGATCGCCTTTGCCGGCGGCGGCATAAAGGAACTGCAGGAGGCCGACGTCGTTTCCGTTACTCCGGTGGCCTTTCCCGTTTCAGTCGATCTGCTCGGCCTCTATCCGACGCTCGAGACGCTGCTCCCTCAGGCGGCGCTCATTATTTTCGCCGTATTCTCCTACGTTTATTATACCCGGAAGTCCGCGCCGTCTTCGGCGCCGTAACAATTTAACCGGAGGCAATATTCATGAATTCCAAAATGATACGCGGATGGTTCCTCGTTTTTACCGTCACTCTGGTCCTGGCGGGTTTCTCCTCCGTTTCCCAGGCCGCCCCTCCCGCTCCGGCTCCGGGCAAGGAAGCGGGTTTTACCGAATATCCGCTCGGCGATGAACAGATCGTCGGTCCTTTGCAGGTAGCCGGGGTATATTTTCAGCCTGTGGACATGGAACCCGCCAGTCTCGGCGGACTCGCCGCCTCCCAGTCCGACATGCATCTGGAGGCCGACATTTCGGCCGCGGAAGGCAACAAGCTGGGCTATGGCGCGGGAGACTTCGTGCCCAATCTGACCGTCAAGTACCGGGCCGTGAAAAAGGGCGGCAAAACCATCGAGGGCAGCTTCATGCCCATGAGCGCCAGCGACGGACCGCACTACGGCAACAACGTCAAACTCGACGGTCCCGGCGACTATAAAATTACCTTCATCATAGACAACCCCGAAAAACAGGGCTACCTGCTGCATGTGGACAAAGAAACCGGCGTCACCGGCCGTTTTTGGAAAGAGCCTTTGCAAGTAAGCTGGGATTTCACCTGGGTTCCCCGCAAATGGTGATTGCATGAGATAAGCGCTGAAGCGGCATGGCTCCCGTGCCGCTTCAGCGCTTATGGGACGGATTCCGGACGCGCGTTCGCAAAATCCGGTCCGGAGAGCCTATGTTGCATTTTCTGCTCCTTGTCGCCGAAACCCTTTTTCCCCTGTCCATGCTGTCCGGCGCCGTGCTGGGTTTCGCCCGGCAGCGGCGTCTGCTTGAGGTGCGCGTTCCCGCCGAACGCGGGGCGGCGCTGGGTTTTCTGACGGCGGCCGTCCTGGCTTCCCTGAAGATGGGGACCGGTCTTATCGTGCGGGAATATTATGATCTCGCCGTGCTTCTGGTGATGATCCCTTTTGAGATTTTTTTGCCGGTCCACATCTTCCGCACCCGTTCCCTTTCCTCGGAAAAAGCCGCCTCCCCCCTCATGCGGGTCTTGTTTTTCTGCATTGCCGCTTCCTGGGCGGCCTACTATCTTCCCGACATATTCATCTATCCCTCGCATTTTGCCGTGGGCGTGGTCCAGGTCGTCAGCAGCGAATTCGTCTTTATCGTCGCCGGCTATCTTGCCGGTCTGCTGCTTTGCTTTCTCACCGGCCGCGCCGCCTACGGGGTATGCGCGGATATCCCGCTCAGGGTGCTTTTTCCGGCAATGGCGGCGCTTCTGGGCATTTTCACCGCCCAACAGACGATCGTCGTGGGGCAGATTCTTTTCGGGCGCGGCCTGCTCCCCCGCCATGACCTGGCGCTGTCCCTGCTCGTTTTTCTGCTCAACAACCTCCGATTTACCCTCTTCGGGCTCATCGGCCTCTCGGCGTTTCTCGCCCTTTTCCTCTGGAAACGCTCGCGCAATGCGGAGGTTCACGGAGACAACCCCGCCGTGAAGCGCAAATGCAGAAGCCTGTTGAACGCGCGCGTCCGCCGGAGCAAGGGCTGTCTCGCGCTGCTTGCCTCCGGTCTGCTTGTGCTGACTGTGGGCGATCATTACAGCAATAAAAAGGTGGAGCTTTCGCCTCCGCTGGCGGTCGCCGCGGCGGACGGCCGCATATCGCTGCCTCTGAGTCTGGTCGGCGACGGAGCCCTGCACCGTTTCGTATACACCGCAAAGGCCGGCACGAAGATCCGCTTCATCGTCATAAAAAAAACGGAAACGGCCTATGGGGTGGGACTCGACGCCTGCGACGTCTGCGGCGCGGGCGGGGGCTACTATGAGCGTAAAGGCCAAGTGGTCTGCACGCTCTGCGACGTGGTCATGAACAAGGTCACCATAGGCTTTGCCGGCGGATGCAATCCCGTGCCCCTGCGCTTCCGGATCGTGGAGGGAAAACTGCTCATCGACATCAAGAACCTGGAGGCCGAGGAGACCCGCTTCCTGTAATTCGGATTCCAACGGAGAGCGAAGGCATGTTTTTTCGGATGATTTTCGGGGCCGTCACCCGGCAGAAAAGGAAATTGCTCATGATGGCCTGCGCCATGGCGCTGGGCATATCCCTGGCTACGGCCATGCTCAACGTCATGCTGGATGTGGGCGACAAAATCAACCGGACGTTGAGAACTTACGGCGCCAACATCATGGTCGAGCCGCGCGGGGTTGCCATCTTGAGCGATTTGTACGGAGTCCGGGAAGGGGACGGAGTTGCGGACAAGTTCCTGCTTGAGGCCGAACTGCCTAAAATCAAAACTATTTTTTGGGCCTTCAATATCGTCGATTTCACGCCCTATCTTGACGTGCCTGCGAGTGCGGACGGGTCGGAAAATACGGTAACGCTTCTGGGGACATGGTTTTCCAGGCATCTGGACCTTCCCACGGGCGAGTCCGTGAACACGGGGGTCATCAATCTGAAATCCTGGTGGGAAATCAAAGGGAACTGGCTTGACGACGGAGACGAATCCGGAGTCATGGCCGGATCGGTCTTTGCCGCGCAGCGGGGCCTCAAGGCGGGCGACTCCGTCAGGGTCGCCGTTACGGGCCATGACGGGCGCAAGCGCGAGGCAGCGTTGACAATCCGTTCCATCTACCACGCGGCGGATAAAGAGGACGAGGGGCTGCTTGCGCCTCTGGCCCTCGTGCAGCGCTTGTCCGGGCTTGAGGGCAAGGTGCGCCGGGTCGAGGTCAGCGCCCTTACCACGCCGGAAAACGATCTCGCCCGGCGCGCGGCGCAAAACCCGCGCAGCCTGTCGCGCCACGAGTGGGAAGTCTGGTACTGCACGGCTTATGTGAGCTCGATCGCCTATCAGATAGAAGAGGCGCTCACGGATTCCCGCGCCAAACCCGTCCTTCAGGTAGCCGCTTCCGAAGAGGCCATCTTGCAGAAAACACAGTTGCTCATGCTTCTGCTCACCCTGCTGAGCCTGGTCTGCTCGGCCCTGGCGATCTCCAATCTTGTGACGGCCAACGTTATGGAACGCGGTACGGAGATCGGCCTGCTCAAGGCCCTGGGAGCGACAGACGGCCGTATCTCCCTGGCGATACTTACGGAAATGCTGATCGCGACGATCCTCGGGGGGACAATCGGGTATTTTGCAGGCATCGGGCTCGCCCAGGTCATCGGGCAAAGCGTGTTCGGCGCGGCCGTGTCCGCAAAGGGCCTGGTCATTCCGCTCATTGCCGTTCTGGTGTTCTCGGTGACGCTTGTCGGCAGCCTGCCCGCTCTTCGCATTTTGCTGCGCCTGCGCCCGACCGAGGTTCTGCATGGGGGATAAGTTTTATGCGAATTTGGAGGGAACGCCATGAATCGTCAGAAAATGTACCTGAAAATCGTTTTCAGTTCGCTGCTGCGCCGCCGCTCGCGCATGCTGGTCGCCCTTCTGGCGGTGGCCATAGGCGCTACGGTTTTTCTGGGCATGGGGGCGATATATTATGATATACCCCGCCAGATGGGACGCGAATTCCGTACGTACGGCGCCAACCTGATCCTCGTTCCCTCCGGAACGGATTCCCGCATGCGTCTGGAAGACGCGGTCCGGGCCGAAGCCCTGGTTCCCCCGGACAAACTCGTGGGCGCCACTCCTTTCCGCTATGAAACCATGCACTACAACATGCGGGGGCTGACCGTGGCCGGCGCGGATCTGGCGTCCGCCCGCAAGACAAGTCCGTACTGGCGCGTGCAGGGCGAGTGGCCGGAGGAGGAAAACCAGGTTCTGCTCGGCCGGGATATCTCTGAAAACGCCAGAATCTATGCGGGCGCCTCCATTGAGCTGGAAATCGCCCCCGCCGGAGGGAGAAGGTTTAAAAGGGAATTCAAGGTCAGCGGAATCGTCAGCTCCGGCGGGGCGCAGGACGGCTTTGTGCTTATGCCTCTGCGAACGCTTGAGGCCCTGCTGGGGTCGCCCGGCCGGGCCGCTGTCGTCGAGATGAGTGTGGCGGGGGACAGCGCGGAACTCGCGCTTCTGGCGGAGAAGATCCGCGCGGAGGTTCCCGGAGTCACGCCCCGCCTGGTGAAGCGCATCATGACTTCGGAGGCGGCGGTGCTCGGTAAACTGCGCGTCCTTGTCTATCTTGTGACGGCGATAGTGTTGGGTCTGATCATGATCTGCGTGGGGACGACGATGATGACCGTGGTTGCCGAACGCAGAAAAGAGATAGGCTTGAAAAAGGCCATCGGAGCGGGGAACTGGAATATTATCGGCGAATTTCTGGGCGAGGGACTGATTCTCGCAGGCATCGGCGGGCTGCTGGGCGTCGGCTCGGGCTATTTTTTCGCCCGTACCGTGAGCATGAGCGTGTTCGGGCGCGGCGTGGCCCTGCCGGTTTTCCTGGTTTTGCTCACCCTGCTCGCTTCTCTCGCGGTCACCGTTCTCGCGTCTCTGCCGCCAGTGGCCGGGGCGGCCGATGTGGAACCTTCCGTTGTTCTGCGCGGCGAATAACCCGTTTCCGGATGCAAAGTTCCTAACGGCCGTCCGCATTGCAAAGTGAACTTTTCAATGCGGACGGCCGGGGTGTGCGGTTTCCGGGCATAAGGAATTGCTGATGAAAAACATTCTGGAATTGCACGATGTTTCGATGATCTACGGGCCGGTGAAAGCCCTGCAAAACGTCGACCTCAACATACGGGAAGGAGAATGGGTAGCGGTCATGGGGTCCTCCGGGTCCGGCAAGACTACCATGATGAACATCGCCGGCTGCATGGACAAGGCGACGCAGGGCACGGTCATCCTTGACGGGGAGAAGGTTTCCCGCCTGAGCGCCAAGGACCTGACGGCCATCAGACGGGACAAGATCGGCCTGATCTTTCAGCAGTTCCATCTGATTTCCTATCTGACCGCCGTGGAAAACGTGATGATCGCCCAGTACTATCACAGCATGGCGGATGAAAACGAGGCCCTGTCGGCCTTGGAGCGCGTGGGGCTTGGGCAGAGGGCCGGGCACCTGCCGCGCCAGCTTTCCGGCGGCGAACAGCAGCGCCTGTGCATCGCCCGCGCCCTTGTCAATCACCCCAAGCTCATACTGGCGGACGAACCCACCGGCAACCTGGACCAGGCCAACCAGGACACGGTTATGGACATTTTCCGGCAGTTGCATGAACAGGGCAGCACCATCATCGTCGTGACCCACGCGCCGGAGGTGGCGTCCCACGCCCGGAGGATAGTGCACCTGGACTTCGGCCGCATAGTCCGGGACGTTCTCAACACGGACGGCTCTGCCGCCAAAGATTCCGTTACCGGGGCAATTTCACTTTGAAATTGCTCCAAGCAAGCGTTTCAAGCGTAAAATGCTCCTGATTGTCGCCGCAAAGTGAAGCAAAACACACAGAAAACGGGGAACGCCCTTTTCCTTGCCGCGTGTTGCCTGAGCATGCTTTGCGCGGCGGCATACGCTTCGCCTTGTCCGGAAAAACCGAGCGAGCTGAACTGGACGCGGCGTCCGGTCACATTCAGCCACCAGACGCATTTTGCCGCTTTGTCGGAGGGTAAAAGCCGTGACGCGCTGTGCGTGTCATGCCATCATCCCGTTCACGGCGAGGAGGTTTTCCTGACCTGTGCCGCGCGGGGCTGTCATGACAACCTCAATGAGAAGGACGAAAGCCTTCAGTCTTATTTTGAGGCCACTCACAAGAAAGAGGTGGAGAACTTCGACAGTTGCCTGTCCTGTCATGAGCGAAAGGCGGGTGATGATCCGAACGAGAAGAAGCGTCTTGCCGGATGCCGGGAATCGGCCTGCCATCCGTGATGCCGGGTCGCATGCAAAGGGGTCGGGATGGATTTGCAGTCATTACCCTCACCGCCCCGCATAACCTTGAGCGGCCTACTTGCTTGTCGCCGTCCAGATGCCGTCCCAATGCTCAGGGGGATTTTGCAGCAGGGTTTGGGCGCGTTCCCGGTAAGCGGCGTACAACCCGGCCTGCGGGAAACATTCGCACAGACCGGCAAACGCGGCGGCGGCTTTTGCGAAGTCGCCGGAGCGGTAGAAACAGCATGCTTCATCCCAAGCAAGGAGTTCTTCCCGGCGGGCGGCTCCGGCCTCCGGGCGCATGGGGGCGTACACGCTGACGGGCTGCGATTTTCCCTTGACCCGGATGGTGTCCAGATATTGAAAGGCAAAAGCGCCGGCGCATCCGTCCCTGGCTTCCCCGCTGACCACTACGCCCACTCCGTAGCGGGGGCAGAGTCCTTCCAGGCGGGAGGCCAGATTCACGTTGTCCCCGATGAGGGTATAATTGACCAGTTCCGCTGATCCCATGTTGCCCACATAGGCCGGGCCGGTGTGGATGCCCGCGCCTATGCGCAGTTCCACGCCGAATTCCGCCTGAAGCTCGCCGTTCAGGGTCAGGAGCTTTTCCTGCATGGCCAGGGCTACGGACACCGCCCGCGCGGGATGTTCCGGCACATCCAGGGGCGCGTTCCAGAAGGCCATGAGGGCGTCGCCGATAAACTTGTCCATTGTGCCGCTGTGCTCGCGGACGAGGGCGGTCATGGGCGTGAAGTAGCGGTTGAGCAGATTGACCACCTGTTGCGGGGAAAGCTTTTCGGAAAGGGAGGTGAATCCCCGGATGTCGGTGAAGAGAATGGACAATTCTCGCTCTTCCCCGGCAAAAAGGTTGCCGCGCAGCTTTGTGATGCGCCTGACGATTTCTGGAGAGACGTAGCGGGAAAAGGCGTTGCGCAGGATGAGCTTCTGCCGCTCTTCCTGCCAGAAGCGCAGAAAGACCAGACACGCGCCCATGAGCGCGACCGTGATCACAACATAGAGCGGGGAGAGAAACAGCCCGCTGCTGAAAAGGCGGCGGGAAAATATTATGGTGACGGCAACCAGCGCCGCCGCGACAGGCAGGTATATGCGGGGCCGGGCCAAGCTGAAAGCAAGCGCGGCCGCGAGGCCGAAAACAAGAATGCCCAGCGCCTGCGCCGCCGGAGTCCAGGGTGGAACGCTGACGGCGTTCCCGGTCAGAATGGCGTCCAGAACGGCTGCGTGGATCTCCACGCCGGGATAGACCGGATCAAAGGGCATTGCCCGGATGTCCAGAAGACCGGGAGCCGAGGTGCCCACAAAGGCGATCCTGCCTTGCAGGGTTTCCGGGGGCGCGTTGCCGCGCAGCACGTCCGCCGTGCTGACGTAAGGATACGTCCCCCTGGGGCCGATAAAAGGGATATGCATGGCCCCCTGCCCGTCCACCGGTATGGGCGGTATGGGCGGTATGGACGGCACAGTCCGCCCCCCTATCCGGACGGATTCAGGCCCGTACGGCCCGGAACGGACGATGAGGTTTTTGCTTCCCAGAGCCAGCATCAGAGTGCGCAAAGCCAGGGAAGGATATATCGTTCCCTCCGCTCCCGCCCTGATGAGCAGCGGGGCCTTGCGCACGAGGCCGTCCCCGTCCGGGGCGACGTTGATGAAGCCCAAGGGGGCCTTGTCACGCAAAACAGGCAGGGGTGGCACGGCGCTTTCGGCCGCTTGCAGGGAGCGTTCCAGAGGAATCGCGTCGGGGACGCCCTGTTCTATGCAGTTGATGGAAGGAGGCATTTCCGGGTTTTCCGCCTCTCCGCCAAAATGGCCGTAAAAGCCGAGCACGGCCGGAGTCCGGCGCAGGGCGTCGGCCAGCAGCAGATCAAAGTCATGCAGGTCCGGCGGCAGACCGCCCAGGTTCAGGGCCGCGTCCCGGTCGCGCCGTAGGGATTCGCGCAGACGCTCCGGCGAGGAGCGGTCCGGCTCCGCGAACATGATGTCCAGCCCGATGGCGGCAACCCCGTATCCGTTCAGGGCCTTCAGCAGATCCGCCACCAGATAGCGCGGCCAGGGCCATTGCCCGTATTCCCGCAAGGACGCTTCATCAAGGTCGATGATCACCGGAACAGGCGAAGGCTCCGGAGCGGCCCGCAGGGGCAGGAGGCTGTCGTAGATTTTCAGGTCTAGGCGGGCAATGGGCAGCGGTTGGGCAATATAGAGAATCATCATACCCAGGATCACCGCCAGGCCCGTCAGGGCGGCGGAAAACCAGGGGGCTTGCGAGATCCGGCGCAGGGCGACCGGAAACGCCGCCTTCACGCCCCTGCCATGCCCGCTTTTTGCGGCGGGTCGGGGAAACGCTCGTGGATCAGCGGCAGCACGTCGGAGAGTTCCAGCATGCACTCCACCAGAGCGGGATCGAAATGTTCACCCGCCTCTTTGCGCAGCAGGCCAAGGGCCTCCTCGATGCTCCAGGATTTTTTATAACAGCGGGGCGACACCAGGGCGTCAAACACGTCGGCGATGGCTGTGATGCGCGCGCTCAGGGGAATGGCCTCTCCAGACGGCGTTTTTCCGTTAACAACGGGGTAGCCGCGCCCGTTCCATTTCTGGTGATGATGCAGCGCGATGTCCTGGGAAAGCCCGGAAATGCCCGAGGCGTCTCCGGCCAGGATGGAGGCTCCTATTTGCGAATGCCCGCGCATGACGGCGAACTCTTCATCCGTCAATTTCCCCGGTTTTTTCAGGATCAGATCACTGATGCCCACCTTGCCGATGTCGTGCAGCATGGCGGCAAGACGGATGCGGTTTTTTTCGTAGCGGATGCGCTCCCGGTCGGGCGTTTCTTCCAGCTTTTCCACCCAGCGCTGATACAGTTCCGCCGCGATGGAACCCACCCGCTCCGCATGGGGGCCGGTTTCGGCGGGGTCATGCACTTCCGCCATGCGCAGGATGCCGTAAATGCCCTTGCGCTCCAGCACGCTGTGCTCCAGGGCGCTGGACACCTCCCTGGCCAGCAGCCGGGCGTTGAACTCCATGCCCGTGGTAAAGGGACAGGGCCTGCCGTTGCGGGGATCAAGGCTGTTGATGAGTTGCAGGATGCCGGAGGTCTGCCCTGTTTTGTCGAAAAAGGGCAGCGTGAGCATGGAGACGGTGCGGTAGCCCGTGCTTTCATCAAACCCGCTGTTGAAGCCGTAAGGCGCTTCCGGCGGCAGACGCCGGACGTCGGCCAGATTCAGGGAGTCTCTGGTCAGGGCCGCGTACCCGGCTATGGAGCGTTTGGAAATGGGCATGCGCACGGTGGCGTAGGCGTATTTGTAGGCGTTGTCCACAGGGAACAGGCTGTCGTTGTGGGTATAGGCGAAGACGAGATCTCCGCCTTCAGCCAGATAGATCGTCCCGGCGTCGGCATGGGTGATTTCCCTGGCCTTGGCGAGAATGCGGTCCAGCACGGCGTTGATGTCCCGGTAGCGGGCGATCTCCTCCAGAAACAGGAGCAGCCAGTCACTGCCGAAACGGGTGAAAGGGATGGGGCCGGAAGGGGCGAAACGCATCCCCTCGCGGGCGGCATACACGTTCAGCCGCCCCGAGTGGACGATGTTCCGCAGCCGGTGGTCCAGAGCGTCCAGGTCCCGGTCGGAACGGCGCGGTTCGTGGTGGGTCAGCACCAGGTTGCGCGTTCCCGCCCTGGCGGCGGCTTCAACCCAGTCCTCCCAGGCGGAATGGCCCCAGCCCGGCGTATAATCCTCCCTGCCGTACATGGCGTCCACCACGGCGATGTCCGCCCCGCGCAGAAAATTTTCAGCTTCGGCGAGGGACTCGGTGGTTCCGGCGATTTCGTGATCCCCGGAGTAGACAAAGAGGGCCTTGTCCGCATGGACTTTGTAGCCAAGTCCCCCGCCGGGATGGCGGACCTCGACGGGTTGCACCAGTATCCTTTCCTTTCCCGCGCCGATGGACAGGTTTTCTCCGGCCCTGACCGGATGCCGCAGGATCTTTCCCTTGAGCATTGAGAAGGAGACGGGGAAAAACCCGGCCTCATGAAAATGATCCGGCAGATGAACAAGCCAGTCCGGCAGATGGAGATGGACGATCCACTCCGGGGAGTGGACGGGCTTGAAAAACCACAGGCCCATGATGTGATCCGCGTGGCCGTGGCTGATGAAGATATGGCATTCCCCGCTGCCGGGCAGGCTGTCCCCGGCTTCGCGCAGGCCGGTACCGGCGTCGAAAAAAAGCAGCGCCCCGCCGTCCGTATGCAGTTCCACGCAGGAGGTGTTGCCCCCGTAAAAGGCCGTGTCCGGGGAGGGATTGGCGATGCTGCCGCGCACTCCCCGCATGATGGCTTCCATACAGTTTCTCCAGGAGGCCGGGCTCCGCCCCGGACCCCGGCGGGGGAAATGATTTTCCCCGCGCCCCTCATTGATGCCCTAGAGCACTTTAACTTTGAGATTATACACGGTTTATCTTCAGGCCGCGCCCGCTCCGGCGCTTAACTGCGCAAATAAATTGCGCTTGCGCCTTCGCGGCGGGCGTCCGCTCGCGCGGCCGCCAGAGCAATTTCAAAGTGAAATTGCTCTAAAAACTCCAGGCGACCCCCGCGCTGATCAGATGCTGGTCATAGTCGTACAAGGGGCTGACCGAGTTGTTCCGGGAATATTGGTACAGAGTTTCCACAGACCAGGACTCGTTGATGCGCCAGGTAAGGGCGCTGCCCAGGCG
Organism: Desulfovibrio sp.; assembly: GCA_031288535.1. Taxonomy (GTDB): domain Bacteria; phylum Desulfobacterota; class Desulfovibrionia; order Desulfovibrionales; family Desulfovibrionaceae; genus Frigididesulfovibrio. The sequence goes on along the minus strand of JAITRF010000037.1, from coordinate 19,320 downwards.
CCACTTGTCGTCCTCACGTTTTTTTGTTTCCAGCACCGTGGCCGGGCCGTGGTAAAATTCCTGGGAAAAAGCAACAAAGGGGGCAAGCTCAAAACCGTGGGGCAGGTTCAGGGAAAGGCGGGCCGAGCCTTCCCAGCCTTCGCAGCCGTAGTCGTCCCTGTTGGCCGAAGCTCCCGTGTAGCGCGCTCCGAACATCAGGGAGTGATTGCCCTCCCCGAACAGGAGGCGCAGGTATTGCCCGGCGCTGTAATACGCGCCGTTGCGCTGCGGGTCCCGGCTGTAGATGCGCCGGTCAAGGCCGCCGCGGGTGATCAGATGGACGGAAGGGGTCACGGCCCAGAGAAAGATCGCCTCCGGCCCCAAGGCGGAAACATGCTGATAGCCCTCGTAATCGAAAATCTCCGCTTTCAGGCGCAGATCGAACAGCGTTTCCGCGCTCAGGCGGCGCAGTCCCACCGCGCCCCTGCCCCATTGGGATTGCCGGGTGCGGCTGTGGCGCAGGCCGTTGTTTTCGTTGCTCCGGATCTGGGCTTGGGCGTCGCCCACTATCCACCAAGGACTGTCGCGCTCGAATTTGCGTCCGAGATCAATGTCCGCGCCCAGATAGGCGGCGAAGCTTTCCACGGCTTCGGCGTTGTCCAGGCTCACGCGCCAGTTGCCCAAATCCAGGGTGTCGCTCCCCGGTCCCTGGTTGGCGTTGGAATCGTACAAAATCCCGAAACGCGCCCTGCCGTGGGCCTGGAACAAGCCGTAGCGGTCTTCCAGCTTGCCCAGCAGCGCGTCCGTGTCTTCCCGCGAAGCCGACGCGTCCAGGCGGCGCAGAGCGGCGAGAGCCTTCTCCGCGTTGGGCTTGTCGTTCAGGGCCATGTAGGCGCGGGCCGCTTCCGCGTACAGGGGCGCTTCATCGGGGTATTTTTCCAGCAGGCGCTCCAGGGCCATGACCGCCTGGTTCCAGCGCCCGGCCTGCGCGGCGGAGCGGGCCAGACCCAGGTTGACGGCATCGTCTTCCGGTTCCTCAAGGAAAAGGCGTCGGTACAGTTCATAGGCATTCCTTGCCTGGCCCCGCTGCAAAAGCGCCGCCGCCTCGACCTTGCCGGATTCCAGAGCCGTGCGCCGCGCCGGGTCGTTTTCGTCCGCAAAGACGGGAGGCACGGCGAAAAACAGGCAGAACAACGTCGCAGCGAGGGGGACAGAAGGGTTTTTCATGTATGCACCAAGTATCCTTATTGAACTTGGCCGATTATCCCTGAGTTCTGGACGGCGAGGCCGTTATGAAGATGGAATCCTTTATCAATTGGGAAGGAGCCGGTTATTGATGTTCCCGAATTGAGATCCGCCAAGCTGCCGTTAAGCTCGGCTCTGTGGTCGGGGTTGGCCATATCGTAAGTTCCGGGGGAAGGTACTAAGGCGAAGATAGCGATTAAAGGGGAGCCGGCCGGCACATAATAGTTTCCGTTGAAGTTGGAAACATTGAAAGAACCGGTGCCGGCATTATACATGCCGCTGCCGTTGTACAGATTCACGGTTACAAAACTGGTGGAGCCGTTGACACGGCCGTTGAAAATGTTGCCGTTTTGGAGAGCAACCTTAAACTCGAAAGGTATCCCGTCAGCCCATATAGTAGAAGTACACATCCCGCTGACCGTGGCGTGGGGCACATTCGCCATACTGACCGCATCCCCCAGAGCCTGTGTCCCCAGGCCCAGGTCGGACAGAGTGGTGGGAGTCAGGGCGGCGCCGTTGTCCGCGACGTTTTCCACAGGCGAACTCAGGCCCAGGCCGGCAACCCGGCCGGAGTCCGCCCCGGAGGCCCGGCTTGCCGGCGGGCGGGCCGCCGCCAGGCTTTGCGCCTGCTGCAGGTCCGCCGGGGTCATGGGTGTGGGCAGACCGCCGGGAATCGTCATCTTGTGCGCGCCGGGCACGGAAACTCCGTTCAGCACCACGTCGCGCGAGGCGTTGACCACAAAGAGCGTGCTTCGGCCGTTGCCGGTTTGCAGAACGAAGATGGTGCCGCGAATGCCCGCCGTGCCTTCCGGCGTGCTGACGGCAAAGCCCCCGGGATTGGCTTCCACGATCCTGCCGGTAAGGAAACGGGCCACGCCTTGCCCCAGGTGGGCTTTGAAACTGGCCCCGTCCCCTTCCGGGACCACTTCCCGCAGAGCCAGAGCGGTATCGGGGCCGAGAGTCACGCTGCCGTCGTCGGCAAAGAAAATCTGCACTTTGCCTGTGGCATCGGTGACAATGGTATCCGATTCAAACACAGGGCTTTTCATTTCCAGGGGAACCCGCTGCCCCAGCCGCTCGGCATAGGCCCCCGGAGTCAGGGCGATTACCCGCCCGGCTTCCGAAGCCAGGGCCGCGCCGGACGGAAACAGCACCGCGAAACAGCAGGCAAGGCTGAACAGTCCCTTGCGTATGTAATCAAACGCGACATTCATGATCTGCCTCCACAACTTGTTGAAGGGAAAAGAAAAGGCAATCGCTCACAGGGCATCGCGCTCTCTGAGGAGCGCGACAAATCGGACAGCCCTGCCTCCCGAAGGAAACAGGGCTGGAAAGAAACGGAAAAAACCGCGCCGTTCCTTGCGGAGAGCGCGTTATGGGGCGTTGTTAATGTGTGTGTGTGTGTGTGTGTGTGTGTGTGTGTGTGTGTGTGTGTGTGTGTGTGCAAAAATCAGGCCGGAGCTGTGAGATTCAGCCCGATTCGCAATTTCCTTCCCGAAAAGGAAAATTTTTTGCGCCCGTATGCTCATGCCGCCGCCTGAAACGGAAGGTTTGGATCAGCAATGCCGGAAACCAGTTACGACAAGTCACACAACCATTTTAACTATCCGATTGAAAAGCAAAAGGCAAGCATTTAGAGGATGTCCTCTAAACCGTGTATAATCTCAACGTTGAACTGCTTTAGGGCGGCAGTCGGTTCCGCCCGCGCCTTCGCGGCGGGCTGAAGGCTTTGCCTTCAGCCCGGTACCGGATTGCCCTGTTGGGAGCGAACCGGCAGGAATCGTCCGTCTGGAACGTTTTACGCTTGAACCGCTCTATTTTCCCTGAGCAAGCGTATGCTCGCGGCTGGTGATCAGGTTGCCGTAGGCGGGCATGTACTTGGCGAGCAGGGCGGCAAGGCCGGCCATGTCGTTGCGCCAGTCGCGCATAAGCTCGCAGGCCACGCTGAACCAGTTCAGCAGCTGCACGCCGTTGTTGCTCATGCGTATCCAGGAAGCTTCGCGCACCGAGGGAGAAAAGGTGCCCGAGGCATCGGTCACCACAAAGACGTCGTAGCCCGCTTCAACGGCGGACAGGGCCGCGTGGGCCACGCATACGTCCGTGACGATGCCCGAGATGATCAGTTGCGGTCTGCCGGTTTTCTTGACGGCATCAACGAATTCCGCGTTATCCCATGCGTTAATCTGGCCGGGCCGGTGCACGAGGGGCGCATCCGGGAAAATTTCGAGTATTTCGGGGAGCAGAGGGCCGTTCGGCCCCATGGACAAACTGGTGGTCAGAACCACCGGCAGCTTGAAAAACTTTCCGATAGCGCTGAGGGCCAGGACGCTGTTCCTGAATTCGGCGGGTTCGTAATCCTGCACCAGAGAGAAAAGTCCCGTCTGGTGATCCACCAGGGCCAGGGCCGCTTTTTCCTTGTCGAGCCGCACGTATGAAGCCTTTTGGGTACCCGGCATGATTTTGCTCCTTGATGAAAACGATAAAGAAACGGCCTGCCGTCTTCGTCATGAGACCGTGAAGCCCCACGATAGTAAAGAAGACGCGTCAGGGGGACAAAGGGACGCCGTTGATTTTTAAGAGGTCTGAAGCGAGTTGCTTAACCTGTTTTTTTTGCGCTGTCCATCTCGCGGCGGAGATTTGCAGGCAACTCCTCGCAGAGCAGTCCGACTTTTCAAAGTTGAACTGCCTTGGAAAAGCACTGTTTATTTTTGAGACGGCTTTGCCCTTTGCAGCCCCAGCGGTTGAGGCAGGGCGGAAGCGCCGCCCGCCGGGTCCGGCTTTTCCGGGCAGGAAATTGCCGTCACCGGAACGTATTTTTTCGTGACCGGTTTGCCCGGCGGCGGCGGGCCTGTTATTTTATTTATCCTCGAAAAAATCAACCTGTCTCGGAGGTCATATGCGTTACACACTGCGTGCTCTCGGCCTTGGGTTAATATTGCTCGGCCTTGCGGCCGCCCCTGCTTTTGCCGAAAAACTGGTGGTTTCGGCGGCTGCGAGCCTCACCAACGCCTTTACCGAGGCCTGTCGGGTTTTTGCGGAAAAAAACCCCGGCCTCGACGTCAGCACGAATTTTGCGGCCTCCAATCCCCTGCTGCGCCAGATGGCCGAAGGCGCTCCCGTGGATGTGGCGGCCTTCGCGGACCAGGCCACGATGGACGCGGCGGCGCAGAAGAAACTGATCGACGAAAGCACGCGCGTGAACTTCGCCCTGAACAGCGTGGTGCTGATCGTTCCCGCGCAGGGCGGCCCGGCGCTTTCCGCTCTTAACGACCTGAAAGGGGGCGGGGTCAAGCGCCTGGCAATCGGCAATCCGGAAAGCGTGCCCGCCGGGCGTTACGCCAAAGCCGCCTTGACGGCGGCCGGTTTGTGGGATGCTTTGGGCGAGAAGTTCATCATGGGCGAAAGCGTGCGCCAGACCCTGGATTACGTGGCGCGCGGCGAGGTGGACGCCGGAATCGTCTATGCGACGGACGCCAAACAGGCCGGGGACAAGGTCAAGGTGGTCCTGACCCTGAGCGGGCACGAGCCTGTGCTTTATCCGGCGGCGGTGACCAAAAATTCGCAGGCTCCGGGAAAGGCCAAGGCCTTCGTGGACTTTCTCCGCAGCCCTGAAGGCGCGACCATCCTCGGCAAATACGGATTTTCCAAACCCTGATCCGCCGGCATTTTCCCCGAGACGCCCGCAGACGGACTCCGCCCGCAAGCGTCTCGCGGCGGAGATTTGCCTGCAAATCCCCGTGCGGCGGGCCGGAATTTTCAATGTCGGCCCGCTCCGGGGGATTCGCTCTTTGCCGGGGAAGCGCCCGGGGGCAAAGCCCCCCCGGCGGCGATGCCCAACTTGCGCATCCGGTGCTGGAGGGTCGAGCGCGGAATGCCCAGCAGGGCCGCCGCGCCCGCCGGTCCGGCGATGGTTCCTCCCGTGCGCTCGAGAATCTCGAGAATGTGACGGCGTTCCACCTCGGCCAGGGTCCGGAGACACTCTTGCGGCGAGGAACCACCGCGCCTGGTCGGCGCGTTTGTCCCGGAAATGCCCCCCGCCTCGGGCGGGGCGGGTCTTCGTTCCTTTTCAGACCCCTTGTCTTCAGGTCCCCTGTCTTCAGACCCCTTGTCGCGGCCCAGCAGGTTGCCGCCCGCCTCGATCATGTCCCTGACGAGGGAAGGACCGATCTGCTTGTACATGCTGTGATGAATCAGGATATGGATCAGGACGTTGCGCAGTTCCCGCACGTTCCCGGGCCAGTTGCAGTCAAGCAGGGGGCGCATCAGGGCGGGCGTGAACCTGACGGGCGCCAGCCCCAGGCGCGCGGCCAACTGGCCGGACAGGGCGGCGACAAGCGGGGGAATGTCTTCGCGCCGCTCCCGCAGAGGCGGCAATTCAATGGTACAGGAGGCGAGGCGGTAAAAAAGATCGGCGCGCAGGGTTCCCGCGGACAGCATGGCGCCCACACGGGCGTTGGTCGCAGCCACGATGCGCACGTCAACCGCCAGGGGAACGCTTTCTCCCACCCGTTCAAAACTGGAATCCTCGATCACCTGCAAAAGCTTGCTCTGCATCTCGGGAGAAAGTTCGGCGATTTCATCCAGAAACAAGGTGCCGCCGTTGGCGAGCTCAAAGCGCCCGACGCGCTTGGCCGCCGCGCCGGTGAACGCCCCCTTGGCGTGCCCGAAAAGCTCGCTTTCAAACAGCGTCCGGGCCAGGGAAGGACAGTTCACGCGGACAAAGGGGGCGTCTTTTCTCTGGCTGCGGCGGTGAATCTCCCGGGCCAGCAGATTCTTGCCCGTCCCCGTCTCGCCGAGGATCAGGACGGGGATATCGAGTCTGGCCGCCATGTTCACGCAGCGCATGACGTCACGCATGGGCCTGCTGTGGCAGATGATGACGGGATCCTCGCTCACGGGGGACGACGCGGGCGGGCTTTGTACATGCAGGTGTTGAAAATTCGTCCGTTCCAGGGAAAGAACGGCCCCCAGGCAGACCGCGATCACCGGACACAGTTCCAGCAGAAAAGACGTGATCTCATAGAAATTGACGGGCTTTTCGGCAAAAGAGCAATGCAGGGTGGCGATGATCTCGTTGTCCAGCATCAGGGGGAAGGCCATGGTGGCGGTGAGCCCGGCTTCCGCGATGGGATGCACGAACGGTCCGGAGAAATGCTTTTCAAAATCGGTGATGATCACCGGTTTTCGCGTGGCGATGACGTGCCCGGCCACCGTGCTCGCGGATTCCGCCGGGCGCACCGGAGAGAGGGTGCTCGCCGCCGTGCCTTCCGCGGCCGTGAAATAGGTAAGCATTTCTCCCTGTTGGTCGTAGAGGTTGATGCACAGGCGGTCAAAATGGAAATGCTCCTGCAGAAGCTGCGCCAAAGCGCTGAAGAAAGGCTTGCGCCCGGCCCCGGCGGACAAGGCTTTGCAGAGTTTTCGGGCGATTTCGTCAACGTGCCTGCGTCCCTGAAGGGAGAGGGTGGTCATGGTTCGCTCCTGCGGGTTTGCTCCGACTTGTCAGGACGATAATGCCCGCATACGGGCATTTTGTCCATATACGGGCGCGTTTGCCTGCCGGGACAGGCCGGCGCCGGCAAGATGGTTTCTAACATGTTTTTTTTACGGCGTCTTTATGGACCCGTGGGTTTGGAACGTGCCTTGCATTAAAGCATTCGCTTGAGATTGCCGTCTGGCGGCGAAGCAAGTCCGCCTCGCGGCGATCCCGCGGCAGGGATTTGCGGGCAAATCCCCCGCGAGCGGTTCATGCATTTTCAATGTCGGACCGCTCCAGCCTTCCGGCGACAGCCGGACGTCAGCCGCAAGGCTGCGTAATCCCGTATATCAGTAACCGCAACGATTGAGGAGAAGGCATGTCCATTGATTTCATCGTCCACGAAGAAGGCGACGGCGTCGGCGTGGTGGTTGTCGAAAATCTGGAGGCAGGCAGAAACAGCACCGGCTGGATTATGCAGGAAAACAAAACCATTCAGTTCAAAATCCTCGGCGACATCCCAATCGGCCATAAAGTCGCGCTCCGGGATTTCGCGGCGGGGGACACGGTGATCAAATACGGCACCGACATAGGCAAGGTCGTGGCGCCCATCAAGCGGGGCGAACACCTGCACGTTCACAACGTCAAGACCAAGAGGTGGTAGGAAGTCATGCAAACGAAATTCTTCGGGTATCGCCGTGAAAACGGCCGGGTGGGCATCCGCAACCACGTCCTCATCCTGCCTCTGGACGACCTTTCCAATGCCGCCTGTCTGGCTGTGGAAAACAACGTCAAGGGGACCCTGGCCCTGCCGCACCCTTACGGCCGGCTCCAGTTCGGCGAAGACCTGGACCTGCATTTCAGGACCCTTATCGGCACGGGATGTAACCCCAATGTCGCGGCCGTGGTGGTCATAGGCATCGAACCGCTCTGGACGCAGCGCATTGTGGACGGCATCGCCAAAACCGGAAAACCGGCGGCGGGTTTCGCCATAGAGAAAAACGGCGATTTAAACACCATTTGCGCCGCTTCCCGCCAGGCCAAGGAGTTCATGCACAAGGTCACGGAATACCAGCGCGTCGAATGCGACGTGAAGGAATTGTGGGTTTCCTGCAAGTGCGGCGAATCCGACACCACTTCGGGGCTCGCCTCCAACCCCACGGTGGGCAACGCCTTCGACAAGCTGTGGGAAAACGGCGCGACCACCCTGTTCGGGGAAACGACGGAAATCACCGGCGGCGAACATCTTGTCGCGCAACGTTGCATCAACAAGGAAGTAGCCGACAAGTTCATGTTTTTCTTTGACCGCTACGCCAAGGTCGTGGATGCGCACAAGGTGGACGACCTCTGCGATTCCCAGCCCACCAAAGGGAACATCGAGGGCGGTCTGACCACCATCGAGGAGAAGGCCCTGGGCAACGTCCAGAAAATCGGGCGCAAAGCTCCGGTCATCGGTTGTCTGGACAAAGCCGAAAGCCCCACCGGACCCGGCCTGTGGTTCATGGATTCCTCTTCGGCCGCTGCGGAGATGGTGACCCTGGCCGCCGCCTCCGGTTTTGTGGTCCACTTTTTCCCCACCGGCCAGGGCAACGTGATCGGCAACCCCATTCTTCCGGTGATCAAACTGTCGGCCAACCCGCGCACCGTGCGCACCATGAAAGAGCACATCGACGTCGACGTTTCCGGCATCCTGCAACGCCAGTTCAACCTGGACGAGGCCGGCGACAAGCTGCTGGAGATGATGATCCGCACCTGCAACGGCCGGAACACCTCAGCCGAGGTGCTGGGGCACAGGGAATTCGTTCTGACCCGGCTGTATGAAAGCGCCTGACCTCTCTTCCCCCGCGCGCCCCGCGCGGGGGAATTTTTCCGCCGGCCGGCGCAATACGCTTGCTCCGGAGGCGCCGTTCGGGATAGAGTGAAAAACAATACAGTATATCCCGTCGCGTTTTCCCCCATCCAACCTTGAGGGAGGTTTTATGAAACCCGGTTCTTTGCTCAAAATCGCTCTGGCCGCGGCCATGCTTACTCTCGCCGTTCCCGCCCTTTCATTTGCCGCCTATCCGGAAAAACCCGTCAACATGATCATCGCCTTCACGGCGGGCGGCTCCAGCGACGTGCAGGCCCGCATCATGCAGAAATACTGGGACAAGTACGGAAGCCAGCAATGGACCTTCGTCTATAAGCCCGGAGCGGGCGGGGCCATCGGCTTCGGCGAAATCTCCATGGCCCGGCCGGACGGCTACACCATCGGCGGCATAAACGTGCCGCACATGATCATCCAGCCGCTGGTCCAGAACGCGCAGTTCTCCATTGACGACTTCTCCTACATCTGCCAGGTCGTCAACGATCCCCAGACCGTGGCCGTGCGCAAGGACAGCCCCTTTCAGAAAGTCGCGGACGTTTTCGCCTATGCCAAGGCCAACCCCGGCAAGCTGAAGCTCGGTCTGGTCGGCCCCAACACCGGCCACCATCTGATGTTTCTCGACGTGAAATCTAAAATGGACTTTCCGGTGACGGAAGTTTTCTACAAGGGCGCCGCGGACCAGAACGTCGCCCTGCTCGGCGGCGAAATCGACGTGATGTTCGGCAACCTCAACGACGTGATGCGCAGCGTCGAGGAAATGCGCATGCTCGCCATGGCCTCGGAGAAAAGGAACGACTTCCTGCCGAACGTTCCGACCTTGCGCGAGGAGGGCTTCAACATCGTCTCCGACATCCGCCGGGGTTTTGTCGCGCCAAAAGGCCTCAGCAAGGAAATCCTGGGGTACCTGCGCGGCGTTTTCGGCAAAATCGCCGCGGATCCCGACTATATTGCGGATATGAAACGCGCGGGGCAGCCGACCGAATACATGGACGGCGAAGCCTTCGCCGCCTACGTAAAGGCGCAGAACGAAATCATCAAAGCGGCCCTCTCCAGGGTCGGCTCCAAAAAATAGAGGACGCCGATAGCAGGCGTCAGAGCGGTTCAACTTTGAAAAGTTGGACCGCTCCCGCAGGGATTTGCTTGCAAATCCCTGCCGCGAAACGCTTGCAGGCGGGCTTTGCCCGTCGTCAGGCAAGCGTTTCAAGCGTAAAATGCTCTACTCCCCGCGGAGAGACGATTGGCGTAAATACCGTATAGGGAAGCCTCTCTTCTGCGCGAGGGGTTTCCGCCCCCTCGCGCTCACCCGGTTCCGCAGCAAAAACAGGAGCGTTCATGTCTGAATTCATCCTGCCTGCCATTGGGCATCTTTTGGAACCCCTCAACATCTTTCTCATGATCGCCGGCCTCACCGGCGGCATCATCATCGGCGCCCTGCCGGGGCTGACGGCCACCATGGGCGTCGCCCTTCTGGTTCCCGTGACCTTTGCCCTGGATACGACCAGCGGTCTGATCATGCTGGGCGCCGTCTATGTGGGGGCCATTTACGGCGGGGCCAATTCGGCCTGTCTCATCTGTACGCCCGGCACTCCGTCTTCCGTGGCCACGACCTTCGACGGCTGGCCCATGTGCCAGAAGGGGGAAGCGGACAAGGCGCTTATCACCGCGCTCCTGTGCTCCTCCTTCGGCGGCATTGTGGGCACGGTTTTTCTGCTTTTTCTCGCCGCCCCCCTGGCCCGCTTCGCCTTGCGCTTCGGCGGGCCGGAAAGCTTCTGGCTCTGCCTGTTCGGGCTCTCCACCATTGCGGTCATGTCCTCGGACAACATGGTCAAGGGCCTGATATCCGGCGCGATCGGCATGCTGGTGGCGACAATCGGCCTCGACCCCCACGCGGCTGCGCCGCGCTTCACTTTCGGCTATTACCCGCTGATCCAGGGCGTGGAAGTCATCCCGGCCATGATCGGGCTCTTTTCCTTTTCCCAAGTGCTCTATCTTATCGGGAGCTACAAGCCCTATATCGCCAGCTACACGCCCATGCCGAAGAGCCTTGGCCGGGTGGCGCGCGAACTGTTCGCCACCTGCAAGATTCTTCTTCTGCGATCCTCCATCATCGGCACCCTTGTCGGCATGCTGCCCGGCGCCGGCGGGGAAATCGCCTCCATCATCTCTTACAACGAAAGCAAACGCTGGGACAAGGAGCCCGAGCTCTACGGCAAGGGCATCATCAAAGGCGTCGCCGCCAGTGAAAGCGCCAACAACGCGGTGATCGGCGGCGCGCTCATCCCCATGCTCACCCTGGGCATTCCCGGCAGCGCCGTGGCGGCGGTCATTCTCGGCGCCCTGCTCGCCAAGGGCATCCAGCCGGGCTTCAAGGTCTTTACGGTCACCGGGGATCTGGCCTACACCTTCATCATGTCGCAGTTCGCGGTCAACCTGCTGATGATTCCGGTGGGCCTCGTGCTCATCAAAATCATGGTGCGCCTGCTCAGCATACGGCTGACCTTCGTGGCCATAGCCATCGTCATGCTTTCCATCATCGGCTCCTACGCCATCCGCAACAGCATACTGGACGTGTGGATCGTCATCGCCTTCGGCTTTGTCGGCTATTTCTGCAACCTGGTCAAACTGGACACCGGGGCCATGGCCCTCGGCATCATCCTCGGTCCCATGATTGAGGAAAACTTCGGCAAGTGCGTCAGTCTTTCCAAAGCGGTCGACGGATCGATTCTGCAGGTGTTTCTGAACAGCAATATTGCGGTGGTTCTCATTTTCTGCACGCTGCTTTCCCTGGTCACTCCCTTCCTGCTGGAATGGAAGAGAAAACGCGCGCGCGGCGAAACCGGCGGGGAGGCGAACGATGCGTAGCAGCGTGAGAGATATCGCGGCCGGACTGTTTTCTCTCTTCACGGCGGCCGTCTTCTTCTGCCAGAGCGGCAACGTGGAAGGGCTGGGGCGTTTGTACCCCCGGCTGATTATCGGCTTCATCGCCTTGGGCGGCGTATATCTTGTCGGTCTGGGCCTGTGGAAACGGATCTCCGCCCGGGACAAGCCCGGCGGGGAGGAAACCGTCGCGCGCAAACGCGTGGCGATGATTTCCGCCTTTTCCCTGTCCTATGTCCTGATCATTCCGCTACTCGGCTTTTATACGACAAGCGTGCTTTTTCTGTTCGGGAGCTCCATCGCGCTTAATGACGCGGCTTACAGCCGCCGCAAGGCGGCGCTTTCGGCCTGCGTGCTGACGCTTGTCATGTGTTTCTGCGTGTGGGCAGGTTTTTCTCTGCTCCTGCACGTGCCCACCCCGGAAGGCATCTTTTTTTGAAAACGGGATGCTGCGGCGCGCCCCGCAGCAAGTGTGGCATATCTGGAAATGGAAAGCGTGACATCCTGTCACGCCGAAATGCGAAGCATTTCGAGCGGTAAGGCGAAACAGCGCTTTCGCCGCAGCCGCCGAATCGGGAACGGCCTATCTCGTTCCCGGTTTTTTCCCGGCCGGGGCTTTGGACGGGCGGTTTTTCCCGGAAGAAGCGCCGTCTTTCTTCGCGGACGCGTTCGGCGCGGCTTTGGCGACTGGGGAAGTTTTCCCGGGCGATTTTTTCGCGGACCCGGCTTCCGTCGGCGATTTCCCCGGGGACGGCCCTTTCCCGGAGACGTCTTCCGGGGGCGCGTTCTTTAAGGAGATGTCCAGGCTGACCCGGGACGGATCCGGTTCCTGCGCTTCCACTCCCGGAGGCAGAACAAGCTGGACGCTTGCGAGATGCCGGCCCGGCGGCAGGTTCCCGGCCAGGACAAGGGCTTTGACTTTCTTGAGCGCCTCCTTCATGTTTTCCGGAGCGGACACGACGACCTTGATTTTGTCCGGCTGCACAAAGGCCACATGGGCATCGGCGGCCTGGACCTCCACAGGGAGGGTCAGGGCCGTCTGCCCAAGTTTTACGTTGACGCTTATCGCTACGCCGACTTCAATGGGCGAGACGTCCACTCCGCCGGGGACGGGCAGGATTTTTTTGCTCTCCGAGACGCCTGGCGCGGGGGAATCGCCGATATGCAGGGGCAGTTCGATGGAGTTGAGGGTTTGCAGAACTGAAGAGGCTCCGCTGACCGTGACCTCCGGGGGGGTGATGGAGACGAAAACCTGGCGCCCGTCCGGAACGGCGTCCTGGATTTTCGCCTCCACCGGGATTTTTTTGCTGTCTATGCCCTCGACTTTCAGATAAATGCGCGAGGGGGATATATCCATAACCTCCACCCCGCCGTGGAAAGGCAGGTTGTTGGCGTTGATCGCCAGGACATTGTCGCCTTTGCGCACATCGGAGAGGTCCATGTTAAAGGCGTAGTCGCGTCCGGAAATGGAGCGCAGCATCCCGGCGGAGGCGCGCAGGCGCACGGAAACCCTGTTCACGAAACCCTCGCGCACGATCAGCCCGTGGGGCAGCCCGCGGTAATCCACCCGCACCTCTACTTGGGATTCCAGTTTCTCGCTGCCTGTCACCCCGTACCACAGGGCCAGGGCCAGGACAAAGGCCAGGAGCAGATCTTTCCAGCCCTTGAATTTCACAGGCTTTTCTCCAGGGCGGACATGATGACGCGCGGGAGCTTCACAGCGTCCAAAGCCGTGGTCAGCTTGCCCTCCAGAGCCACCGCCACGGCTCCGCGCTCTTCGGAAACCACCACCACGATGGCGTCGCTCTCCTCGGTTATGCCGAGGGCGGCGCGGTGTCTCGTGCCGTAATCACGCTTGGTGACGGCCGTGGACAGGGGCAGGATACAGCCGGCCGCGCTAATCCGCCCGCGGCTTATGATCACGGCCCCGTCATGCAGCGGGCTGTTCGGCCAGAATATGTTGATCAAAAGCTCCATGGAAATGGCGGCGTCCAGGGGCACGCCTCTCTGGGCGGCGTCGCCCAGGGGAATGTCGCGCTCAATGACGATGAGCGCGCCGATTTTGCGTTGCGCCATGTGCATGGCCGCGCCGCAGACCAGGGGGATGTAGGAACTGTCTTCTTTCCTGCCGAAAAACCGGTTCAGCCACAGGCGGTGCGCTCCCAGGGAACTCAGGGCCTGGCGGATGTCGCGCTGAAAGATGATGACCACGATCAGGAAAAGCGAGCCGAGAATGTCCTCAAGCAGCCAGTTCATGGTGTTCAGGCCGATGAGCCGGGAAATGAGATAGAGGACGAGAAGCAGCAGCAGACCGTAGATCGCCGTGACCGCCCTGGTCTGCTTGAGCATGGCTATGGCGTAATAAAAAAGGGTGGTGGCCACGGCTATGTCCAGCACGTCGCGCCAGCCTATGTTCAGTGCGCCTAGCTCGGGGAAATCCATGGGCGTCCGTCCGGACGGGAAGTTTGGCGGAAAGCCGCCGCGATCCTGAGGGCCGCGAGACAGCTTTCCACATCGTGGACGCGGTGTATGTCCACTCCGGCTTCGGCCAGCAGGGCGCAGGCCGCCGCCGTGGCCGCGTCGCGTTTCTCCGTGGGCAGACCCGTCAGCGTCCCGAGGAGGCCTTTCCGCGACAGGCCGAGATAAATGGGTCGCCCGAGGGCCGCGAAACGCGGCAGGGCCTCTATTATCCGCAAAGCGTCCGCATCGCTTTTGGCAAACCCGATGCAGGGATCAAAGCAGACGCATTCCTCCGGCAGCCCTTTCCCGACCAGGGTCTCAAGACGCGCGGAAAACCAGGCGAGCAGCGCGTCCGCCACGTCCGCGTAGCGCGTGCGTCCGCTCATGCGCGAAGGCGGGACCGGGCAGTGGCCCAGCACATATCCCGGTTTGTGCTCCGCAAGCGTCTCATCCATGTCCGGGTCCAGAAAACCGCCGGAAACGTCGTTGATCACGTCGACCGGCAGAACCCGCGCTCCGGGGATGTTTTCGTGCGCCCTGAGGGCGGCGGCGGCCGTGCCCGCCCTGAAGGTGTCCACGCAAAGGCAGAAGGAAGGCGGGGCGGGGCTTTCCGGCTCGCCATCGGCCCGGCGCAGGGGCAGGACCGCTTCCAGGACAGGGGCCAGACGCCTCCATTCCTCCGCCTGCCCTATATCCGCACAGCCCGGACGGGTGGACTCCGCTCCCAGGTCCACAAAAAAAGCGCCCTGGCGCAAAATTTCCCGCACCCTCCCAAGGGCCGCGTCCGGGTGGGCGTACAAACCGCCGTCGGAAAACGAGTCCGGGGTGACGTTCACTATGCCCGCTACAAAAAAAGCGTCCACATCCAGCAGACGCCCCCCGCCGAGACGCAGGCGCGTTTTTTTTCCGCCCCTTGCGGCGGCGGGCCTTGGAAAATTCATCTGCTCCCGTCGCCGTCACCGGTTGTTTCGCCGTCATTCTCGGTTTGCGCGGGGTCTTCCCCGGTTTGTCCGGCGTCTTCTTTTCTGTCCCGCGCCTCTTCCCTGCCCGGCGCGGACAAGGCTGCGCCGAGCGGAGAAGCCGCGCGCTCCCGCGCCGTCTCCCCGCCCTCGGGTTTGCCTCTGTTTTTGCCGTTGCCGCCTTTTTTCCCGCGTCCCTCGCCCTTGGCCTTTGCCGAGCGCTCTTCCAGGTCCTTGGTGGTGATCAGCTTGCGCGGGTTGGTTTTGAGGTCCAGAGGCGGAAGGGTTTCACCCCGCATCAGCCGTCCGGCCTCGTCTCCGGTGATGGTCTCCCGGTCCAGCAGGGCTGCGGCCACGCGGTGCAGGCAGTCTATATTTTCCCGCAGCAGGCGGTCCGCCTCGCTCGTGGCGGTGTCGATGATGCGTTTGACCTCGGCGTCCACCTGGCGGGAGGTTTCCTCGCTGTGGTCCCGGTTCGTCACCCATTCCCGGCCTATGAACACTTCCTGGCTCTGTTCGCCTATGGCTATGGGGCCTATGAGATCGCTCATGCCCCATTTACAGACCATGGACCGGGCCATGCCCGTGGCCTGTTTGATGTCGTTGGCCGCCCCGGTGGTCATTTTGCCGAAGATGATCAGCTCCGCAGCGCGGCCTCCGAAAGCCATGGTGATCTTGCTTTCAAGCTCCACCCTGCTCATGCTGTTCTTGTCTTCCTCCGGCAGGTACATGGTGACGCCGAGCGCCCGGCCGCGCGGGATTATGGTCACCTTGTGCAGGGTGTCGGTTTCCGGCAGGAGCATGTTGAGGATGGCGTGTCCGGCCTCGTGGTAGGCGGTGTTTTTCAGGTCTTCCGGGGTCTGGACCATGGTGCGCCTTTCCTTGCCCATGAGCAGCTTGTCCTTGGCGTTCTCGAAATCCAGCATGGTCAGGGCGTTCTTGTTCTCCTTGGCCGCGGTGAGGGCGGCCTCGTTGACCAGATTCTCAAGGTCCGCTCCGGAAAACCCCGGCGTACCCTTGGCCAGGGTTTCCAGATTGACGTCCTCGGCCAGGGGGGTGCGTTTGCTGTGCACTTCCAGGATATGCTTGCGTCCCCTGATGTCGGGGGGCGGCACCACCACCTGGCGGTCGAAGCGGCCCGGCCGCTGCAAGGCCGGGTCCAGCACGTCCGGCCGGTTGGTGGCCGCGATCAGGATCACCCCTTCGTTGGCTTCAAAGCCGTCCATTTCCACCAGGAGCTGATTCAGCGTCTGCTCGCGCTCGTCGTGTCCGCCGCCCAGCCCCGCGCCACGCTGTCTGCCCACGGCGTCGATCTCGTCGATAAATATGAGGCAGGGGGCGTTTTTCTTACCCTGCGCGAAAAGGTCCCGCACCCGCGACGCGCCTACGCCCACAAACATCTCCACAAAATCCGAACCGGATATGGAAAAAAAGGGAACCCCGGCCTCGCCGGCCACGGCCTTGGCCAGCAGGGTCTTGCCCGTTCCGGGCGGGCCGATGAGCAGCACTCCCTTGGGGATGCGCCCGCCCAGGCGGGTGAATTTTTTCGGATTGGAGAGAAAATCCACGACCTCGGCAAGCTCCTCCTTGGCCTCGTCCACCCCGGCCACGTCGTCGAACGTCACCTTGGCGGATTCCTGGGAGATCATCCTGGCCCTGGACCGGCCGAAGCTCATGGTTTTCCCTCCCCCCCCCTGCATCTGGCGCATGAAAAAAAACCAGAAGAGGACGAGCAGAATCATCGGGGCCCAGGAGGTGAGAAAAACGATATACCAGGGGGAATCTTCCATGGGGCCGGCCTTGACGACCGCGCCGTTGCCGACCAGGGTTTCCACAAGCCCCGGATCGTCGGGCGCGTGGCTCGTGAAGGTCATGCCGTCGGTAAAGTGGCCGGAAAGCTTGCAGCCCGAGAGTTTGTTGCCCTGGATCAGGACCTCTGCGACCTGCTGTTTTTTCGCCCTTTCCAGAAATTCGGAATAGCTTATTTCATTACTGCGCACCGGCTGCTGGTACAGGACGTTGAAGGCGACCACCAGGAGCATTCCGACCAGCGCCCAGATCAGATAATTGCGATAATTCAAGGTATGTTCCCTCGGTTGCCGGATGCAAATCGCAGAAATTCGTACCCGGAAATGGAATTACAGATTTCCGCATGGAAATCTGTACGTCGTCCGCAAGGCATATTGGCGCGGGCGGGCTTGCCCGCCGTCAAGCGACAATCTCAAGCGCAAAATGCAGTATTGCCCGTACCGTTAATAGCCGACAATGGTGGACATGACTTCGGGCCTGTGGAAGTTGAATTCCACGCGGCTGTTCTGGGCGGCGGCCCCCGGTATGGTGGAGGGCACGCGCGGTCTGGTGTCCGCGTATGCGACGCTGCGCACGAGGTTGGGATTTATGCCGTTCCCTATAAGCCAGCGCACGGCCGAGTTCCCCCTGGCCGCCGAAAGTTCCCACTTGGACGGATAGTCGGGAGCGCCGGTTTCCGAAGAGTCCGCATGGCCGCGCACCACCAGGTAGACTTTATATTTGTGCATCACGTTCAGAACCTCCTGCATCACCCTATCCCCTTCCTGGGTAAACTCGACCGTGCCCGGTTTGAACATGAGATCGGAGGCGATGTGCAACAGGACCCCTACCCCGTCCGAGGTCAGGCCGCTGGAGGACGAGGGCACGGCGTCCTTGAGCAGGAATTGTTTCAGGCTCTGGGCGATGGCATAGTTGGATTCCTCGATTTCGCTCATTTTGAATTCGCGCGCGTCCAGTTTGTCCACGTACTGGATGAGCGGGTTGTTGGATATGCCGTACGGCGAGATCGTATTGGAGCTGAACTGGGCGTCCGCCTGGAAATACCCGGAAAGACCCTTGAGCGTCTCCGGAGGCGCCATGTTCAACAGCCACAGGACGAGAAAAAAAGCCATCATAGCGGTCATGAAGTCGGCGTAAGCGACTTTCCAGGATGAGCCGGCCATTGTATCCTCCAGGCTACGAGCCTTTGAGTTTTTGCTCCATTTCCAGGAAAGTGGGACGGAAAGTCAGAGGGATGGCGCGGCGTCCGTATTCAAGAGCCACAATGGGCGAGGAGCCGCGCACCGCAGCCGCCAGGGCCTCGCGCATGGCCCGGTAGAAGAGGTGCTGTTCATGGGCCAGGGTTTCCAGTTTCGCTCCCAGCGGTCCTACAAAGCCGTAACAGAGCAGAATGCCGAGAAAAGTTCCCACAAGAGCCGCCGCCACGGACCTGCCGAGGATCTCCGCGCCATCGCTGATGTGCCCCATGGTCACCACGATGCCCAGCACGGCGGCGACGATGCCGAGGCCCGGCAGGGAATCCGCCATATGCGAGAGGGCCTGGGCGGGCAGGGTTTCCTCGTCGTGCATGGCGCTCATGTCGACTCCCATCAGCTTGTCCAGTTCGCCGGCGTTGCCGGTGGTCAGATAGATGCGCAGGGTGTCGCCTATGTAAAAGCAGGCGTGCCTGTCCTTGGCCATATTCGGAAAACGCTGGAAGAGCGCGCTGGATTCCGGCTGCTCTATGTCCTTTTCCACGCTGATTATGCCTTCCCGCTGCATCTTGGCGAAGATCCCGTACAACAGGGCCAGCATGTCCATGTACTTGGCCTTGGACGGGCCGTTGGAAAAAACGCGCTTCAGGCCGTGGACGGTCAATTTCAGGGTGAAGGAAGAGTTGGAGGCAACATAAGATCCTACGCCGGCCCCGAAAATGATGAGCAATTCGTTGGGCTGCGCCAGAATGGCAAAATTGGAACTGTGCATGGCATAACCGCCGAGCACGGAGCCGAGAACCACGATGAAGCCGATCAGTACAAACAACTTGCGGTCCCTTTTACCTGGTAGCGCATTTAAGGACGCGAAATATCTCGCACACCGTGAAAGGCGTCGCGGGGCGTGCGCCGGTACGGCGTAAACATACACAATTTCCGCAGTCCTGAAAAGTCTAATTATTTCCGAATAGAATAATGAACAGTAACACATTGAAATAAAATAGCTTTACTGTGGAAAATATTTTCAGATGCCCAATAAAATACCCAAAAAAAACCAGCCGATAAAAAATAGTTCGCCGGGTCATTTTGGACATACTTTTACTCTCGTCCTTGCAAACATTTTCCCGGGTATGGCATTGGGGGATCATGGCAAAAGGCTTATACACGGGCAATGTGGTTGTCGGTGGGGAGGTGTTCGGTTCATTTGATTTTTATGTAGGGCGCGGATATGTTCTGAATGTCCCGCAAGGGACAAAAACGGGGCCTCCACTCCGAGAGTCCGCAAGGATGGCGTCGGGAGTAAAGGAGGCAGTCGTCAAAAACAGACGAGCGAACCGCTTGTTCTGGCTGGCGATAAAAGCGGCCCTGTGGGGCGCTCTTTCTCGACTGGTCGGCAAGCTCATTGAGAAATTGATGGGCTGAGGCTGTTCCCGGTGGAAAAAAGCGGCCCCCAACAGT
>JAITRF010000020.1 GCA_031288535.1 Desulfovibrio sp. | reverse complement strand
ACCGGCGCTTCCCGCGCCAAAACTTCCGGCGCGGGCGCTTCCTGCGTCAAAGTTTCCGGGACGGGCGCTTCCTCCGGCACGGAAGACGTTTCTTCCGACAGCTCCGGAGCGGAGGCGGACTCCGGGGACGCGTCGGCCGATGCCCCCGCAACGGCCGGAAAAGCCGAGAGAGAAACGCGGTACACCTTCTCCGGCGGCGCCTCGCCCCCGGACACCAGCAGCAGGAGGGCGGCAAGACCGGCGTGCAGCAGGAGCGATGCGCAAACATGCGCAAAACGCCCTCCCGCCCGGCCGATGACCCCGCCTATGCCGTCCATGTCCCGCTCCGGAACCTGAAAAGAGTATTGAAATTAATTTTCATTATCATACAGGCGCGCCGGAGGCAAGACGAACGAAAAAGCCTCTTTGATCCGGAAACGGAGTTATCCGCCTTGCGGGGGCATGTTCCTTTTTGGAGAAAATATCATGCAGGCGATCAGAATCAAGGCGGAAAACAGCACTATCGCCGCCCCGGCGGGCAGGGCGAAATGAAAGGACAGCCAGAGGCCGCAGGCCGCGGCGACAGCCCCGAAAGCGGCCGAGAGGACGAACATGAGGCGCAGGCTGTACGTGATTTGCAAGGCAGCCGCCGCCGGGGTGACGATGAGGGAAAAGATCAGAAGGCCGCCTATGGCTTTCAGGGCGCAGGCGACTACCAGCCCCATGAGCGCGAGACAGGCGTGGCGGATCTGCCGCACCGGGACGCCGCAGGCCAAAGCCGCCTGACTGTGCCCGATTATGGCCTGTATCTCCTTGAAAAAGCAGACGATGAACAGAGAGAGAGTGCAGGCGGCCCCGCTCATCAGGGCCAGGTCAAAGGCGGTCACGGTCAGCAGGCTGCCCCAGATAAGGCTCAGGCCCTCGGTCCGCGCTCCGGGCAGGAGCCCCAGGGCGAGCATGGCCAGACTCATGACCACCGAAAAAATGACCCCCATGGCCGTGTCCAGGCTGAAGCCGGGGCGCTCGGCCAGGGGTCCGGAGAGAGCGGCCGCGCCAAGGCCCGCGGCAAGCCCCCCGGCCAGGGGCGGAAACCCGAGCCAGAGGCCGACCAGCGCCCCGGCGAAGGCGGCGTGGGAGATGCACATGCCCACCAGACTCATGCGCCACAGGACGACGAACACTCCCAGTGCCCCGCAGACGCCACCGCCCAGCACCCCCATCAAAAGCGCCCGGCGCAGAAATTCGTAGCTCAGGAAAGATTCCATGCCCGCCTTCAAAAAATGACCGCCCGGCGGCCCCGGTATTCGGCAATCGCAACGGGGACGCCGTAGAGTGAACCCAGGCGTTCCGTATCCGCGGCCTCGTCCACAGGACCGGCCCAGACCAGACGCCCGCCCTTGAGCATGGCCACCTGCCGGGCCAGACTGAAGACCGCGTTCAAGTCGTGCGTGACCATGAAGACCGTAAGCCTGTACCGCCGCTGAAGCGCGGCGATGCCGTCGAGTATTTCCCTTTGCGCCTGCCGGTCCAGAGAGGCGGTGGGTTCGTCGAGCAACAGGAACTCCGGCTCCTGGGCCAAAGCCCGCGCCAGGGCCACGCGCTGGCGCTCCCCTCCGGAGAGGTGGCCGACCGGGCGCTTCGCCAGACCGGAAAGGCCGACCGCCTCCAGGGCTTTCAGGGCCAGATTCTTTTCCTTTTCCCCCGGCCTTTTGAAAAGCCCCAGGCGCCCGTAAGTGCCGGAGAGCACGGATTCAAAGACGCTCAAGGGCATCCTGGGATCGATATCCGCGGCCTGAAAGACGTGGGCGATTTCCCGGCGCGCCAGCGGGGCGGTTTTCGGGGTCACTTCCCGCCCCTTGTACGTCGCCCTCCCGGACCCGGCCCGGGTCAGGCCGTTGAACAGGCCGAGCAAGGTGGATTTCCCCGCCCCGTTCGGTCCGATCAGGGTCCAGAAGTCGCCGGGGTTTACGGTCAGCGACACCTTGTCCAGGACGCGGCGTGGCCCGAAGGCGACGCTCACCTCCTCCAGAGCGGCCAGGGCCATGCGGATCAGCCACCCAGCCGGATCAGCCGGTCCACGTTGCCGCGCAGGAGCGTGAAATAATCCGGCACGTCCTCGGCCGAGCCGGGAAAGTTTGAAAGCACCAGATGCGGCACTTTCAATTCCAGGGCCAGGGGCAGCCCGGCATCGGCCCCGCTCTGGTAATTGTCCACAACCCCCGCGACCGGCCGCCCGCGCAGCCTGTCGATCAACAGGGCGACGTCCTTCGGGGTCATCTCCTCGGCCCGGTTGTAAGACTCCAGGACCTCCAGGCCGGCCCAGCGGAGAAACTCGGCCTGCATGCCGGCGCAGACGACGGCACGGCCCCGGACGGCCGACAGTTTCTCCGCGCATTCCGCGTTCGCCGCATCGATTCTCCCGAGACGCGCCTTCTCCCGTTCGCCTATAAGCGCGGACAGGTCCGGACAGGCGTCCCGCAGGGCCGCGGCGATATCCCGCACGGCCTGTTTCTGCGCCTCCGGAACGAGCCAGTTGCCTTTGGAGGCAAGCACCACAAGGCGGTCGTTCCGCACGGATTGCAGCATGCCCGCAAGCTGGGGCGAGTCTCTCTGGAAGGAATGGACCAGGAAGAGGTCCGCCCCGGCCGCGAAAACGAAATCCGAGGTCTTCAGCGCATCGTGTCCGGGGCAGGAGGAACCGGGGATGAGGACGACGGTTTGCGCCCGGCCCCCGGTGAGGTCCCGCACTATATCGTCAATCAGCGAGGTCCCGGCCACGATTTTCAGAGGCTGCGCCACGGCCTGGAAGGCCGGGAGAAAGAGGCACAGGGCGACAAGGAACAGTAGGGTTCGCATACGTAGGGTCATTGTCCGGTCCTGGAGCGTTTAACTTTGAGATTATCCACGGTTTATCTTCAGGCCGCGCCCGCTCCGGCGCTTGACCGCGCAAATAAATTGCGCTTGCGCTTTCGCGGCGGGCGTCCGCTCGCGCGGCCGCCAGAGCAGTTTCAAGGTGAAACTGCTCTAGGGTTTCAAGGCGGAAAAGACATAGCGGTCTTCCGCGTCGGTCAGGGTGAGGCGGGAAAACCCGGCTTCGGCGAACATGGCCTCCATGCCTTTCGCGCTCGGCATACTGTCGCCGTGCACGGCCGGATGGCCCTCATGATGCCGCCTGATCGTCTCGCTCCCCGCCAGATGCAGCACGTAAGCGCGGCCGCCCGCTTTCAGCACCCGGAAAAATTCGCGGGCGACGGCGGGGTGGTCGCTGAAATGGGGAAAGGCGGAAAAGCAGAGAACGAGGTCCACATAGGCGTCGATCAGGGGGATCTCCTCCGCCCTGGCGTGAATGGCGACGGCATCGGGGTCCTTGGCCGCCACCCCCCCGAGCATGGAAGCCGAGGCGTCGAGGGCCAGCAGACGCGCCTTCGGGCCGGAGATCCCGCGCAAAACGGGGAGGATCACCCCCCGCCCGCAGCCCGCGTCCAGTATGGTCAGACCGGGGGCTATGCCCAGCCCGGAGATCAACTCTTCCGTCCGGGCCATGATCTCCGGTGGATAGTTGCGTTCCTCCCAGCCTTCGGCCGCCTGGTCGAAAAAGCTGCTGCGCCGCCGGTCGCGTTCGGATTCGGAAAACATCGGCCCCCGCCTCCTTTATAGCATTTTGCGCTTGAGATTGTCGCCTGACGGCGGGCGCAGCCCGCCTGCGCCAATCTCGCGGACGGTGTTACGCTTCGCTTCACACCGTCAGAGCATTTTATCGGCAAGATACTTTCAATGACAAAATGCTCTGGAACATTTAATCGGGGCTCCGCCCCGAACCCCTCAAAACCTCAGTTCAAGGCCGACCATGTACGTCGTTCCGGGCATGTCGTAGGCGGCGCTTCTTGCGCCGTCTATTTCCTTGGCATAGGCATAGTCGGAATCCAGAATGTTGTCCACTGCGAGGAATACGCGCCCTTCCTTGAGATGCATGGGGTCATGGGCGAACTTCCAGTCCAGGCGCAGGTTGACGAGGTCTATGTCTTTCAGCTTGTTGGCGCCGCTCAGCGCCGCGAAGTTGCTCGCCGGGTTCGCCGCCGACGTCGGCCGGGCGGAATTGCCGACGTACACGCCCTGCAGGTGCTGATAATCGCCGCTCAAGCTGAAACGTTCGAGAAAGTCCCACCTGAACCCGGCCTGGAGGGTAAAGGTCGGGGTGTAGGGCATCTTGTTTCTCCTGATGCCGTCGTCGCCCACGGCTTTGGCCTTGAGCCAGGTGGCCCCGGCGAAAAACTCCAGGTCTTCGGTCGGGGTCAGGGAGCCTGCCAGTTCCAGCCCGCGGATCCTGTATTCGGCGGTCGTGGAATTGAAAAAGGTCGTATTGGGGTTGTAGGCCCCCCCCATGTACGCCCTGGTCCTGTCCCTGCCGGAATCGTAGAACCAGGTCCCGCTTATGCTGGCGAGACCCTCCCAGGAGTGGGTCAGGGAGACTTCGTAATGATCGACGATTTCAGGCTTGATTTTTTCCGTGTCCAGGCCGGAAGGCGGGGAAACGTTCTTCTCGACGAACCCCTGCATGACGACGGGACTGGGATAGTTTACCCCGCGCGCGTAATTGAAGCTCAGATCGGTGCGGTCATGGCCGAAAACCAGTCCGGCCTGCGGGGAGAGCCTGTTTTTGAAGACGTTGTTCTGATAGTAGCGCAGGCCGGCGGACGGGATGAGGTGCAGGCCCTCCTTGCTGCCGAACAACTGGCTGAAGGCCAGGTAGGGCGAAAACACGGTCTGATCCGGAAAGTCCCAGGTCCGCACCCTTCCCGTGGCGTAGATATATTGCCGGTTGGCCAGAACCATCCGGTCCAGGTCGAAACCGGCCGTGAACTCCCCGCCTTCCCAGAGGGAAAAGGTCTCCCGCGCCCGCAGCCCGTAAACTTCGATGGACTGTTTGGATTTGGCGGTGTTGCCGCTCTCTCCGATCAGCCGGAATTCGGTCTTGTTGTAGTAGCCTTTGAGATAGCCGGAGGCCCTGTCGAAACGGTTGGACAGGGTCAGGGTGCTGAAGCCGGTTTCGGTGTCGAAACGGCGTGGGGCGGCCCTCGCCCCTGTGAGCGGGTTGTCCGGGGCTTCGGTGCGGGCGTTGACGTAATTGCCGAGGAGCCTGAGTTCAAGGTGTTCCCCCATCTGCGCCCCGACGTTCATGTAATAGCTGTCCTGCCAGCCGCCGGAATGGGCGACGTGCCCGTCGGTGGAAACGCGGCTCTGGGCCGCGTAGATGTCGAACATGTCCTTTTTCATGCCCAGGCCCACGTTTTCCGCGAAGGTGCCGTAGCTTCCCCCCTGGATGCCGAACCTCGCCTCAAAGCCTTCCTCGGTCATGTGCCGGGGGACGAAGTTCACCATGCCGTAGCCGCTGCCGAAGCGCGAGGGCTGGGGATACTTGTAGACCTCCATGCCGCCTAACGCGTAGACCGGTATGCCGTCGGCCAGGGCCTGGCCGTAAAGCAGTCCGCTTCTCGGCACGTCGTCGAAGAAGATGCTCAGATCCGGACTGGGGTGGCTCGCTCCCCGCCCGCGTATGTACAGGCTGGCGCCGGTCTGGCCGCCGATGACGTTCTTTTTCTGGTACATCACCCCCGGCACGTTGCGCAGGGCGTCGTAAAAATCCAGCGAACCCTGACGCCGGATCCGCTCCTCCGTGACCACGTTGAACTGGGTGCCGAGGCGCGTCGTGACCGGCGCGACCGGGGGCTGGTCGGCCACGCCGTAGACGGTGACCGCCGGCAGGGTGAAGGCGCTTACCGAACCTTGGGTGAGGCCGCCCGCCGCCGTCCGGGGAGACGGCTCCAGCCCGGCCGCCGCCTGCGCGGTTTGCCCGACCGTGGCCTGCGCGCCGCCTGTCGCCTGCGCGGTTTGCCCGGCTTTAGCCTGCCCGCCGCCCGCGCCGGCGTCATCGGCCAGCGCCGGAGTATTCATGGACAGCATACAGATAAACGCAAAAACCGCTGCGCGGGTGAGGTTTCGCATTTGACGCTCCAGGATAGAGTGTTACGATTTTTTAATTCATAACACGCAAACGGAAACAATGCAACAGCTCCCTGCCGCATCGTTTCATATCAGAGATAAACTATAATAATTTCAATATATTAATGTAAAATATACCGCTTTCGACATTTTTTTAAAGCTGATGTTGACAATCATTATCACAGAGGCTAATTCTTCTTGCGTACAAGATTTTGACATTCAATTTCACGTATCCGAGGTATGCCGATGCTGAATCTGCCCGCCGGCCGGGGCGCCCCGCCTCCCGGCCATCCCGAACCACGCCTGAAACCGCAGGCGTCCGCCGCTCCCAAAACGCAGGCGCGCGGCCTGAACGTCATCCCGCTCAACCCGGCGGGCGCGCGCGGAGAACATTTCGCCAGGATCACCGACGACCCCCTGTCCGGGGCCTTTTCCAGCAAAACCGCGGTCCACGCGGGCCTTGGCGGGCGGCCCGTCCCGCAAAGCGAGATCCCGGCCGCCCTGGAAACCCTGCGGGACACGCCGCGCTCCGGCCCGGCCGCCGCCTACGTGCACATGCCCTATTGCGAAACCCGCTGTCTGTATTGCGGCTTTTTCGGGGGCAAATATTCCCCGGAGGCCGGGGCCGCCTATGTGCGGACCCTGACGGGGGAAATCGAATCCGAGGCGCGGCGCGCGAGCGTGGTCTCCTCGCCCGTCAACGCCCTCTACATAGGCGGGGGAACCCCCACAGCCCTGCAGGCGAAGGAGCTGGCCGCGCTGCTGCGCGCCCTGCGCTCGGCCCTGCCCCTGGCCAACGACTGCGAAATCACCGTGGAGGGCCGCCTGCACAGTTTCGACGAGGACAAAATAGAGGCCTGCCTGAAGGAGGGGGCCAACCGTTTTTCCCTGGGCGTGCAAAGTTTCAACACGAAACTCAGGCGCGGTCTGGGCCGGGTGTCTTCACGCGAGGAAGTCCTCCGGAAGCTGCGCGCCCTGGCCGCATACAACCAGGCGGCCGTCATCCTGGACCTGATTTACGGACTGCCCGGCCAGACCCTGGAAGACTGGGAAGAGGAACTGCGCACCTTCCTGGATCTCCCCCTGGACGGGGTGGACCTGTATCAACTGAACATCTTTCCCGGCAGCCTTCTGGCAAAGGCCGTCGAAACCGGGAAAACGCCCCCTCCGGCCCCGCTTGCCGAACAGGGGAAATTCTTCGCCCTGGGCGTCTCCCTGCTGCAGGCCGCCCGTTGCCGCCGTATTTCCATGAGCCATTGGAGCTGTACGCCGCGTGAGCGCAACCTCTACAACCCCCTCGCCAAAAGCCGGGCCGACTGTCTGCACTACGGCGCGGGGGCGGGAGGTTTTCTGCAGGGCTGGTTCATGTACAACCACGCCGACGTGGAAACCTATTCCGCCAAATGCGCGCGCGGGGAAAAACCGGTCGCCGCGCTGGCCGCCCCGCCGGAGGATTTGCCGCTCATGCGCCTCATCCTGGGACAGATGGAGCAATGCCGCCTGAACTTCGACACGCTCGGCGAAAACCTCGCCCGGCTTTTCGGCGCAAAGGCCGACGCGCGCGCCCTGTACGCCCCCCTTCTGGAAAACTGGGAGGAAGCCGGGCTGATCTCGCGGGACGGCCCCTGGATGGAACTGACCCTGGCGGGGCAATTCTGGCAGGTCAACCTCACCCAGGCGCTCATAGAGCGTGTGCGCTTCAAGTGTTGACGCTCCGGGATTGTCGCAAGGCGGACCTGTTTCGCCGCCGGGCGGCAAGATCAAGCGCAAAACGCTCCGACAGCCGCCTCTGATGAACGCTTTTGATGAGCGCTTTTGATGAACGCTTCCGATGAACCGCCCGCGGGAGGGCGTTTCAAGCGTAGTACGCTGAACACTTAAAAATGCAGATCAAGCAGCGTACCAGCCGCCGGACGACAAGCCCGGCGCGGCGGCGAAGCCGCCGGAGCAAAGCAAAAACCACGTTTTCTGCTTTGCGATCTTGTCGCTTAAAACGGAGCGGCTGCGTAGTTTCAAGCGATACATGGCGGCAGACGCCACAGACCGGCCTCGCGGCCTGAAAAAAAGGAGTGAACGAATGACCCAAAACGCTTCGGCTCTCATCCTCATTCCGTTTCTGAACAAAAATCGCGCCCCGCGCTTTTTGTTAGCTCTTCTCCTTGCGGCCCTCACCCTGTGCGGGGAGGGGGTAAATCCCGCTCTGGCGGCGGGTGTGCAGGCATCCTCCGGCCAAACCGGCGCTCCCCCGGCGCAAAACGCCCCGGCGGCCGAACCGGCTGCCGCGAACCCGAGCGCGGAACCGGCAACGGAACCGGCAGCGGGCGGCGCCCCGAACCCGGCGCGGGAAGTCGTGGTTACGGCCACGCGCGTGGAGCGCGAGGCTTTCGATGTCCCCTCCTCCATCGCCATCGTTAATCAGAGGCAACTGCAACGCGAGCCGCACGGCACCATAGCCGAGCAACTGCAGGATATTCCCGGCGTCGAGGTCGCCGACGGCGGCATGGGCGGCGGGACCAAAAGGGTGCACATCCGCGGCGAGTCCGCGGAACGCGTGCTCATCCTCATCGACGGCATGAAGATCTCCGAACAAAAGTCGATGGAAGGCAGCATGATCATGATCGATCCGCTCAACGTGGAACGCATCGAGGTCATCAAGGGCCCGGCCTCCGTTCTGTACGGTTCCGAGGCCATCGGCGGGGTCGTGAACATCATCACCAAGAAAGGCGGCACAAGGCCCATTCAGGCCACGCTGGCCATGACCCTCGACTCTTCCAACGATTCCGCCACCCCCTACGCCTCGGTTTACGGGTCGTACAACGGCTTCAACTACCGGGTTTCCGGCGATTACGTCGAAACCCACAACAAGCGCAGCGGCTCCGGGAGCATCGCCAACACCAGCTACATGCAGAGGAACATTTCCGCCTACCTGGACTATACCTGGGAACACGGCAAAATCGGCGCGGGCTACGACCAGTACTGGTCGAGCATCAACATCCCCGGCGCGGATTCGGGCGGGGCGCACGTGGAACTCGACCTGCCCAGGTGGCAGAGGGACAGGTATTACGCCTTCCTCGAACTGAACCAGCTCTCCGACTACCTGCAGAAAATCAAACTCACCGGGTTCATGCAGAAAACGCGCAAGGACTTCGCCAACGACATTACCGCAACCGAACGTGAACCTCCATCGACGCCCGGACCGTTTGATTATATACAATCAGACGTCTTAATGAGTCCCTTCACCGTGAACAAGCAGGCGACCTACGGGGCGAACCTGCAGACAGACTGGACCTTCGGGGATCACTACGTCATCGCGGGCATTGATTACCTCTATGACGACCTGGACGCCACGAGTGAAACAAAAGGACTCGTCACTGTACGGGGACATATGGCGGCTACGGGTGCTTATGTCCCCATGATGAGCCAGCCCATCCACACCTATTACAACTACGACGCCTACCAGCAGAGCATGGCCCTTTTCGCCCAGGATGAATGGAGCTTTCATCCCGACTGGACCCTCACCTTCGGCCTGCGCTGGACCTGGCTCGAATCCTCCCTGACCGACACCGACGACAACAGGGCGGAGGAGGGCAAGGATCGGGATTCCCACCTGGTGGGAAGCCTCGGGCTCGTCTATTCCGGGTTCGAGAACTGGCGTCTGCGCGCCAATTTCGCGCAGGGCTACCGCTATCCCCTGCTGAACCAGATGTATATCGGCACCTCGCACGGCCAGACCGGCTATACCTATCCCAACCCGAACCTCAAGCCGGAGACCTCGCAGAACTTCGAGGTCGGCGCGCGCTATTCCGATGGCGGCTTCGCGGCGGATCTGGCAGTTTTCTACAGCCTGGCGGACGACTACATAACCACGCGTTCCTTACCCGGACCGACGGCCGACATGGAGTTCACCAACGTGGACAAGGCGCGGACCTGGGGCACGGAGCTGACCCTGAGCTACACCATCGCCGCCTGGAACCTGACGCCCTACCTCAGCGGCGCGTACATGCACCGCACCTTCGATTACGGCGGAGAAAGCACCATCGGCAAGACCTCCAAAACGGGCCTGCCCCCCTGGACCTCGCGGGTCGGACTGAAGTACGAGATCGAGGTTTCCCCCACCCTTTCCTTCTACGCCGACGCCTTCGGACGTTTCGCCGCCGGGGCGAAGGAAAAAATCTCCGCCACGGAGGTGGAGAAACACCCCGGCTGGGGCACGGCCAACCTCGCCCTGGGCATGCGTTTCGGGGAGGAGCGGAAATTCTTCATGGACGTGAACGTCAACAACATCTTCGACAGGACCTATACCACCGCAGCGAACACACTGGAGGAGCCGGGCGCCCATGTCACCGCCAGAATCGGCTTTGAGTTCTGATCCCGCGGGCGGCGGGGAAGGCTTTTTCCCCGCGCCCGCGCAGGTCCTGACGCGGGCGGCCGCCATGGAAACCCCGCGTCCGGCCGGACAGGCCGTGACGCGGGCGGCGGCCCCGGATGCCCGGCGTTCCGCCGGGCACTGGACGACGCGGGACCTGGTGACCGTCGGCGTTTTCGCCACGGTGATCAAGGCGGCGAGCATCCTGGTCGCCCTGGCGGGCGGGGGCATGAACCCCGTGACCCTGGTGGTCAAGAACTGTCTCTACGTCACCCTGATGCTTGTGCTGCTGCACAAGGTCCCCCGCACCTGGACCCTGCTTCTGGCCGTGGGGACGACTTCGCTCGTTTCCCTGCTTCTTCTCGGGCAGGGGGTTCTGCTCGTGCCGTCCGCCCTCCTGGCCTGCCTGCTGGGCGAAGGCGTCATAGCCCTGCTCGGCGGCTACGGGAGAACCCGCAACCTCGCGGCCGGCATCCTCACGGCGGAGCTGTTCGCCAAAGCCTTCGGACTGGGCCTGTCCTGGCTCAGCATGCGCGAGCAGCCCGCCATGCTCGTTCCGGCCGCCATCTTCATCCTCATAGGCAGCGCGGGCACCTTCCTGGGCTGTTTCACCGGGGTGCGTTTTATGAAGGAATTGCGCCATGCGGGCATCATTTCTGACCAGGGGTGAAAGCGGCTTTGCCGCCGCTTTGGACGTGCGGGTAAAACTCGCCCTGTGCTGTCTCGGATCGCCCGCGGCCATAATCCTGTCGTCCCCTTTGAGCCTCGGGCTGCTGGCGCTTTTGTCCGGCGGCCTCGCCGCGACCGCCGCAAAACCCGCCACCCTGCTCAAAATCTATCTGTTCAGCACGGTCCTGATGCTGTTCACCCTGGCTTTCACCGCCGCCCTGAGTTTCATCGTGCCCGGCCTGATGCGCTGGGACGCCTATTCCCTTTCCGTTCCCTACCTGCGCATGCTGGTATCCATAAACCTTCTGCTGACGCTCGCCCTGTCCACGCCGGTGCACGTCCTGCTCACGCGCCTGATGGGCACGCGTCTGCCGGGCTGGGCGCTCATCCCCCTTTCCGTGGCCGTGCGCTTCATCCCCACCTTCATTAACGACTGCGCGCAAATCCGGGACGCGGCCCGGCTGCGGCCGGGCAAGGGGATCGCCCGGCTGTGGCGCGGCTTTGTCGTGCCCCTGGTTTTCCGGGTGCTGTATTCCGCGGACGACTTGGCCATGGCGGCGGAACTCAAAGGCATCGACGCCGCCGGCCGAATGCGCGACGCGGAGCTTCCGGGCATGGCCCGGCGCGATTACGCCCTGCTCGTCCTGGCGCTCCTGGCCCTGGCCCTGGCCGGGGTCCTGCAGAAATTCGGCCCGAACTTCAAACCCCTGCCCATGTAACCGGCCATGCTGAACTTTTCTTCCGTGACCTACGCTTACCCCAACGCGCAAACCCCGGCCGTGCGCGACGTCTCCTTTTCCCTCGCCCCGGGCGAAGCCATGCTCTGCACGGGGCGCAGCGGCTGCGGCAAATCCACTCTGGTCCGCCTGGCCAACGGGCTGGCGCCCGCTTATTTGCGCGGGAGCTTTCAGGGCGCGGTGCGCGTGGCCGGAAACAGCACCCTGGACCTGCCTCCGGCAAGGCTCGCGGATTGCGCCGGCACCCTCTTCCAGGACCCGGAGCGGCAGTTTTTCGCCCTCAAGGTCAGGGCGGAACTGGCCTTAAGCCTGCAATGGCGCGGGCACGGCCCGGAAAAAGTCCGGGAGGCCGTGACCGCGAGCGCGCGGCTTATGGGAATTGAAGACCTCATGGAGCAAAGCATCTTCGAGCTTTCCGAGGGGCAGAAACAGAAAGTCGCCCTGGCCGGGCTTCTGGCCTCAAAACCCGGCCTCCTGCTCCTGGACGAGCCTTCGGCCAACCTGGACCCGGAGTCCGTGGCGGAACTGGCCGGCGCCCTGCTCGCCCTGAAAAAATCCGGCATCGCCCTCTTCGTGGTGGACCACCGTTTGAGTTGGATGCGCGGGGTGGCGGACAAGGTGCTGGTCCTTGACGAGGGACGCGTCGCCGCCTCCGGAGATTTTTCCCTGCTTGACGACGAGCGGCTGCGCGCGAGGCACGGCTTGAGGGCCGCGCGCGTCACGGACGCCCGCGAGGAGCTTCCGGAGCTTGCGGGCGCGTCCGGAACTGACGCCGCCCCTTTTTTCGGATGTGAGGAGCTTGACTTCGCCTATCCGGGAGGCAAGCCGATTTTCAGCAGGGCCGGCTACAGTTTCCCGGAGGGGCGCATCGTCGCCCTGCTCGGTGAAAACGGGGTCGGGAAAACCACCCTGGCCCGCCTGCTCACGGGGCTGGAGAAGCCGCTGCACGGAAAAATCAGGGCGAGGGGCGCGGAAATCAAGACGCGCAACCTCCCCCGCCACGCCCAGGTGGTGCTGCAGAACGCCGGGCACCAGTTGCGCATGAACAGCGTGGAGGCGGAACTGACCGACGCCGCGCGCGGCGCGGTGGAAAACCCCAGCGAAGCGGCCTCCTCCTGTATGGAACGCCTCGGCATCGCGCATCTGGCCGCGCGCCATCCGCAATCCCTGTCGGGCGGGGAAAAGCAGCGGCTGGCTGTGGCCTGCGCCCTGGTCCGCAGGCCACTGATGCTCATTCTGGACGAGCCCACCAGCGGCCTGGACGGGGAAAACATGGGACGCATGGCCGAGAGCATGGAGACGGCGGCAAACGACGGGGCCTGCCTGCTGGTCGTCACCCACGACCTGGAGTTGATGAGCCGCGTCTGCACGGAGAGGCTTGTTCTGCGCAAACCCCTAGGCGCCTAGGACGCCGTAACCTTAAAAACGCGGATCAGGCGGCGTACCGGCGCCATGTATCGCTTAAAACCGCGCATCCGCTCCGTTTTAAGCGACAAGATTGCAAAGCGAAAAACGTGGTTTTTGCTCCGCCGCCTGCGGCGGCGGAGCGTTTCAAGCGTAAAATGCTCTAGAGCAATTTCACTTTGAAATTGCTCCGGCGGCCGCGCGAGCGGACGCCCGCCGCGAAGGCGCAAGCGCAATTTATTTGCGCGGTTAAGCGCCGGAGCGGGCGCGGCCTGAAGATA
>JAITRF010000015.1 GCA_031288535.1 Desulfovibrio sp. | reverse complement strand
GCCGCAGGCGGGCAAAAGCCCGCCCGCTCCTCACAAAACCTGCGGTTTTGGCGCCTGTTTGGCAGGCGCGATGCCAATTCCAGATAAAATTGAAGCAATTTTTATCTGGAATTGGCATAACCCCGCCGGGGGAGCGTCGGCCGTAGGCAAGTCTTCGAGCCGTACGGATGACGACAGCAGCGATGATGATTTCCCCCGGACCCCTTCAATCTGAATTTTAACGGAAAAATTGTTAAATGGATTGCATCCGCCAGTCCGGGAAGCTGCATCCTCCATATCTGAATTTTAACGGAAAAACTGTTAAATGGATTGCACCGCAAATGGGAAACGATATCAGTTGTCATGGCGGTTAGTGCCGCGGCCCGGCGAGGCAGCCGCCCTGGCAGCGGCGCATGAAGTCTTTGCACGAACGGCATTCCCCGGCGGCATTCCGTTCCCTGATCGGACGCGCGGCTTCGGCGAAATGCCAGCGCAGGGCCTCTTCGCCGGAAAAGGCGGTGACGTCCGGTACGCGCAGGTCGTGGAGCGGCAGGCAGTAGGAGACCGACAAATCCGGATGCACGTCCAGAGAGGGGTGGCAGATCCCGGTGAATTTCGCGGAAACCCGCTCCAGAAACGCGCGTTGCTCCGGTTCCGTATCGCACATGCGCAGGCAACAGTCCATACCCGTGCTTACGCCCAAAGCGGCGCACCGCTCCACAAAGGCCGTGACGGCGGCCAGGAGCCGCGACATCGCCTCCGGGGGCGCGAAGTCGTTGCTCCCTAACAGGTCTGGCCGGGAAATGTCGTAGCGTACGGCCGGTATCTCGTAGGTGACGATGCCTTCCAGCAAATAGGCGTAATCGGCGTAGCGGGGGGAAAAGTTCTTGGAGAAGACCAGGCGCGCGCCCGATGCGCCCATCAGGAGCAGGTTGTCGCGCAGGCGCCGCCGTTCCCCGGAAGAAAGCAGTTCGGGAGGATTGTAGTTGACGATGAACTGCGCCGCGCTCGCGCCGAGGCGGTCCATCAGGGCGGGCCGGCCCAGACCGTTGGTGAAGACGCTCACGGCAATGCGCGCCTCCGCCGCGCGCTCGACCATATCCGCCAGACGCGGATGCAGCGTGGGTTCTCCGCCGATGAAGGCCAGCCGGGAAAGCCCGGTCCGGACGCACCAGGCGAAAAATTTTTCGAAGTTTTCCTCGCTGATCCGGTGCGGATACAGCGTTTGCAAGGCGCCGGCGAAACAATAGGGGCAGCGCAGGTTGCAGGCATAGCCGACGAAGAGGTTCACGGCTCAAGGGTCCTTCCGATGCCGCAGGGCTGACGCAGCAAAATGCGTCAGCCTTGTCCGGCGCCTTGGCGGACGATGTTTTTGCGGGTAATCCGGTCGAAGGCCGGGAGCCCCTCCCAGTCCTCCAGAGTGAAGGCCAGGCTCTGTCCTATGCGTATTTCCGCCCGCTGCGCCGCTGAACAGAACATGCCGATCTGTTCCTTGTCGCGGCAGACGGTGACGATGGAGCGCAGTCCCTGCGATTCGATGTCCACCACCTCTCCGACGGAACTGGAGGACGCGTCGGGCGCTTTACCGTCGGGCGCGGAGGAGGGGGAAAGCAGGGGGCGGACCCTTTCCGGCCGTACGCCCAGAAGAAAGCCGTCCTCCCCGCTTTGCCGGAGGCGTTGCGCCGCGCTTTCCAGGGATGCCGGCAGAGGAGAGGACATGCCGGCGCAATGGATGCGCTCCTCCCGAACGACCGCGCGCAGGAGGGAAATCTGCGGCGAGCCGACAAAGAGGGCCGCCTCGCAGTCCACCGGACAGGCGTACAAATCCTCGGGAGAGGACTCCTGCACGATTTTTCCGGCGCGCAGGAGCAGCACCGTGTCGGCGACGGCCAGGGCTTCGGAAAAATCGGGGGTGGCCATGAGAAAGGTATGCTTCTCCTCCCGTTGCAGGCGCTTCAGTTCCGAACGCAGTTTGAAACGCAGGGGGGCGTCGAGGCTGGACAGGGGTTCGTCCAGAAGAAACACGCGCGGGGAGCGGACCAGGGCGCGCCCCAGGGCTATTCTCTGGCGTTCTCCCCCGCTCATGGTTTTGGGGAGTCTCCCCAGGATATGCGCAATGCGCAGCTTTTCGGCAACGGCGTCGACCCGTTCCTTGATTTCTTCGCGCGGCAGCCTGCGCTCCAGGAGCGGGCCGGCCATGTTCTGGAAACCGGTTTTATGCGGGTATAGGGCCAGATTGTCGAAGATCATCGCGATATCGCGTTCCTTCGGCTCCAACCCGGCAACGGAGCTGCCGTCCATGAGTACGTCGCCGCCGCTTTCCCGCTCCAACCCGGCCAGCAGGCGCAGGGTGGTCGTCTTGCCCGCGCCGGCGGGCCCCAGAAGCGCCACGAAAGACTCCCCGGGAATGCTGAATGACACATTGTCCAAGGCCGTCTTCCGGCCGTACCGTTTGCTCAGTTCCCGCGCCTCGAGCACCGGCACGCCGGAACCGGAGTTCGCCGCCGTTGTCGTCATGGGACCGTCCTGCTGAATCGCATGCCTGGCCTGCCTTGTTCGAAGTTCAAATCAAACCCGCGTGCGCTTTTGGCGCCAGTATAAAGCGTTTTACGCTTGAAATGCCTAACCTTCCGGCGGGCGTCCGCTCGCGCGGCCGCCAGAGCAATTTCAAAGTGAAATTGCTCTAAACGGCGCTTCCTCTGACAAGCGCGCTTTCCAGACGCAGGTTGCTGTCGGCGTCAAAAATGACGATGTTTTCCGGCTCAAGCGCCAGACCCGCGAGGCAGCCGTTCCGCAACAACTCCGGGTCCGCCGGTCCGGATTTTGCGCGGAATTCTCCCGGAAGGACGCTTTTCAGGGGGTTGCCGCGAAAGTTCAGGTTGACCACGGCGTCGGCGCCCCGGATTTCCACTTCCAGGATTTCCCCCTGCCACTGTCCCTGTTCCGGGGAGATGAGGCGCAAATCCTCCGCCCTGAAGCCCAGGGCGTACTGTTTGTTCGGGCCGCGCTCCCGCACCTGCTCCGGCAGGGAGCAGTCCGGAAAGAGCACCGTAAAGCCGGCGCAGACAAACGCCACGCCGCCTTCGGCATCGGCGAGCCTGCCGCGCAGAATGTTCATGGGCGGTTCCCCCAGAAACTGCGCCACCTGCACATGTCCGGGACGCTCCACGATGCGGAGGGTTTCTTCCACCTGGATGATTTTGCCGTAACTCATGATCGCGACGCGGTCGGCCAGGGACAGGGCCTCCGTCTGATCGTGGGTCACGTAGATGATGCTCAGATGCAATTCCTGCTGCAGCCGTCTGAGTTCCCTGCGCACGACCGGCCGTATCGAGGCTTCCAGGTTTGAAAGGGGTTCGTCCAGCAAAAGCAGGGAGGGTTTGGTCGCCAGGGTGCGTCCTATGGCCACCCTCTGCTGCTCCGAGCCGCTCAGGTGCGCGGCCTTGACGTCCAGGCAATCCCACAGGTCCAGAAATTCGGCGATCTTGCCCACCTCGCGGGCAATGACCGCTTTATCCGTCTTGCGGATTTTCAGGCCGAAGGCCAGATTTTCCCGCACGCTCATGGAAGTGAACACGGCGTAGTCCTGGAACACCAGGCCGATGTCGCGCCGCCCCGCCGGCACGTCGATGACGGACCTGCCGTCTATGCGTATGTCCCCGGAACTCGGCTGCTCCAGACCGACAATCATGTTCAGGGTCGTGGATTTGCCGCAGCCGGAAGGCCCGAGCAGCGCCAGCGTCTCCCCGCTTTCCACCGCAAAGCCGATGTTGTCCACGGCGATAACGGCCCCGTCTTTGTATTCCTTGGTCAGGCCGATCACTTCCAGCTTGGGGGCGCTCATTGTTTGATCGCTCCGAAGGTCATGCCGCGGGCCAGGTGCCCCTGGATGAAAAAACCGCCCAGCACGAGCGGGAGCATGGCCAGCACGGCCAGGGCCGCCTGGACCCCGTAAAGGGTGCCGGCCGTGGCCGTGACGTATTTCGCGAGTTGCACGGGTATGGTGTTGATGGTGCTGTAAGAAAGCACCAGGGCGAACATGAATTCGGACCAGTTGAGAATGAACACCAGCATGGTGGTGGCGAAAAGCCCGCCCTTGATCAGGGGTATGGTGACGGTCAGATGGGCCTTCAGACGCGACATGCCGTCAAGCATCGCGGCTTCTTCTATTTCCCTGGGCAGGTCGTCCACGAAACTTTTGAGCATCCAGGTCGAAAAAGGCAGGGTAACCGCGATGTAGACGGCGATAAGCCCGGCATAGGTGTCGATCAGCCCGAGCAGGGAAAAGATGATTACAAAGGGAACGGCTATGGCCGCGGGCGGAAACATGCGCCCGGAGAGAATGACCAGGGGGGTTAACCGTCCGCCCCTGCTGTAGCGGGACAGTCCGATCGCGGAAAATGTGCCCAGAGCCACGGAGATGAACGTGGAAACCGTCGAGGCGAGGAGGGAGCCGAAAACAGCGTCGCCGGCGGACTGGCTCACTCCCCCGACCCCATATTCCCTGATCGCGTCCGGATCGAACAGGGTCTTGAAGTTGACGAGCG
Organism: Desulfovibrio sp.; assembly: GCA_031288535.1. Lineage (GTDB taxonomy): Bacteria > Desulfobacterota > Desulfovibrionia > Desulfovibrionales > Desulfovibrionaceae > Frigididesulfovibrio. The sequence continues at coordinate 1,291 of JAITRF010000015.1, read as the reverse complement.
TGGGCTCGGCGGGCACCCAGATTGCGGGCGAGGCGTTCCAGTCCGTGGGGGGTTTGATGGCCGTCATGAAGAGCCAGAAGATCGGAAAGAGAACCAGAGCCAGGACGCAACACATCAGTATCCGCCCGCTCAGGGTCAGCGCGCGTGGGGGCATCAGCGTCTCTCCTCCATAATGTGGTCTCTGACCGGGACAAGCAGCATGTGCACCAGAAAAAGCGAGCTCACCAGCACGAGAAAGGCGGCGGCCGCGCCGTAGGCCAGTTGAAAATCATTGAAGGCCAGTTTGTAGATGTAGAGGCTGATGGTCTCCGTCGCGGACCCCGGCCCGCCGCGGGTCAACATGAACACTTCGTCGAAAAGCTTGATGATTTCCATGGTCCGGACGACAAAGGCGACCATGATCACCGGGCGCAGCATGGGCAGAACCACATAGCGGAAAAGCTGCCCCGGACTCGCCCCCAGAATGACCGCCGCGCGAAGCGGGTTTTCCGGAACGGCGTTGAGCCCGGAAAGCAGGATAAGAAAGAAGAGCGGCGTCCAATGCCACACCTCTGTGAGAATCACCGCGATCACGGCGGGAAGCGCGCTTTTGAACCATTCCACCCCGGACAAGCCTATAAAGGTCAGCACCTGGTTGACCGGCCCGTTGGCCTGGAAAAGCATCCAGAAGGTGTACCCCACCACCACCGGCAGGACCATCATCGGGCTGAGAAAGGCCGAAAAGAGGAGCTTTTTCCCGCGGAAACTCCGCATGAAAAGCACGGCCAGCCCCAGGCCGGCCGTGAATTCCAGGGCAAGGCAGATCGCCGAGATGATCAGCGTGCGGGCGACGGCCTCCAGAAAACGGGTATCCCAGACCAGCAGTTCGCCGTAGTTCTCCGTGCCGGTAAAATTCGCTTCCGCCAAACCGCCCCGGGTGGGCGTCCAGTCGGTAAAGCTCATGTACAGGGCGACGGCGAGCGGGATGACCAGCACAAGGAACGAAACCACCTGTCCCGGAACGGTAAATGCCCGCCCGACGGCAAAGCCCCCGTTCGCCTTGCCGGGAGCGGTTCGCCCGCTCCCGTCGCGCGCTGTCGCGTCCGTGCTCACCGGTATACTCCTCCATACGGTTAGAACATTTTACGCTTGAGATTGTCGCTTGAGGGCGAAGCAAGTCCGCCTCTCGACAATCTAGAGCAATTTCACTTTGAAATTGCTCCGGCGGCCGCGCGAGCGGACGCCCGCCGCGAAGGCGCAAGCGCAATTTATTTGCGCGGTTAAGCGCCGGAGCGGGCGCGGCCTGAAGATA
>JAITRF010000145.1 GCA_031288535.1 Desulfovibrio sp. | reverse complement strand
GGCTTGCAATTTTTCGGGGGTATGCTATTTATGAATCAAGCGGGCCGGAAGTGCAGCTAACACCCCCGGCCCTGGGACGAGTTCCCCGAGATTGGTGATCTCAGGCTTTCGCCCCGGTGGAATGGGTGTTCCTCCGGGGCAAACCTGTTTAGACGTTAAAGTAACGTATAATCAGGGCCGCTATGACGCTTGCCGCTACTGCGGCAAGTACGTTCACAAGGAACTTTCCCATTGGGCTGTCCTCCTTCCGGAAAACTCGCCCCACAGCCTTCTTACCCCGCATGCCCCAATTCCGCAAACTCCATCGGTCAATACCAGGGTCATTCCGCTCTTGATAATTTCTTGAAATATCCGTATCAAGCGGTATCCTCGGCGCGAATGCGGGATAGCAGGCACACTGAAAGGCATGAAAAGACATGAAGATGGATGCTTCGCTTCGCTCAGCATGACAGGGCGGGGGATCAAAGCATAGATGGATGTTTCACCCCGCTCGACATGGCAAAGGCGAGGGCCAAACCATAGATGGACGCTTCGCTCGGCGTGACAAGGCGGGAGTTCAAAGCATAGATGGATGCTTCGCTATCATGCGGTATCCTCGGCGCGAATGCGGGATAGCGGACATCCTGAAAGGCCTGAAAAGACATGAAGATGGATGCTTCGCTTCGCTCAGCATGACAAGGCGGGGGGGGTCAAAGCATAGATGGACGCTTCGCTCAGCATGACAAGGCGAGGGGGATCAAAGCATAGATGGACGTTTCACCCCGCTCGACATGACAAGGCGGGGGCCAAACCGTAGATGGACGCTTCACCCCGCTCGACACGACAGGGCGGGGTTTCAAACCATAAAGGAATTTCCGATGAATACGGCGGTTGGACGCAGCGGTCCCCTGACCGGGATCAGGGTGCTGGAATTCACGGGCATCGGGCCGGGGCCGCATTGCGGAATGCTGCTCGCGGATCTGGGCGCGGACGTGCTCCGCGTTGAACGCAAAGGGGGAAACGGCTGGCCCAACCCGGTGGCGGACCGGGGCCGACGCCTCGTGGAAGCGGATATCCGTTCGGATGCGGGCCGCGCTTTCTGCCTGGAAGCCGCCGACGGCGCCGACGCGCTGATCGAGGGCTTCCGCCCCGGCACGATGGAACGCCTGGGGCTTGGCCCCGACGTCCTGCTCGCGCGCAATCCCCGACTGGTCTACGGGCGGGTCACGGGCTGGGGGCAGACCGGCCCCTTGTCCCACGCCGCCGGCCACGACATCAACTACATAGCCTTGACCGGCGCGCTCGCCGCCATGGGCGAGCCGGGAAAACCCGCACCTCCGCCCCTCAATCTGGTCGGGGACTTCGGCGGCGGCTCCATGCTTCTGGCCTTCGGCATCCTCGCCGCCCTGGTGGAAAGGCAAAGCTCCGGCAAAGGCCAGGTGGTGGACGCGGCCATAGTCGACGGGGCGGCCAGCCTCATGGGCTTTTTCAGCGGCCTGGCCCCGCGCGGCCTCATTTCCCTTGAACGGGAACGCTGCCTGCTCGGCGGGGCCGCCCCCCAGTACCGCTGCTATATGTGCAAGGACGGCAGGGAGATCGCCGTCGGCGCGCTCGAACCCCAGTTCCAGGCCGAACTCCTGGACAGGCTGGGAGCGCCGCAAAAAATACGGGAGGATATGGCGGACCCGGAACGCTGGCAAAACGTCTCGGATTTTCTCGCAAAAGTCTTTGCCGGCAAAACACGCGAGGAATGGCGCGGCGTCCTGGAAGGCACGGACGCCTGCTTCGCGCCCGTCCTTGCGCTCGAAGAAGCCCCGGACCACCCCCAGATGCGCGCGCGCAACGCCTATAAACGCAAAGACGGGGTCATCCACCCCGCCCCGGCCCCGCGCTTTTCCCGCACACCGGGGGCCGTACGGGATTCCACGGCCCTTCCTCCAGGCGCAAACCCCTGGGAATAACTTTAAATGATCTTCAGTCCGTTATCCCTCCCGGCCGCCCCGCCGGCCCCGAAATCCGGCCACGACGACGCGCCGGACCGCATCCAGACGGGTTTGAACGCTGAAAGTCACGCCCGCCCCGACGCTTTACAACGGCAACCGACGCCGCCCGCGCCTTCGCGGCGGGCTGAAGGCTTTGCCTTCGGCCGCTGCCGGTTCGCTCCCCATTGGTCGCAACGCGGCGTCAAACTGCTGATCTGTCTCGGCGCCCTCGGCGCGCTGGTCTGCCTTACTCTCTTTCCCTCCCGGGCGGACGTCGGCCCCGCCTTTACGCAGACCCTTGAAGGAACCCTCGCTCAGTTGTCCGTGCCGGAAGAAAGCTACGCAAAAATCAAGACGGCCAGAAAGGCCGCCGACCTGCCCGTGCCGGAGCTGAGTTTCAACGGCTACGAGCTGTTTTGCGCTAAAAAGACCAAGACCTGCTATTATTCCACAGCCGTCGGCGACGGCAACCCTTCGGTCAAGTTCGCCGCCCTTTCCCCGGATCTCGCGGCCGCCTTTTCCGCTTTCGAAATCTCGCCCGCCACAATCGGTCAAAACGCAAAACATAGCTTCATAATCTATAACGACAAGTACTATTGCGAATATTACCTGCGCGTGACGACCCTTCCCCTGCTCAGCATAGAATCCGCGCATCCCGACGAGGACGGGGACGATTTCATCGGCGACAGGGATTCGGTCGTGGACGTCAGCCTCTTCAACAGCAGTCCGGACGAGGCGCATACCCGACGCCTGATCAAAAGCGGGGCCGAAATCCATGTCAGAGGCGCGAGCAGCAAAAAATATCCGCAGCACTCCTACAAAATTTCCCTGTTCACCATGTCGCTCGGCCGCCACAAGCGCAAAAACCCGGTCTCCCTTCTGGACATGCGCAAAGACGATGACTGGATTCTCTACGCCCCGTTCAATGACCCGTCCAAGGCGCGCAACCTGCTCTCCACGAACCTGTGGTGGGAGATGGGAGCGGAGAACAATTCCTTCGGCATAAAAAACGGCGCCCGGGCCAGATTCGTCGAAGTGCTCATGAACGGCAGATACCTGGGGCTGTACGCCCTGACCCACCAGATTGACGGACGGCAGCTCCAACTTGAAAAAAATCCGGACCCGTCGCGCACGGAATACCTCTACAGAAAAAACGGGCACAAGGACGCCTTCTCCACGGATTTCAGGTCCGCGCGCCGCAACCGGGCCGGGGAGTTCGAACTGCGCTTCCCCAAACATCCGGGCACGAAATTCGACACCTGGGCCCCGCTGGTCTCCTTCCTCGAGGTTCTGGGCGGGCCGGAAGAGATTTTCCGGAACAGGATCGCGGAAAAAATGGAAATGGACAACGCCGTGGATTACTGGCTCTTCGTGAACATCGTCTCTGGCCGGGACAACCTGCTCAAAAACACCAACTACGTCGCCAAACTGAAGGGAGACAAATACGTCATGCTCTTCTCCCCCTGGGATTTGGACCAAACCTGGGGGCTTAACTGGACGAGCGTCCTCCCCTGGCTTACCGCGCTCGACGGTTCCCCGGACGAGCCCCTGTACCGCGAAGGCGAACTCGCGCTCATCCGCTGCCTCGCCCTGGACCTGCCGGGGGTGAGGGAAAAAGTCCGGGCGAGATACGCCGCCCTGCGCGCGACGCTTTTGTCCGACCGGGAACTCGACCGGCTTCTGAACGCCTGCGAGGCGGACGTGTACGGGTCCGGAGCGGCCGCGCGCAACCGGGAGCGCTGGCCCTCGGCCGCCGCCGACGCGGACCCCGCGGCCCTGCGGAAGTTCGTCGTCGCCCGCGTCGCTTACCTGGACAAGGCCATCGCGGACCTTGCCGCGCCGCAGTGACGGGGACCCAGTGAACACGCATCCCCGCTACAGGCACGAGGCGAAATATCTCTGCACCTCCGGCATGCTGGAGGTGATCGAGCACCGCCTGAAACCGCTGATGCAACTCGACTCCCACTCGCGCGGCGGAGATTACACCGTGAGCAGCCTGTATTTCGACGATTACCGCGACAGTTGCTGCGCCGACAACGAGGCCGGCATAGGAGTGCGGCACAAATACCGGGTGCGCGTCTACAATGACGACGCAGGGTATATGCGCCTCGAAAAAAAGGCCAAGTTCAACGGCCTGTGCCGTAAAACCTCAAGTCCCGTCGACGCTTGCGCCTACCGCGCCATGTACGGCGGGGACGGCATCGGCCTGATCAGGCATTCGGACCACCCGCTGCTCAAGGAATTCGGCGCCATGATCAGCGCGAGGCTCTATCGCCCCAAAATCATCGTGCGCTACACCCGCAAAGCCTTCGTCTACATCCAGGGCGACGTCCGCGTTACCCTGGACAAGAACATAACCGTCTCCACGCAAACGGAATGTTTTCCCTCGGAACACGAAAAAATGCTCGCGTTCCCCGCCCTGGACCGGGGCCTGCATCTTCTTGAACTGAAACATACGGACATCCTGCCGTATTATATCTATCAGACGGTACAGATGAACACCCTGCAGCGGGTTACCTTTTCCAAATACTACATCGGCCGGAAGGCGGCGCGCCAGTACGGAGGCGGCATCGCATGAACGATCTCAAACTCATCCTGGCCAACCTGACCGCAGGATTCCACAACAAACAGGTGCTGCTCTCGGACATAGTGGCCGTCCTTCTCATGGTCACGGTCCTCGCCACCTATGAATTCCTGGTCTACCGCTACGTATCGAAACGCAGCTTCTATTCCAAGCAGTTCAACATCGCCCTGGCGGTCGTGCCCTACTTTATCGCGACCATTATCATGTCCCTGCAATCCAACCTGGTGATCACCCTGGGCACGATCGGCGCTCTGGCCATAATCCGCTTCCGTACCGCCATCAAGGACCCCATCGACATGGTCTATCTTCTGTGGTCCACCCACACCGGCATCGTCTGCGGAACCGGCCTCTACGAGGTCGGCATAGTCACCTCCCTCTTCGCCACCGCCTTTATTTTCGCGCTTGATCTCGTGCCCATAAAGAAAAATTCCTACCTGCTGATCGTCAACACCAGCAACGTGGGCGACGAAACGGAACTGCTGCGCCTGGTGAAGGAACACGCCCGCTTCTTCAAGGTCAAATCGCGCAACATGACGAAAGACAAGCTGGACCTGATCCTCGAACTGCGGACCGACAAAGAGCAAAGCCTGATGGAGGCGCTGTCCGGGCTGGACGGAGTGGAAAACTCCTCCCTGGTCTCGCACGACGGGGAAAACTTCATATAGCCGGCCCTGAAAAATTGTGCCGCTATATCGGCATAGACGGGCTTTGCCCGCCGTCAAGCGGCAATCTCAAGCGCAAAATGTTCCATACCGGAGCAGTTTCGCTTGCGCCGCCCGATTGGAGCATTCTATCCGGAATCCGGATTACTGTAACTTTTTACAGATCGGGGTCCTTCATACGTGTTGCGGGAAACAGCCGTTTCCGCCGCGGAATTGACGTTTATCGCATGCCGGATGATGTAAAGCGGACGGTTTTTAACTTCCTCATAAATCTTGCCTATATATTCACCGATAATGCCTATGGAAACCAGAATCATCCCGCCAATCAAGGAAAATACGCCTATCAGCGACGGCCAGCCGGGCACAGTGCTGCCCGCCACATATTGCCGGACCGCATATATGCACACCAAAAATCCGAACAAGCCGGAGAATAGGCCGCATAAAGCGATAATGCGGATGGGAAAAGCAGAAAACGAGATGATGGCGTTCCAGGCGAAGGAGGCCATCTTGTGAAGCGGATACTTGGTTTTCCCGGCCATACGGCTGTTCCGGATATAAAGAACGTCCACCTGCCTGAAACCTGCCCAGGCGAACATGCCGCGTAAAAAACGGTGCGTTTCCGGCATCGCGTTAACCGCATCCAGGCATTGTCGGGAGATGAGGCGGAAATCACCGGCGTCCACAGGGAGATCCTTATGGACGCAACGCCGCATCAGGCGATAAAACGTCCAGGCCGTAGCCCTCTTCAAAACGGATTCGCCCTTTCTGGCAATGCGCCGACCGTAAACGACATCGTACCCTTCTTCATATCTGCGGATCATTTCCGGTATAACTTCCAACGGATCCTGCAAATCGGCGTCCATGACGACGACAGCCTCGCCGGCGGTATGGCGCAGCCCTGCGGTCACTGCCGCTTGATGTCCGAAATTGCGGCTGAAGGAAATAAACTTCACCCAAGGGCACGCTTGCGCCCAAGACGCGCAAAAGGCAAAACTGCCGTCGTCTGAACCGTCATCCACCACCACAACCTCACAGCACAACGCGCGTCGCCCGCCCACCCACTCCTCCAAGGCGGCGCGTAAACGCGGCAGACTCTCTTCCTCATTATACACGGGGACGACGATGCTCAAGCGCAGGAGTTTCCTTGTCGCCGGGCAGGTTGCTTCATTTTCGCGGGCCGAGGGTTCAAATTGTCGACTCATATCACGCATCCGGGGACTTGCTGACGTTCATAGAGCATATAAGTTTGGGCGTTAACACGCTCCGCAGGAATTTGCCGCGCAAATTCCTGCGGAAAGACGTTTGCAGACGCAAAACGAGTTCCGGTGATATTTCGAGGGCATCAGGAAGACATCCGCGGGCGCGGAAAAAGACCCCGCGCCTGATCTTGGCATGGCGGGGGGCAATAAAGGATGCTAGCGGGAAAAAAGACCGCAGGCCGCATCGCACCCGGAGCGGGACGCGCTTGTCAGCCCAAAAGAATGTGTGTGTGTGTGTGTGTGTGTGTTCCAATCCTATGGGGCCGCAAAACACCACAAAATGTCGTAAAATTAGCTAGTTATCGTCAATTTTCCTCCTTCCGAAATACCCCTTTTTACCCTCAAAATCCCGCACTTGCTTATCCATTTTCTTATCCATTTTGTCTTGCGTCTGACATTTTTTATCTGCAATTTCATTGTGTTATATCAAGAAAGAATATCTTTGTAAAAATAAAAAAATATTTTCAAAAAAATTTGTTCAGAGGCCCTCCCGCTCCTTTCGGCAGCGGGGCGGGTCTTTTTTTGCGCCCGCCCGATGGCGAAACATCTACGGGATGTCGCCGTGGCGTGGTGGTCACGGCCTGACGAGCCAGCCAGCCGGAACAGACCTCAACGAAAGGACACAGTTTGAGGGAAGCAAGAGCCTAGAAAAGCGAAAAGCCGTCGAGGGCAAACTCAACGGCTGATCATCAGATGCGTAATTCCTGCATAACGCAATGTGGGAATAACGCTAACCGAAAGGTTAGCTCCCTGTCAAGTGCCACGGCACGATTTTTTAGGGGGTCTGAGATTTTTCGTCTTTTTTCCGGGCCAAGGGAGAAGCGGAAAATGGAAACCTTCGCGCCACAGGGAAAAATTCATGGGCCGATTTTGCCGCAGTTCGTTTTGGACAAACCGATCACCTTTGGAGCCAAGATAATGTACGCCCTGCTTTGTAATTACGCCTCCGACAGCGACCATTGCTG
>JAITRF010000092.1 GCA_031288535.1 Desulfovibrio sp. | reverse complement strand
GCCACCAAAACATTCCGTCAGTGAGGTGGTGGTTTTATCAAAGGTAAAAGCGCCATAGGGATAGCGGGAGATGTACAGGGTAGGGCGAGAAATTTTGTGGGGCAAAGTTTTTGGGCACGTGGTTACTTTGTGTCTACGGTAGGCCGTGATGAGAAAGTCATCCGTGAGTATATTCGCAACCAAGAGGCAGAAGACAGGCGGCTTGAGCAACTGAGCCTGTTGAAATAGCCGCCTTCAGGCGGCCCAAATATTCAGCCGCTTTGAGCGGCTCACATTACAAGCCCCCGGCTTTGCCGGGGCACATGACATATAATTCTTTTGAAATTCGGTATATTATAGACTTGTCAGGACTTGGCGATACCTCAATATACTGCCACATCCTGCCGCACCATTTCAGCGGTAGACGAAAACCTTGTTCTTGCTTTTTGTTATGAAAGCCCCCATGCCTATCCGCTTGTCTTCGGTGGCGTTGCAGACGCTGAACGCCTGCAGTTCCAGGCTCAGGGCGGTCTGAAGATCGGACTGCATTCCGGCGTTGACCGCCCGCTTGCACTGCTGCACGGCAATCTGTCCCTGGGCGGCGATCCGTTCCGCCGTCTCCATGGCCGCCGCCCGCAGGAGAACCGGCTCTACCACCGTATTGACCAGGCCCATGCGTTCCGCTTCCGCGGCGCCTATCATTTTTCCAGTGTAGAGCAGTTCCTTGGCCTTGGTCACGCCTACCAACCGCGGCAGGCGTTGGGTTCCTCCGGCGCCGGGGATAATTCCCAGACCCACTTCCGGTAGGCCGAATTTCGCCGTTGAGGCCGCAATGCGCAAGTCGCAAGCCATGGCCAGTTCACAGCCTCCGCCCAGGGCAAAGCCGTTTATGGCCGCAATGACCGGCAGGCGCAGGTTCTCGATATAACTGTTCAGTTTGCTGCCCAGTTGCGCCCAGTCCAGCATCTGCACGGCGCTGAGATTGATCATTTCCTTGATGTCGGCCCCTGCGATGAAAGCCTTCCCCTGGCCGGTGATGATGATGACGTAGATATCGCGTTCATGCTCCAGTTGTTGAAAAGCCTCGGAAATCTCAAGCATGAATTCCGTATTCAGGGTGTTGAGCGCGTGGGCGCGGTTGAGGATTATGGCGCCCACAGGCCCTTTTCTTTCTATAACGATGTTTCCCATGCTCCGCTCTCCTTCAGGAAAGGCGGTTTATACGCTTTCAATGTCAAACCGCCCTAAATTTCCCAGTTTCCCTTTGTGAACGGAATACTCCTGTAGGCTGAAAAATCAAGCCATTTTGCCGCAAAGTCCGCGTCTTCCCCCGCATTGGGCGAATAATCCCCAAGGCAGCGCCGCCAGTCTTCGCTCGAGCGCACCCGCAAGGCGAAACCCCGTCCGTTGACCAGAGGCAATCCCTCGTAACCGTATGCCGCAAGCGGGAGAATTTCGGCGACGCGCCCGGACCGGATGCGAATCGCCGCATCGTCCGGCAGGGATACAATGTCGAAAAACTCCGGGTAAGAAAAACTCTCCCCCTTGAGAGGGATCAGATTCCCGACGGCATAGACGGCCGCCCGCGCGCTACGCTTGTTAACCGCCTGCTCGTCCAGACTGTAAAAATATTCTTCAAAAAGATCGCAAGACACCTTCATCTCGCCCCGCACAAAAAAGCAGAATCCGTCCGCCTCGGATTCTATCCCGGTGACTATGCCGCCTCCGGCCACGTCATAACCGTCCACAAGCACAAAACGCCCGGTCGCCCGGCAGACGGAAAACAAATCAAGGGCCAGAGGCTCGCGCGCGGCGATAATCACTTCCGCCACATCGTTCATCTCTACTCCAGCCGCATCGTTTACTCCCGTTTCCGGACGCGCCGCCCCGGCGTGAACCGCGCCGATATGAGCCGCCCCGGCATGAACCGCGCCGGTATGAGCCGCCCCGGCAGAAACCGCGTCGATACGGGCCGCGTCCACCACGCGCAGAATGTCCCGCACCCGGACCGGCACGGCCTGGGTCGCTATCTTCAGTTTGTAGTCCCGTCCCCTGATCAGGGGCCTTTTGCCCATCCAGAAGAGGCTGGCCCGGAAAACCCGCGTGACCGGCGGAGGATCGGAGGCATGGCCAATCACCTCGCCGCGCCGGTTGAAGAATTCATCCGCCACGGTTATGCCTATGGATTCCCCGGCTACGGCCTCTGTCTTCCCTTCATCCGGCCAAAGCGGCATGGACGCCACTCTGGTGCGGCGGCCGCCGGGATAAACGGCCACGAGATCCCCTACCCGCAAAAGGCCGCTTTCCAGTCGCCCTGCGATGATGCGCCGCGTGTCGAACTTGTAGACGTCCTGCACCGGAAGACGCAAAACGCTTTGCTCAAAATCCGGCGCACCGGGGAGGGCGTCCAGGGTTTCGATCAGACTGCGCCCGCCATACCAGGGCAGCTTGTCCGAACCGCCCAGCACGTTTACTCCCTCAAGAGCCGAAAGAGGTATGCAGGCCCCGCTGCGCAGCCCCAGAGTTTCCAGAAAGGCCTCCATGTCCTCCTTCACCTTCAGATAGGCGTCCTCCGCGTAGTCCACAAGATCCATCTTGTTCGCGATCACGCAAACCTGGCGGATGCCGAGCAGGGAAAGCATGGAGGCATGGCGTCTGGACTGCTCCTCCACGCCGCGAGCGGCGTCCACGACCAGGAAGGCCGCATCGGCGTCGGCCGCGCCGGAGATCATGTTCTTGAGGAACTCCTTGTGGCCGGGCGCGTCAATGATCACATAGCCGCGTTTGGCCGTGTGAAAGCGCAGACGGGTGGTGTCTATGGTTATGCCCTGCTTTTGTTCCTCCTCGAAGGCGTCAAGCAGATAGGCGAATTCAAAGCGTTTCCCGGTCTCCACGGCGATGCGCCGGACCTTGTCCACCGCCCCCTGGGGGAGGGAACCCGTGTCATAAAGCAGGCGTCCTATGACGGAAGACTTGCCGTGGTCCACGTGCCCGACCAGCACCAGCTTCAAAAACCGCTCCCGCGCGCCCATCTCACATGTACCCGGCTTTGCGCAGTTTCTGCATGGCGTAGGCGTCCTCCCGGTCCTGAGCCCGTCCCGCCCGCTCGCTGACCGTGGTGTGTTCAAGTTCGGCTATGATCTCCTCCACCGTGGCGGCCGAGGATTGAATCCTGCCGGTGCAGGGCAGGCAGCCGAGGCTGCGGTAGCGTTCACCGTCCCTGGAAAAATAGAGGTCGATGACCGGAATCTTTTCCCTGCCGATATAGCGCCAGATGTCAATTTCGGTCCACTGCAGAAGCGGGTGTACGCGGATGTGGTGCCCCTTCGGGAATTCGGTCTTGAACTGATCCCAAAATTCCGGGGCCTGGTGGGCGTAATCCCATTCGTCATGGGCGTTGCGTTCGGAAAAGACGCGTTCCTTGGAACGCGAGCCTTCCTCGTCCCTGCGCACGCCGACGATCAATCCCTCAAAGGCGTGCAGGCGCACCACCTGCTGCAAGGCTTCGGTTTTCAGCGCGGCGCAGCATTTCAGGCGTCCGGATTCCGGGCCGAGGCCGGCCTCTATGGCCTCGCGGTTGACATGCACAATCAGGTCCAGACCCAGTTCGGCCGCCGTCTTGTCCCGATAGCTGATCATCGAAGGTATTTTGAAGGTGGTGTCCACATGGACGAGCGGGAAAGGACAGTGTCCGAAAAAAGCCTTTTTGGCCAGCCAGAGCATTACCGTGGAATCCTTGCCGATGGACCAGAGCATGCCCAGTTTTCCAAGCCGGTTGTAAGCCTCGCGCAAAATATAGATGCTGTGCGCCTCCAAGGCGTCGAGATAGTCCATGATTGTCCTCAGTAGCCGTCCGGCCTGCTCGAATCCACGCGGATGAAACGGGAGCGGCCGTCCGGAAAGATTATTTCCCAGCGCAGAACAGCCCCCAGGCGGGCGGCGCGCATGGTCGCCCCCCCGCCTCCGATCTGCGGGGCGAGATACAGGGAAAGCGCCCCGCAGGGGCAGTCCTTCACGCAGGCCGCGCAGTTCCAGCATTCGCCGGGACTGAGGTTCCGCGCGCGTCCATCGGGACCCAGAGCCAGCAGGCCGCCCGGACAGACTTCCACGCAACGCCCGCAGCCGGAACAAAGGGCCGGGTCAAGCGCGATGCTCATAAACTTCCCTTCTTCCCACCAAATCCCTGAACATGACCCTGATCCGCCCGTCTTGCAAACGCGAATTCACATGGAGTCGCCAGGCTTCATCCGCGCCGGGATAATCCGTATGCTCCGCAAATCCCGGCCAGCGGGTTTCCCGGCGCGCGCCCAGGTGTGCGATGAGGCTGCGGCAGACTACCAGACGCTCGCGCAGCTCGTGGATCCGGAGCAACCCGCGCATATCCCGCGCCCCCAGACTTCCGCTCAGAAACGTTATTTCTCCGATCCGCTCCGCCGCCACGGCAAGTTGCGCTTCGTTGAAACGGTAGGCCGCGGAAATTCCCCCGGCATAGCGATCCATGGCCTGCTGCATGGCCTCCTCCAACTGCCCGGCCTCGAACGGAACTTTCCCCTTTTCCTCTCGCCGGAGCAGAAAACCGCGAGCCTCCGCTACGGCCGCCCCCGAAGCCGACAAAGCGCGGCAGCGTCCTAGGGGATGTTCCAGCGCGTATTCCAAGGCGGCTTCAGCGGCGATTTCCGCTTCCGCCATAGCCCCGCTCGCGTATTTCTGCGGACAGCCCCCGGCCGCGTCTCCGGCCGCGAAAAGCCCCGGAACAGTCGTCGCGCGCCGGGAATCCACCCAGTAGCCGCAGGCGGCGTGCCCGCCCACCAGGTAGGGTTCCGTACCCTCAATCTCCGCCGCGAGAAAACAAGACCCCTCATCTCTTCCTTTCCCCTCCTGCCAGCCTCCCCGTTCTCCGCCTTCTTCACGCTCCCCTCTGTCTTTTTGTTCTTCCTCCAGCCATTTTAGGGTTTGGGCCGGGGCCATGTTCAGGTAAGCCCGATAGATGTCTTCGACCTGAGGCCGGGTCAGGTTTCCGGCATGGAGGCGGCAGGGGCCGCGTCCTTCGAGGTTTTCGCGCAAAGTTCCGTAGACGCGTTGCGCGGTCATCGTTCCATAGCGGTTTTCGTAATTTTCGCCCCGGCTGTTTATCTGCGCGGCCCCCAGCCCCTGGGCCAAAGTCCCGGTGGGCGCGATTGAGCCTTTACAGCGCAAGGCCACAAAACGCATTTCCAGGGTGGTCATTTCCGCTCCGGCCAGGATGCCCATGGCGTATCCGGCGCCTGTGTTGAAAGGGGGGTACCACATGCAGTGCCCGGCAAAGCCGGGACTGTTCGGGGAATAGAGACCGGCCGCGCCGCCGGTGGCGCAGATGATCGCCGCCGCCCGCAACACATAGCATACGGCTTCCGTAGTGCCGAAGCCGACGGCCCCGATCGCCCGCCCGTCATCGATGAGGATGGAAACGATGTTCACCCGGTTGAGGACCCTGACCTGATCCCGCTTTTGCACGGCCGCGGCCAGCAGGGGCTTGATGTTCTCGCCGTTGACCCGGACGTTGCGCCAGCCGCGCTCCGCATAACGGCCGTCGGCGTCCTTGTGCACGACAAGTCCGAGCTTTTCCAAAGTACGCACCGTCTTGTTCAGACGCCCGGCCATGCTTGCGAGCAGGTCTCCGCGCGCAATGCCCGCGGCGTCTTTTTCCGCATAGTCCACATAGTCGTCGGGGCAGTGCCCCCGGCCGATATGGGCGTTTATGGCGTTGATCCCGGCGGCCAGACAGCCGCTGCGGCTGATGTGGGCCTTTTCCGCGATCATTATGCGCATCCCCGGACGGGCGGCGGCGCTGAGGGCGGCGTAACACCCGGCCGCACCCCCGCCCAGGATCAGGATATCCGTGTCAACGGCAACGGTACGCATCGCTTTTCCCGCCTGTGCAGGCATTCATCATAAATCCGCCTTGACGATTCCAGAGCAGTTCAACCTTGAAAAGTTGGACCGCTCTGCAAGGATTTGTTCGCAAATCCTTGCCGCGAAATGCTTGCAGGCAGGTTTCGCCCGCCGTTAAGCAAGCATTTCAAACGTAAAATGCTCTAAAGGAAATGCTGATTGCTTGGGGCTCCGTCCAAAACACCGCTAAATGCTGTATGAATAGCCGTGGCGCGAAGCGTTGAGTTCCGCGTTGCGCCGCAACGAAACTTTCCCATCCTCAAAGGCGTAGAGCCTGTAGACCAGCACCTTGACGAAATCGCCGATCCGGGGCGGCTGTTTTTCCAGGGAATAGCGCGCCGTCAGGCGTATTCCGCGCAGCACAAGCCCCAGTTCCAGCCAGGCGCCTCTGAAGGCGACGTCGTCCACCACGGCGTCTTCCACGCTGTTCGGGTACTGTATGACGTCCCCGACCGCGAAGACCTTGAGAAATTCCGGACGCACCGCGCCCGGCGTACCCTGGACGTTCGCCTCGAAACCCCTGAAGGCGGCTATGTTTTCCACAGGGGCGGACTCGCCGATAAAATCGGCCACAAAGGGGGTCGCCGGCTCTCTGTACAGGTCCGGAGGGGCGCCCAACTGCTCCACCCGGCCCTTGTTGGTGACTATTATTTCGTCCGCGACCTCTATGGCCTCGTCCTGGTCATGGGTGACAAAGATGCTGGTGATGCCCAGACGGCGGATCATATCCCGCAGCCAGACGCGCAATTCCCGGCGCACCTTGGCGTCTATGGCGGCAAAGGGCTCGTCCAGGAGAAGAAGGCCGGGATTGGGGGCAAGGGCGCGGGCAAAGGCCACCCGTTGCTTCTGTCCGCCGGAAAGCTGCGCCGGATGGCGTTTCCCGAAGTCCTCAAGCCCGATAAGCTCAAGCAGTTCTTCCACCCTGGCCCGGATCGCGGCCGCTTTTTCTTTTTTCACCCGCAGGCCGAAGGCGATGTTGTCGAAGACCGTCATGTATCTGAAGAGGGCGTAGTTCTGAAAGACAAAGCCGATGCCGCGCACGCTGGGGGCGAGATCGTTCACGCGCCGGGCGTTGATGAAGATGTCGCCGGAGTCCGGGGTCTCCAGACCGGCAATCATGCGCAGGATGGTGGTTTTGCCGCTGCCGCTCGGACCCAGCAGCGCCGCCAGCGTCCCCCTCGCTATCCCGAAACTCACCGAGCGCGAGGCCTGGAAGTCGCCGAAACTCTTGTTTATGTCGCGCAGTTCAATGTACATTCAGACTGTCCTCTTTGCGGGCGGCAAATTCTACAATGTTGCGCGCCGTCAAAATGATCACGGCCCCGGCCACGAGCAGGGAGGAAACCGCGAAGGCGGCCGTGAACTGGTATTCGCTGTAGAGTATTTCCACATGCAGGGGCAGGGTGTTGGTCTTGCCGCGCAGATGCCCGGAGACCACCGAAACCGCCCCGAATTCCCCCATGGCCCTCGCCGCGCACAAAATCACGCTGTACAAGAGCGCCCAGCGAATGTGCGGAAAGGTCACACGCCTGAATATGGTGAAAAATCCCGCTCCCATGAGGACCGCGGCCTGCTCCTCGTCCGTGCCCCGCGCCTCCAGCACCGGGATGACCTCCCGCGCCACAAAGGGAATGGTGACGAAGACCGTGGCCAGGATGATGCCGGGGGTGGCGAAGACGATCCGGATGCCGTGCTCCTCCAGAACCGGATGCAGCCAGCTTAAGCGCCCGAAGGTGAGAATAAAGATCATGCCGGCTATGACCGGGGAAACGGCGAAGGGGATGTCGATCAGGGTCGTAAGCACGCCTTTGCCCGCAAAGGAGTAACGGGTCACCACCCAGGCCGCCGCAAGCCCGAAAACGGTGTTCAGGAACACAGAGGCCGCCGTCGCCTCCAGGGTCAGAAAGAGGGCTTTTCGCGCGTAAATATCGCTCACCGCCCGCAAAAAGACCTGAAGCCCCGAACTGAAAGCTTCCGTCAAAACAACGGCCAGAGGCAAAATCAGCATGACCGCCGC
This sequence comes from Desulfovibrio sp., assembly GCA_031288535.1. Classification (GTDB taxonomy): domain Bacteria; phylum Desulfobacterota; class Desulfovibrionia; order Desulfovibrionales; family Desulfovibrionaceae; genus Frigididesulfovibrio. The sequence goes on along the minus strand of JAITRF010000092.1, from coordinate 19,397 downwards.
AAAAAGCGCGCTTATGCCGATAAACAGCCTGGGGACCCAAAGAGACGCCCCGCGCGGGGCGTTTTTGCCTTTCCCGCTCATAGTTCCCCCGCAAAACCGGAAGCATGGGCCTGAACGCGGTTGATGCAAAACATGATCACAAAGGAGGCCGCCAGCATGACCAGGGCCACCGCCGTGGCCTCACCGTAGCTGAAGCCCTCCAGCTTGCTCATGATGAGCAAAGGGGCGATCTCGGTCTTGAAGGGCATGTTCCCGGCGATGAAAACCACGCTTCCGTATTCGCCGAGCGCCCGCGCGAAGGCCAGGCCGAAGCCGGTGAGCAGGGCAGGGGTGATCTCCGGAAAGACGATCCGGAAAAAGATCCGCGTTTTCGAAGCCCCGAGAATGCGCCCGGCCTCCTCATAGCTTTTGTCCAGCTGCTCCAGCACCGGCTGCACGGTCCGCACCACAAAGGGAATGGTGACGAAGGTCAGGGCGATGATGATGCCGGCCTGGGCGTAGGCGATTTTGATGCCGGCCGGGGCGAAAAGGGAACCGATCCAGCCCTTGTCGGAGTATAGCGCGGTCAGGGCGATGCCGGCCACGGCCGTGGGCAGGGCGAAAGGCAGCTCAATCAGCCCGTCCATGAGGCGGCGTCCCGGAAAACGGTAGCGCACCAGCACCCAAGCCAGAAGCAGACCGAAAAAACAATTGAGCAGCGCCGCGGCAAAGGCGCAGGTGAAGCTCACCCTGTACCCCGCCAGCACCCGCGCGTCCGTCACCGTTCTCACAAAACCGGACAGGCCGAGACGGGTGGCTTCAAGCACTATTGAAGCCATGGGGATCAGGATCAGCAGGCTGACAAAGGCCACAGTCAACCCCATGGAGCAGCCGAAGCCGGGAATTATCGCCTTTTTGCCGCGCGCGCGCATAAGATGCTCCCCGGGCGGCCCTGACCGGGCCGCCCGATGTCTCATGGTTTATTTTTTCGCATAAAGCTGATCAAAGACGCCGCCGTCGATGAAGTGCAGACGCTGCGCCTTTTCCCAGCCGCCGAAGAGGGGATCGTCGATGTTCACCAGCTTGAGCGAGAGGTCGAACACCGAGGCGAACTCCTTGGCTATTCCCGCGTTGCTGGGCCGGTAGTAGTTTTTCCCGGCAAGGCGCTGCGCCTCGTCCGAATAGAGATAGTTCAAGTATTCGGTGGCGACCTCGCGGCTGCCGCGCTTGTCCACCACCGCGTCTATAATCGCAACGGGCGGCTCGGCCAGAATGCTCAGGCTCGGGGTGGCGATCTCGAATTCGCCTCTGCTTTCGGCAATGGCCAGATGGGCCTCGTTTTCCCAGGCCAGCAGCACGTCGCCCTGCTTGTTGCGCACAAAGGTATTGGTCGAGCCGCGCGCCCCGGTGTCCAGCACCAGAACGTTGCCGAACAGTTTCGCCACGAACTCGCGGATCTTTTTCTCATCGCCGTTATACCGCTTGTCCGCCCAAGCCCAGGCGGCGAGATAATTCCAGCGGGCTCCGCCGGAGGTCTTGGGGTTGGGGGTGATTATGCCCACCCCCTCTTTGGCCAGATCTCCCCAGTCTTTCAGGCTTTTCGGATTTCCCTTGCGCACCAGAAAGACGATGGTGGAGGTGTAGGGGGCGCTGTTTTTGGGAAACTCCGACTGCCAGCCGGGCTTAATCAGCCCGGCCTTTTCGATGGCGCTGATGTCGTAGGCCAGGGCCAGGGTTACCACGTCGGCCTGGTTGCCCTCGATCACCGCCCTGGCCTGGCGGCCGGAACCGCCGTGCGACTGCACGATGCCGATATCCTTGCCGGTTTTCCCTTTCCAGTGCTTTTTAAAGGCGGCGTTGTACTGTTCATAGAATTCCCTGGTCGGGTCGTAGGAAACGTTGGTGATCTCGTCGGCGGCGAAGGCAAAGCCGGAGCTCAGGGCAAACGCCGTCAACATGATAAAAAGGCCGCGAATCTTGTTCATCCGCCTATCCTCCGATAAGGATTGCCGTATTTTCAACGCCGCCCGCGCGGGCGGCGGCGCGGCGAAAGCCGCCGCCGGGCGTATTTGGCCCGGCGCTCCTCCCATAATCATCCCCCTTCCCGGAGGGAGATTATGGGGGCTTGTAACAGCCGGGCTTGCGCGCGGTAAAATATTTATTTCACATGTGGATATGCGTTTGACGGATGAACACGGCCGGCTGGAAGGTAAAAGATGCGCGCGTGTCCCTATGGCATTTCAAGCGTAAAATGCTCCAAGTCCACTTGCAGGCGGGCGGGCGCAAGCGTATATTGCGGATTGCAGGCTAACCCGGCGTTGTGGATTTCCGTACGGAAATCCGTATGTCAGCCGCAACCCGGCGCCACGTATCATTAAAACCTACGCATCCGCTTCGTTTCAGGGTAGTTTACGCTTGAGACTGTCGCTTGACGGCGAAGCAGGTTCGCCCTGGGCAATCTCGAACGTAAATGCTCCAATCGACGCCAAAGGAAAAACTGAAGGTGAAAACTTTCACTATGGACGAGGGAGAAAGGGCGGAAAAAGCCCCCCTGCGCATACCGGGAGTCAATGTCGAGGCCTGGCTGAAGAACGCCGGCGGAGCTCTGGCGCTTTATCTGGACGTGCTTGCCACCTTTTGCCGCCATGCGGAGGAAAGAAGCGCGGAGATCCTGGAGGTTGCGGAGAAGGGAGACCTCAGGCGCTACACGGTTCTGGTCCACGGGCTTAAAGGCGCCTCGCGCGCCATAAGCGCGGACGCCTTCGCCGCCCGCGCGCAAGCGATGGAAGAAGCCGGGGAAAGCGGCGACCTGTCCGCCGTACGGGAAAAAACCGGGGAGCTTCTGGCCGACCTCAGCGTGCTGATTGGCGACATCCGCGCCGCCACAGGCGCTTACGCCGTGGAAAAAAACGTCGTCGCCGCCGCCGACCTGCGCATCGGGGAACTGGAAACGGCTTTGCGCACCCTGGACATCGCCACGGTCAACAGGACGCTTGCGCGCTATGCGGCCTTGCCTCTCGACGCGGAGAGCAAAAAGGCGGTCACTGAAATAGACCGCCACGTGCTGTACGGAGAATACGAAGAGGCCCTCAAAGCGCTGGAGCGGTTCAAGCTGCGCCTTCCCTGACAATCCGGCAGGGCTGACGCATCTAAAATTTTATATTGTTCATTCAGGCCGGTCCCGGAGGTTGAACTCCTTGGCAAAAAAACGCACCCTGCAGCACTGGAACTCCGAAGACGCGGCCGAACTTTACGGCATACGCAACTGGGGCGCCGGCTATTTTGACATTTCCCCGGAAGGCGACGTCATAGTCCGCCCTTTCGGACGCAAAAACCCCGTGACCGTCAGCATACCGGCCATCATCCAGGGAATGCGCGAACGGGGCCTGAACATGCCCGTGCTTTTGCGCATCGAAAATATTCTGGACACGCAGATAGCGCTTTTGCACGACAGCTTCCGCAAGGCCATCAAAGACCTGGGCTACAGGGGAGATTACCGGGGCGTCTTCCCGATAAAAGTCAATCAGCAGCAACATGTGGTGGAGGCCATAGCCAGCTTCGGCGCGCGTTATCACCACGGCATGGAAGTGGGCAGCAAAGCCGAGCTGTTCGCCGCCCTTTCCCAGTTGCGCGACGAGGAGGCCTGCCTGATCTGCAACGGCTACAAGGACGAAGAATTCATCGAACTCGGCCTGCACGCCGTCCGCATGGGTTTTCTCTGCTTCTTCGTGGTCGAAATGCCGAGCGAGATATCCCTGATTCTTGAGTGTTCCGAACGCATGGGGGTCAAACCCCTGATCGGGGTGCGCGCCAAGCTGGCCTGCAAAGCCGGGGGACACTGGACGGATTCCGGCAGCGACCACTCCACCTTCGGCCTGACCACCACCCAAATCGTCGATGCGGTGGATACCCTGCGCGCCAAAGGAATGCTGGACTGCTTCCGTCTGCTGCACTACCACCTCGGCTCCCAGCTTCCCAATATCCGGGATATACGGGATGCGGCCATAGAGGCCTCGCGCCTCTACGTCGGACTGGTCAAGGAAGGCGCGCCCATGGGCTTTCTCGACCTGGGCGGCGGCCTGGCCGTCGACTACGACGGCTCGCGCACCAATTTCATATCCAGCCGCAACTATACTCTGGACGAATACTGCACGGACGTCGTGGAAGCGGTGATGGCCATACTCGACGAAAACAGCGCCCCCCATCCGGTGCTGATCACGGAATCCGGGCGCGCGACCGTGGCCTATTATTCGATGCTGCTCTTCAATGTCCTGGACGTGAGCCGCATTGAAAACCAGGGCTCGTCTCACGCCGGGATCGACGAGCTGGTCCTGCCGGAAGACGCGCCGGAAGCCGCGCGCAACCTGCTGCAAACCATGCATGGCCTCAATCTGCGCAATTTGCAGGAGTGTTACAACGACGCCGTGTATTACAGGGACGAAATCCGCCAGCAGTTCCTGCACGGCAAAGTCTCATTGCGCGAACGCACCGTGGCCGAACGCCTGTTCTGGGCAATCATCAACCGCATCGCCCAGGAAAAAGGCAAGCTGCCGCACACTCCCAAGGACCTGGCGGAAATCGACCTGGCCCTGGCCGACATCTATTACGGCAACTTCAGCGTCTTCCAGTCCCTGCCGGATTCCTGGGCCATAGGCCAGCTTTTTCCGGTCATGCCCATCCACCGCCTCACCGAGGTGCCCACCCGCCAGGCCATACTCTCGGACATCACCTGCGACAGCGACGGGCGCATCGACCATTTCATAGATTCCGTTCAGGGCGTGAAAAACACCATAGACCTGCACATCCTCAAGGAAGACGAGGAATACTATCTGGGCGTGTTCCTGGTGGGTGCCTATCAGGAAACCCTGGGGGATTTGCACAACCTCCTGGGCGACACCAACGTGGTTTCAGTGCGCGTGAACGAGGACGGGAGCTTTGAATTCGTGCGCGAGCTGCGCGGGGACTCCGTGGCCGATATCCTGTCTTACGTGGAATACGACCCCCGCCGCATCCTGGAGGGCCTGCGCAAGGCCGCCGAACAGGCCGTGCGCGCCGGACGCATCCAGCCGGCGGAGCGCCTGACGATCATGCAGGCCTTTGAAGACGGGCTGCGCGGCTATACCTATTTTGAGAGGTGACCATGAAAAAGGCGCTTATCATCGGAGCGGGCGGAGTTGGTGCGGTTGTGGCCCACAAATGCGTCCAGGTCCCGGAAGTTTTCGGGGAAATCATGCTGGCCAGCCGCACCAAGGCGCGTTGCGACGCGGTGGCCGCCCGGCTTCCGCGCCGCATCCACACCGCCGGAGTGGACGCGGACAACGTACCGGAACTTGTCCTGCTCATGAAAAGCTTCAAACCGGACATCGCGATCAACGTGGCCCTGCCCTACCAGGACCTGCACATCATGGACGCCTGCCTGGAATGCGGGGTGGATTACCTGGACACGGCCAACTACGAGCCGCCGGACGAAGCGAAATTCGAATACAGGTGGCAATGGGCCTACACGGAAAAGTTCAGGGAAAAGGGCTTGACCGCCCTGCTGGGCTCCGGCTTCGATCCCGGCGTGACCAACGTCTTTTGCGCCTATGCCATGAAACACCATTTCGACGAAATCCGCGAGCTGGACATCATCGACTGCAACGCCGGAGATCACGGCCTGCCTTTCGCCACCAACTTCAACCCGGAAATCAACATCCGGGAGGTCACGGCGCGCGGCCGCTACTGGGAACACGGCGAATGGGCGGAAACCGACCCCCTCTCCTGGTCCATGGTCTTTGATTTTCCGGGCGGGATAGGCAAAAAGAAATGCTATCTCATGTACCACGAGGAACTGGAATCTCTGACCCGGAACCTGAAAGGCCTGAAACGCGCCCGCTTCTGGATGACCTTTTCGGATTCCTATCTCAATCACCTGAAAATCCTGGAAAACATCGGGATGACCCGCATTGACGCCGTGGATTACGAGGGGCAGAAAATTGTGCCCTTGCGCTTTTTGAAATCCCTCCTCCCGGACCCTGCCTCCCTGGGGCCGCTGACCAGGGGAAAAACCTGCATCGGCTGCCTGATCAAGGGAATCAAGGACGGCAAAGCCCGCGCCTGCTACATCTACAACATCTGCGATCATCAGGAATGCTGGCGGGAGGTGAAATCCCAGGCCATAAGCTATACCACGGGCGTGCCCGCCATGATCGGGGCCAAGCTCATTCTGGGCGGGGCGTGGAAAAAGCCGGGGGTGTGGAACATGGAAGAGATGGACCCGGACCCCTTCATGGAAGCCCTGAACAAACACGGACTGCCTTGGGTGGAGCGGTTTGAGGAGTAATCCGGGGATGAGCCTCAGCGCCGCAAGCGACGAGTTCTTCTCCTCCCTGCCCTCGCCCTGTTTTGTGGTGGACGAGGACCGGCTTGCCGCCAATCTCGCCGTATTGAACGAGGTGCGCGAGCGTTGCGGGGCGCGCATCCTCCTGGCCCTCAAAGCCTTTGCCATGTTCAGCGTTTTTCCTCTGTTGCGCGCTTCGCTGGACGGGGTCTGCGCCTCCTCCCCCCATGAAGCGCGCCTGGGCAGAGAAGAATTCTGCGCGCCGGGAGCCGAACGGGAAGTGCACGTCTTCGCGGCCGCATACAGCGAGGCGGACGTAGAGGATGCGGCCCGGTTCGCGGACCACATAATTTTCAATTCCCCGGCCCAGCTTGAGCGTCTGGGACCCAAAGCGCGCAAGGCCGCGGGCGGAGATGGGCGCAGCCTTGAGTTCGGCCTGCGCCTTAACCCGGAACACTCGGAAGTTTCCGTGCCCCTCTACGACCCCTGCGCCCCCGGCTCGCACCTGGGGACGCGCGTCAGGGCACTCAAGGGCACAAGCCCCGCGCGTCTTCGCGAACTCGGCGTTTCCGGCCTGCATTTTCACGCCCTGTGCGAGCAGGACGCCGCCCCCCTGGTCCGTACCCTGGACGCCGTGGAGGAAAAATTCGGGGAATATCTGCCCGGCATGCGCTGGCTCAACTGCGGGGGCGGACACCACATCACACGCCCCGGCTACGACCTCGACCTGCTTTGCGGGCGCCTTGCCGGCACCGCCCGCAAATACGGCCTGCAGATATACCTGGAGCCGGGCGAGGCCGTGGCCCTGAACGCCGGGGTTCTGGTCAGCACGGTGCTGGACATCGTTTACGCCGACATGCCCGTAGCGGTGCTGGACACATCCGCCGCCGCCCACATGCCGGACGTGCTGGAAATGCCCTACCGCCCGGAAGTCGCGCAGGCCGGGTATCCCGGAGAAAAGGCCTGGTCCTGCCGTCTGGCCGGAAAATCCTGTCTGGCCGGAGACGTCATGGGCGAATATTCCTTTGCCGCGCCCCTCACGCCCGGAGACAAGGTGATCTTTCTGGACATGGCCCACTACAGCATGGTCAAAACCAGCACTTTCAACGGCCTCAATCTCCCCGGCATTGCCGTCTCGGGCCTGGGCGGGCAAAGCCCGCGCCTGGTGCGGGAATTCGGATACGATGATTTCAAAACCCGTTTGTCGTAGAGCATTCTACGCCTGAGATTGTCGCTTGACGGCGGGCGCAGCCCGCCTGCGGCGGCGCAAAACCCTTCGGGTTTTGTAGTGTTTACTTTTGCAAGTAAACACTGGCATAAAAATTTGCGAGGATACGCGATGCCGGAGAAGACCCCGCGTTTTCTGGAATCCGAACTTGAGCCCGCCCCCGCGCGCAACTGCCGCTTCCAAATCATCCCCGTGCCCTACGAGGCCTCCGTATCATACGGACGCGGCGCATCGCGCGGACCAGCGGCCATTCTCGCGGCATCGAACCAGCTTGAGGTCTGGAACGGACGCCTCATTCCCTCCGCCCCCGGCATCCACACCTGGCCGGCGACGGACGTGCGCGGAAGCGCGGAAGAAGTCCTTGCGCACATTGAAGCGGCGGTACTGCTCGCCCTGGAGTCCGGCCCGCGTGCGCCCCGCCTGTCCCCAGGCCAAAAATCGTCCGCCAGCGAAGCGCCGGGGGTAAAACCGCCTGTCCTGCCGGTGTTGCTGGGCGGGGAACACACCGTCACCCTAGGAGCCCTGCGTGCCCTGAAAAAATTCTACGGACGCCTTGGCGTCATCCAGTTCGACGCCCACGCCGACCTGCGCGCAAGCTATCAGGGCACTCCGTACAGCCATGCCTGCGTCATGCGCCGGGCCGTGGAGGACCTGGAACTGGAAATTTTCCAAATCGGGGTGCGCAGCCTCTCTTTCGAAGAACACGCCTTTCGTGAGGCGCGCGGCATCCCTTGCCTTGACGCGGCGGACCTCGGGATCGAAGATTTCGCCCCGGAGGGAAAAAAATCCCGCCCTCTCCTGCCTCCGTCTTTTCCGAAGGCGGTCTATCTCACCTTTGACGTGGACGCTTTGGACGCCTCGCTCATGCCCGCCACCGGCACGCCGGAACCCGGAGGGCTTTTCTGGCGCCAGGCCCTGCGCCTGGCCGAACGCTCCCTTGAAGGGCGCGTCTGCCTGGGATTCGACATAACCGAACTGGCCCCCCTGCCCGGAATGCACGCCCCGGACTATACGGCGGCGCGGCTTGCGCACGAACTCATGGGGCTGACCGGCTGAAAGACCGCTTCAGGGCATTTTGCGCTTGAAATGCTTGCCAACGGCGGGCAAAGCCCGCCTGCAAGCATTGCGCTGCAAGGATTCGCAGGTAAATCCTTGCAGCGCAGTCCAAGTTTTCAAAGTTGAACCGCTCCAGGGTCGCGCAACCGGCATTCAGGGTTGACGCATCTAAAATTTTATATTGTTAATTAAGGATATTATGATACACACCTTTGAGATTCGCAGCGACGGCAAAGCCGCCTTGCTCCTTACGAAGCCTGCGGCTTCGGACGATGCTTGCGCATCGCCGCAGGGCTGACGCAATAAGATGCGTCAGCCCTGAACCGGCATTCCATAATCCACCACGCAAATAAGAGAAAATTGTTATCATATTAATAAAAACACATGGATAAGCACTCCTGTGGGGAAACGGTGCTTCACCAGAGCTTTTAGAAAAATAGTAATTTTTACACCATATTGTGTCTATGCGTGATGGATTATGGCATTGGCGCTCTCTTGACCGGATCATCGAACGGCGTATGATGTCCGACAACTCCTACAGTCGCATTCAAACTCGTTTGAACGCGGAAAGGCACGCCGGCTTCGGCGCTTTACGGAGGCAGTCGATGCCGCCCGCGCCTTCGCGCCGGGCCGGCACAGCCCGCTCCCGCCGAAGGAAACCTCAACCACGCTCTGGAGGCAAAAAATGAAATCTCTGAAAGGAACACAGACCGAAAAGAACATCCTGACCGCCTTTGCCGGGGAATCCCAAGCCCGCAACCGTTATACCTTTTTCGTCGGTACGGCCAGGAACGACGGCTTCATGCAGATTGCCGACATCTTCGAGGAAACGGCCAATCAGGAAAAAGAACACGCCAAACGTCTCTTCAAGTTCCTGGAAGGCGGAGACGTGGAGATAGCGGCCGCTTTTCCGGCAGGGGTCATAGCCGACACGCGCACCAATCTGGTCAATGCGGCTGCCGGCGAACACCACGAGCATACGGCGATGTACCCGCAATTCGCGGAAATAGCCGCCAAAGAAGGCTTTTCCGAAATAGCCGCCTGCATGAAAGCCATAGCCGTGGCCGAAGCCTTCCACGAAAGGCGTTTCCTGGATTTCGCCGCCAATATCAAGGAAGGGCGCGTATTTACCCGGCCCAACCCCACCAAATGGCGCTGTCGCAACTGCGGCTATGTGCATGAGGGCAGCGGCGCCCCTGCGCAATGCCCGGCCTGCGCCCATCCCCAAGCCTATTTCGAGCTTCTGGGCATCAACTGGTAATCCCTGCGGGGCCGGCGGCGCTCATTGTTCCACTTCCGGACGGAAACGGAAATCCGCATCCGGAGTTACCTCCGCCGGTCCGCGCAGGCAAAATCCGGAAACTCCACCTCTCCGCCTGATCCGGAAATGCCTATCGCATGGGCGTGAAGGCGTACCCAGCCCCAGCCTTGTTTACCGTCCCCGCCCCGGCAAAGGGAATGTGCATGCCCGCGACCGGGATGCCCTTTTCCGCCGCCATGTCCAGGATGCGTTTGCGGGACTTGATCGCGGCCGGGACATCCATGTCATAGCTCGGGCATTCTTCCGGCAGGGGGAACTGAAGGGCGGCGGCATGCAGCAGATCTCCCACGATCAGAAGCTCTTTGTCCCCCGCCCGTATATGAAAAACCGTATGTCCCGGAGTATGTCCGGCGGCGTCGAGGGCTGTGACCCCCGGCTGAATTTCCGTTCCCGGTGTGAAGGGAGGCGCAATGTCCCGTCCGTAGGTCTCGGCCACGGACTGCGCCAGACGCGCGTTGGGGTTGCCGGGCTCGCGCGCGGCCCTGGACAGCCAGTAGTCAAGCTCGGCCTTGGCCACGTAAATGCCGGCATTGGGGAAGAGGCGTTTCCCGTCTTTCAGAAGTCCGCCTATGTGGTCCATGTGCATATGGGTAAGCAGCACCGCGTCGATCTTGTCCGGGGTCAGGCCGATGTCCGCAAGCCGCTCCATGAGGGCGCTATGCCCCGGTCCGAAAACCCCGAAGCCGGTATCGATCAGGCTGCAACGGTCCTCTTTTTTGATAAGAAAAACGTTGATCGACGAAGGGACTTTGCCGTCCTTGAAGTAAGCGCTTCTCTGCTCCGGGGAGGCCGGGCCCCTGAACAGGGAAATGTCCATGCTCCCCGGACTGTCTTCTATGGCGTAAACCTTCACTCCGCCCGAATCCAGGACAAGAGCCGGCTGCTCGGACGCTTGCCCCGCCTTGGCCTGAAAAAACACAAAAAGGGAAAGCAAAAAAGACATACAAAAAACATGGGATCGGAAAAAGTTCGTTTTCATCGGAAATTCCTTTGCTGACAATCCAGAGGCGAAAACATCCGGAGCAATTTCACGGTTCTTCGACGTTCACTGTGGAATTGGGCATGCGGAGAGGCCGATCACGGGAGCGTAACCTGCATCCCTTGGGTTGCTTGGCTTTTGCATGACCAACAGGTTCTGCCGACTGAGTAAAACCGCCCTGAGAACTGTTATTTTTGAAAGGCATTTTCCCATGAATAAAAAGGCAAGCCTGCGGCATCTTCAGCTTATTCCACTGAGGCTCAAGGCTTTGGTGCCCCTCCCCAAAAAAAAGATCTCCGTGCTGGCTTCCAGATGAAATCCACACCAAACATCGAAGAGCCACATAATCCACTGTTCCCCGTCTGAAGTTATCTCTTCAAGGCGTTGCCGTAGGGGGAACATCCGCACGTTGTGGCGAGCCAGGACAGAGCGGGTATTGGGGAATGGCTTTCGCCCTGTCAAAACTATTGAGAGATTTCCTCTCTGCCTCGTCAAACAGAGAGTTGCCTAAGCCTTTCAGGTAGCGTTCTTTTTCGGCTTGGGCTTCCGGCATATCAGCCATGAGGAGGGTATGTATGTAATCTCTGTCTTTTTGCCGGGTACCGTTTTTTATTTGCTCTCTGTATACAGCCACAACATTTGCATAACACGGTAGCAGAGAGCGATAGTCATTGCTCTGCGCTTCCCTGACGACACAGAGGTTCATCATTGATTCAACGTCATCCGGTATGATTCTGATGATAACTTCAAGATCATCAATAGCGCCGGGAAAATCCGAATAGCCAAAACTGAGTGCAGAATGCGTTTTACGCAGGAACACCGCGTCAGGATTCTTTTTGATCTCTTCGGCAAGAAAAGTGAGACTTTCCTGCAAAATTTTGCACTGATCAGCCTGAGAAAAGATTTTTATCAGTTGGCCGTCTATCTCGGATTCATACGCAGACCCACTGTTTGCGAGCGTAGTGGTCGTCGCAATAGCAACGTACAACAAAAATAAAAAAATCCCTGTAAAAAATATTTTCACAGCGTTTCCTCAACAACTTTGATGATGAAATTTTTGCGCACATAGGCCGGACCAACCCCGAAAAAACTACGCGGCATGGCGCCCCCTTCATCAAATTCGGCAAAATATGTTCCTTCTAATGTCACGGTAAGTGGATGTAGATCAATAGGTTCCGGCAAAATAAAAGAAGTTTCTCCAATAACTATAGATCCAAAACTATGAAGATAGGCATCGTGGTGCCGTTTGAGTGTTTGTGTCGGACAGACGAAAACACCATTTTTCATCACACTTGCCGTTACCTGAAATGTGACTCTTCGTGCGAACTCGGTAATCTGCGTTAATGCCGTTGCTGAAATCTCTAACCGGTGTTCATATTGTAAAAATACATACCCTGATAGAGTGAATGATGCCCCTGGGTGTAGTGGTCCCATGGCGTTTCTAATCATGATATTTGCCGCTACAGATTCATAATAGCGTTCATTTATTGGAGCGTATCGAAGCTGTTTTACAGGCATGTCAGATAAAGTCGTACTCATGATGCGATCCTCTTTATAACTATTTGAATTTATACTATCTGATCATGATAATAATAATAATAATAGGCTCTGTTCTAAATCTGAGTACCCTGAGTCAAATTTAATATTCAATTAAATCGATATATTATAAAATATTCAATAATTTTATATAGTTCTATTAAAGTTAACAAAATCTCATTCATCTGTTACACTAAAATAAAAACCAATTTTCTTACTTAACAAATTCCCACCAATCTGATATACTGAAAGATTTTACTTATAATAATACAGAACAGTTATATATACTTCTGTAATTGTACGAGAAATTCAACTATCTAAATTTAAATATATAATATCACCATCTCCAATTACTTCAAACCGAGTCATTGTGCTAGCCAAGTATTGTCCATTATTATAATTGAAGAAAAATATTTCATCATCATTAAATCTGACAAATGTATGACCATAATCAATTCCACATAATATTTTATCTGAAAATCCAGTTCCTATTGTTACTGATTTTAGAGTTTGATTCGTCACTAATCCTTTCTGAAGTTCAAGTATCATTCTCAATATACTCTTACATTTACACTTTTCATCCGAGAGGGCGCGGATGCCGTCACGCATGGAGCGCCGGGCAGCAAGCTGGAGAAAAGCCATGACTGTGAACTGTTCTTTGAATCCAAACTTGCGGGAAGCGCGCCCTGCCTTGTGCCGATGTTCAAGTTTCTGAAAAATATGTCTGGGAATGAAGGATAGTATTTGAGAAAAGAGTGTGCTACGGTGGCTTATGTTCAAAATCTCCTTGAGCTGCAATGTTTTATGCAACTCGTTTGTAGCATAAATCTCGGAGATTTTGAACACTTTTTTACCCCCTTAGCCGGACAGGATTGACATAAAGAGCGTAAAAAAAGTTCTTTATTCTGATTTAAATTCGTTAACAAATTCAGATGTTATTTTTAATAATTCTGATAACCGAAAATTGACTTCAGATTCATCTTTACAGTAGATAGAATCAATTAATTTTGTTGTTCCGTCATTCAGTTGAAAAGAGACTTTGATAAAATTAAAATCTCTTTCTATGAGAATTTGAGAAATATTTTGAGTATCCATCATTTTTCCTTTATCTTAAAAGATATTTTTGTAGAGAGATAGATGAAAAGTTAAGATAAGTCAAGCACAAAAAAGTACATAAATGTAATTATTTGAAATTACACGAAAACTTTTATCTTATTGATTTTATTAGATTAAACTTTATTCTAGCTAGAGTACTCAGATGTAGAACAGAGCGTAATAATAATGACTGTCCTCAACACGGTCATGACAGGCACCGGGTACTCAGAAAAGCACTAACGAACAAACCCGTTGTTCCCCGCCTGAAGACGTATCTTCATGGTATTCTGTGACAAAGAGTACTCTGGGGCAGCCTTCCACCCGAATGAAACAGGCCATGTCCGCGCCGATTTCACTTTGAAATTGCTCCGGCGGCCGCGCGAGCGGCCGCTCGCCGCGAAGGCGCAAGCGCAACAATCTGTTTGCGGGGTTAAGCGCCGAAGCGGGCGCGGCCTGAAGATAAGCCGCGTATGCTCTCAACGTTAAAATGCTCTAAGCTTTTGTCCGGGTAAAACGCGCGGGCCGTCACCCTTTGTTCTTCCACTTCAGATAGCGCGACATCAGGGCGTAGCGCGCCGTCTTGGCCGCCTTTTTTTCCGGAGTAAGGGCGAAGTCGTGCCTGACGAGCATGGAGGGCCGGTAGATCGAGGAGGATTCTCCGTAGAGCCGGACCAGGCGCAGGGAGAGATCGTAGCCCTCGTGCCCGAAAAGCAGCGGGTCCATGCCGCCCAGCAGCCTGTAGGCTTCCAGACGCCAGGCGGAGTTCCCCTCGATGTTTATCAGATAGGGCAAGGGTTTTTCCCCCGGATCATAGTGCGGATCGGCGCTTTGGCAGGCGGCGTCGTTTTTGGGCAGGATCCTGCCCCGCGCGGCCATGACGGCCGGTTCTCCGAAGACCTCCAGGGCGCTTTGCAGGAAATTCGGCGCGGCCAGGGCGTCGTCGTCCAGAAAGACGCCGATGGGGGCGCGGGCCAGACTGACCCCGATGTTGCGTCCCTCGGCCGGCAGAAGGTTCATGGGCGTTTTCACGTAGAGCAGGGGCAGGGCCGTAAGCTTTGGGAGGACTGGGGCGTTGCCGCCGTTGTCGATTACTATGACCTCCATTTTCCGGAAGGTCCCGGCATGGACCGACGCCAGGCACTCGAGCAGGTCGGTCGTCGTCCCGTAAGCGACGACAATCAGGGAAAGAAGCGGAACATCCGCCCCACGCCCCTCGTGCCGGTAGAAATCGTCGGGGCGTACGAGATCGCGGTAGGCCTTTACGCAACGCGCCGCCAGGGCGAAATTTCCCCTGGAAAAGGCTGCGAGCGCATCGGCAAAACGCGCGCAGGCTCGGCGGTTGCGCGCGCTGACAAAGAGCGCTTCTTCAGGATAGCCGCTGTGCATGATCCGCTCTCAGTAAATTTTTGCGGCTACGGCGCGTTTTGCCGCGGCCGCCACGCAAATCCTTGCCGCGCGACGCTTTGCGGCTGCCCTGCGGCGATGCGAAACATCGCCTGAAGCCGTGGACTTCGTGGGGATCAGGGCGGCTTTGCCGCCGCCGCGAAGCCGGAAAATAAACGTTATAATATCATTTTCCCTTTGCGGTGCAATCTATTGAATAATTTTCCTATTAAAATTCAGCACATTGAGTGCATAAACAACGGCATTGACGAAAGTAAACATTGTAATATGTTGAATTAAAAAAATAAAAATTTTGATATGTCTGTCCCGGGCCGTTTTGCGGAGCGCCGCAAAAGCCCTTGCCAAAGAGGCGCATTGTTGTTAGATAAAGCGGTTACATAACGAAGCACACTTTTCGGCAACGGCCCGGGGTGCCGGCGCGATTGGCGCGCCGGTTGCAGGGTCCGGCCGAGGTGGAAGCGTCCGTTTGCGGGGGCGGCGCGTCGCCGAAGGCGGCGTGGGCACGGCAAAAATCATGTTTTTTGCCGTGCGGTCTTATCGCCTGACACGAAGCGAATGCGTAGTCTTAGGCGATACATGGCGCCAGGCGCGACGGACGAAAAAACCCTGGAGAAATCTTATGGCCTACGTAAGCATGAAGCAGATGCTGGAAACCGGCGTGCATTTCGGGCATCAGACCCGGCGCTGGAATCCCAAGATGAAGCCTTATATCTTCGGCGCCCGCAACGGCATCCACATTATCGATTTGCAGCAGACTGTCAAACTCTACCGCACGGCGCACGACAGGGTGGCGCAGGTCGTGGCCGGGGGAGGGCAGGTCATTTTCATCGGCACAAAGCGCCAGGCCCAGGAATCCGTTTCCGCTGAAGCCGCCCGCGCCGGGCAGTTCTATGTGGCCAACCGCTGGATGGGCGGCACGCTCACCAATTTCGCCACCATCCAGAAAAGCATCGAACGCATGAAAAAGCTGGAGGCGATGTTTGCCGACGGCAGCGTGAACCGCTATCAGAAAAAAGAGGTTCTGACCTTAAAGCGCGAGTTGGACAAGCTTCTGCTGGTGCTCGGCGGCATCCGGGACATGAACAGCCTGCCCCGCATCGCCTTTATCATCGACCCGCACCGCGAGGAGATCGCGGTCAAGGAATGCCGCACTCTGGGCATACCCATAGTGGCCGTGACGGACACCAACTGCGACCCGGATCTGATTGATTGCATCATCCCCGGAAACGACGACGCCATTCGCGCCATCAAGCTCTTCGTCTCCTGCATAGCCGACGCCTGTCTTGAAGGCGAAGCCATGCGCAAGGACCGGGGCCGGGACAACGCTGCGGGAGCGGAGGCGGAACTCAGGGAAGCCGCGGTTGCGCAGGCGGCCCTAAGCGCGGATTTCCCGGCGCGCGAAGCCGGGCCTGAGCAAGAGGCGGAGGCGGGCGAATAGCGCGCGTCATTAGAGCATTTACGCTTGAAATGCTTGCTTGACGGCGGGCAAAGTCCGCCTGCGGGCATTTCGCGGCAGGAATTTGCAAGAAAATCCTTGCCGCGCAGTCCAACTGTTCAAAGTTGAACCGCTCTGGAGCATTTACGCTTGAGATTGTAGTCAGGCGGACTTGCTCCGCCGTCAGGCGGCAATTCTCAAGCGTGAGTCGCGCCGCCGGCGGCGGCGCAAAATCCTGCACCGGTTCCCGTATAAACAAAGGAGAACGCGATGGCTGATATTTCGGCCTCCCTGGTTAAAGAGCTGCGCGAGCGCACCGGCGCCGGCATGATGGATTGCAAGAAAGCCTTGCAGGAAAGCGGCGGGGTGATGGAAGACGCCATTGACGTCCTGCGCCGCAAGGGCTTGTCCAAGGCCGCGAAAAAGGCCGGACGCGCCACCTCCGAAGGGCTGATCGGCTTGAAGATCGCTCCCGACAACAGTGCGGCGGCCATTGCCGAGGTCCTTTGCGAAACCGATTTCGTGGCGCGCGGCGACCGTTTCAAAACTTTCGCGGCCGAAGTGGCGGACAAGGTTTTCGCGCACAGGCCGGCCAAGGCCGAGATTCTTCTGGATATGGTCCAAAATGAGCTTAACGAGCACATCGCCACCTTGGGCGAGAACATGTCCCTCGGGCGTTTCGAGTGCTATGAGGCCGAAGGGCCGGGCGTGGTCGGAACCTACGTGCACAGCAACGGCAAGATCGGCGTGCTGGTTGAGCTTGGGGTCGGAAAGGCCGAGACGGCGAAAAAGCCGGAGCTTTTGGAACTGGCCCGCAATCTGGCCATGCAGGTGGCCGCCGCCGGGGCGATAGCCGTCGATTCGGCAGGCGTCGATCCCGCCGTGCTGGAGCGCGAGCGGGCCGTTTTGCGCCAGAAAACCCTGGATGAAGGCAAGCCGGCGGACAGGGTGGACCCGATCGTCGAAGGACGCCTGCGCAAGTTTTACCAGGAAGTCTGTCTGCTGGAACAGCCGTATATCCGCGACGACAAGGTGGTCATCAGAAACCTTTTGCAGGACAGCGGCAAGGCTCTGGGCGATGCGATCAGCGTGCGCCGCTTTGCGCGCATGCAGCTGGGGGAAAATGCCTGAAGGCGTCCTGCCGGGTCTGACGGGCCTGGTGCTTACCGGAAATTCCCGGAGACTGCTGGAGGCGTGTCTTTCTTCCCTTGGTTTTTGCGGAGATCTTCTGGTGGTGGACTGTTTCAGCGAAGACGGCACCCTGGAGATCGCCGGCCGGCACAAGGCCAGGATGCTCAGCCGGGCCTGGACGGGCATAGGAGAACAGTTCGCCTATGCTTTTCAGCATATCGGCAGCGAGTGGATCTTCATCCTGGATTCCGACGAGGTGTGCAGCCCCGCCCTTGCGGAAGAAATCGCCGGCCTGTTTGCGGGGCGGGGGCCGGCGGAAGAGACGGCGGGCTATTATATCCCCCGCCGTTCCTGGTATTTTGACCGTTTTATCCTGCACGGCGGCTGGCAGCCGGACAGGCTCTACCGTCTTTTCCGGAACGGACGGGTCAGGATGGACATGAGCGGCGTACATCAAACTTTCCACCCCATTGGGGCCGCCGGGCGGCTTGAAGGGGAGATTGTCCATTATCCCTATTCCTCTTTCGCCAATCATCTGGAAAAGATAAACGGCTACGCCGAGGGCGGGGCCGGGGATCTCGCGGCCAAAGGCCGTAAAGGCGGTCCGGCGCGAGGCGTGGCCCACGCCCTGTGGCGTTTTTTGCGCGGCTATGTTTTCCGTCTGGGTTTTCTGGACGGCAGGGCGGGATTTATCCTGGCCTGCCACGGTTCCTTTTACGCCTTTTTAAAGTATGTCCGGGTGCTCAAGGCGAGTTGGGGAGCGCCGTACGATCATCATTAGAGCATTTTGCCATTGCAAATATCTGTCCTGATAAATGCTCGGGCGTTGCGAAGCATTGCTTCGCAACGCCCGCGAGATTGGCGCGGGCGGGCTTTGCCCGCCGTCAAGCGACAATCTCAAGCGCAAAATGCTCCGGCGTTTACTTGCAAAAGTAAACGCCGCAAAGCCGTGGGATGCCTTGCAGGCGTGCATGTCAAGCGTTAGTGCCGTGGAAGCGTCGCGGCTGAAACCGATCCGCTCGAATCGGGTTTTCCGGGAGGGTATGATGGCTGAACTGAAATACAGGCGCATCCTGCTGAAACTGAGCGGCGAGGCTCTGGCCGGAGACAAGGGTTTCGGCATCGATCCGGACACCGTGGGCAGGATCAGCGGCGAGATCGAGGCGATCCTGGATTTGGGCGCGCAGGTGGCGCTGGTGATCGGGGGGGGCAATATCTTTCGCGGCATATCCTCGTCCGCCAGGGGCATGGACAGGGCCTCGGCGGATTACATGGGCATGCTGGCCACGGTGATGAACGCCGTGGCCGTTCAGGACTTTCTGGAAAAACGCGGGCGCTGCACCCGCGTGTTGTCCGCAATTACCATGCAGGAGGTGTGCGAGCCCTATGTCCGCCGCCGCGCCGAGCGGCACCTGGAAAAGGGGCGGGTGGTGATCTGCGCCGCGGGCACCGGAAACCCCTATTTTACGACGGACACGGCCGCGGCCCTGCGCGGCATGGAACTCAAGTGCGATGTGATCATCAAGGCCACCAAGGTGGACGGCATCTACGACAAGGACCCCATGAAATTCGACGACGCGGTGCGCTACCGGCGTATCGGCTATGCCGAGGCCGTGGAGAAGCGGCTCGCGGTGATGGACTATACGGCCTTTACCCTGGCCAGGGAAAATCGTATTCCGATCATCGTCTGCGATATGTTCGACGGGGCCATACGCAGGCTGCTTCTGGGCGAGACGGTGGGCACGCTGGTCGGGGACTAGTACGCTGTACACTTAAGGAAGCGCTGATTAATTGAGGCTCCGCCCCAAACCCCGCCGGGGGAGCGTCAGCCGTAGGCGAGGTTTCGAGCCGTACGGATGACGACAGCAGCGATAATGATTTCCCCCGGACCCCCTCGATAGTAACTCATTGAAA
>JAITRF010000105.1 GCA_031288535.1 Desulfovibrio sp. | reverse complement strand
CCAATTGGTACGGCAAATATCCTGTCACCCATCGGGATGACTTCCCGGCCGCTATAAACGACCGCACCCCTGATGAAATTCTCTCCCAAAGCGTCGCGCAGTGAAGCCATGGCTTTGATGTCGTGCGCAGCCACACTGGCAGCGAGCTTTACTTCCACGGCCGCCACGCGGCCGAACTTGTCCTCCAGAACAACATCCACCTCTTCACCGTTTTGTGAGCGATAATGGAACAGCGACACCGGATGCTCCGTCCAACTGCTTTGCTTTAACAGCTCGCCGGCGACAAAAGATTCAAGAAGCCGCCCGGCCAGGATCGGATCGTCGGCCAGACGTTGCGCGCCTGCGCCGCAAAGATGACAGGCCAAGCCGGAATCGCAGATATGCAGCTTGGGCGATTTCACCAGGCGCTTGCTCAGGTTGCTCGACCAGGCGGGGAGGAACCAGATGAGGAATAATGCCTCCAGCAGCGGAATGTAACGGCCAAGGGTACTGCCCGGAATCCCGACGCTCCGCGAGAGCTCAGCCTGATTGTGCAGTGTTCCGGAACGTGCGCCGAGCAGGCGCAGCAGGCGAATCAGCCCGCTGATATCCTGTATGTTGGCGATGTCGCGAATGTCGCGTTCCACCAGAGTGGTGACATACGAGTCAAACCAGGCAGCGCGGCGCTTGACTGAGCTCCTGGATAATACTTCCGGATAGCCGCCAAGCGCCATTGCTTCCAGAAGCAACTCTTTCGTGAGGGAAGCCGCTGTCGTGCCTGAATACGGGAAGTCTCTCCGGAACAGCGCAAGAATGAAATCTTCCCGCACTCCCGCGATTTCTCCTTGAGAGAGCGGATACAGGGTCAACACCTCCATGCGGCCGGCCAGAGAATCGGCAACGCCCGGCAGAGTCAGAATGTTGGCCGAGCCGGTCAGCAAATAACGGCCGGCGTGGCGCTCACGGTCCACGTCTTCCTTGATGGCGAGCATCAGCGCGGACGCGCGTTGCGCTTCATCAATAATCACCGGTTTTTTCAGCCAATGCAAAAAACCTGTGGGGTCATCCAAAGCCCCGGCCAGAGACGTCGCTGAATCAAGGCTGATATACCGACGACTGTTATCCGCGCCGGAAGATTCCTCGGAAAGCTGCTTCACCAGGGTCGTCTTGCCGGTTTGCCGGGCGCCCCGCAAAAAAACGACCGGGGTGTCGGACAGGGCTTCCATCAATCTGGTCTGAATTGTTCGCTTATTCATGGTGTAAAATTTACCATCTAGTGGGTAATTTTACAAGGATGCTTTTGAGATTTTTATTGAGAGGCCGGGGGGGGGTAGTGGAAATAATTTTGGAAAAGCACTTAAAAATTTTCAGCATTAGTGCATCGAAAATATTTGATATTCATTCGGAACGGCTCGAAACCTCGCCTATAGCTGACGCTCCCCCGGCGGGGTTTGGGGCGGAGCCCCAATCAATCAGCCCTTCCCCGATATTTTGTATTTATTGATTTCCGATTTTCACCTTGTTGTGGCGAAGCTCCTGCCAGAGAGGCGACGACCTTGCGCAAAAGTTTTGCCAGTTGTCCGCGCTCGTTTTCGGAAAGCGCGCCAAAAACCGCGTCAAAGCCCCTCTGCCTGGCGTCCTTCGCGCCCTTTACGGCGGCTGCGCCCTGTTCGGTGATGGAGACGACGACGTTGCGTCTGTCCCGCTCGTCGCCGATGCGCGTGATAAGACCGCGGCCCTCCAGTTTCCCGAGAAGTTCGCTCAGGGAAGCGGACCTGACATTCAGCATCCTGATCAGTTCCCGCTGATTCATGGCCCCGGCCTGTCGCAGAATGGCAAGAACATGCATTTGCGCGTGGCTCGCATGCCCCTGATGGTGGTGCGCGCGCATCATGGCCCTGACCGCCCTGTGAAACAGAAAAGCCAGCGTTTCGCCGTCCGCGGCGGCAAAGGCGTCAAGGTCCGCTACGCTTGTCCTGTCGTCGATTTCCATTTGCAGTCCTCCGGGGACGGGCGTCACCCGCAAAATTAAAAAGGCGCCTTTTTAATTCGAAAATAGCCCCCCCACCGCCCATGTCAAGAAAAACAAGGCGTTTTATTCTCCAAAAAGAGCGCAGGCGGGCAAACATCGCAGGACTGACGCATCTTATCGCGTCAGCCCTGCGATGATGCGCAAGCATCGTCCGAAGCCGCAGGCTTCGTGAGAATCAAGGCGGCTTTGCCGCCGCCGCGAATCCCAAAGAAGATATATCATAGTATCCTGAATTAACAATATAAAATTTTAGATGCGTCAGCCTTGGCAAACATCTCCGGACCGGTTGCCTCTGGTTTGAAAAATTGCTAAATGAGTAAACAGTATAATGCAAAACAAATATAAATTAAACCTCATGCTCCGCTATTGGCCGGATGAGGGGCTGGCGACGGCGGCCTGGCTCCGGGAGCGGGGCATATCCTCCACTTTGCTGCGGCATTATGTTCTGCGAAAGTGGCTCAAGCGGGCAGGGCCCGGGGTATACGGCAGGCCTCGGGACACGCCGGGCTGGCAGGCCGCGTTGCACGCCCTGCGCAGGCAGGAGGGTTTTCCCTTCCATATCGGCGGATTGAGCGCCCTTGAAATTCACCTCGGACCGCGCCTGCCGATTGCGGCCGCCACGTCCGGGGCATCCGCGGAGGCCGAGGAAGGCGAACGGCCGCTTTTTCTTTACGGTCCTGCGGGCAGACGCCTGCCCGCGTGGTTTATCTGCGTTGCGGGCAGGCCGGTGCGTTACGTCCCCGCCGGGCCCTTCGCCTCTGCTCCGGATGAAAGCGTCCGGAGCATGACGATCGGAAGTTTCCCCATCGCCGTTTCCGTCCCGGAGCGGGCGGCCCTGGAGATGCTGCGCCTGGTGCCGGGACAGGTCGGATTTGCCGAAGCCCTGGAGTTCATCGGAAAACTCGCCGAACTGCGTCCGGACCTGATGCGGACTTTGCTGGAAGGCTGTTCCAGCGTCAAGGTCAGGCGCCTCTTTTTATACTGTGCGCGGGAAAGCGGACACGGGTGGTACGAGCGCCTTGAGCGCGGCCGCATAAACCTCGGTTCCGGCAAACGCGAAATCGTCAAGGGCGGCAGGCTGGACAAGGAATTTTTGCTGACGATCCCAAAACAGGAACAGGCCGGGGAAGGGCAAAAATGCTGAAATACCCGGCCTTCACCGTTCAAATACCTTCTCCCCGCCGACAAAGGTCATGTCCACCCGCACATCCCTGATCTTTTGCGCCGGCACGTCCAGAAGCGGCTCGGAAAGCACGGCCAGATCCGCCAGTTTGCCCGTCTCCAGGCTGCCGCGCAGCCGCTCGTCAAAGCTCGCGTAGGCCGCGTTCCAGGTGAACATGCGCAGGGCCTGCGCCGTCGTCACGCGTTCTTCCGGCCCGACAAGACGGCCGCTTTGCGTTTCACGGTTCACGGCTACGTGCATCCCCAGCAAAGGATTGGAAAACGTCACCGGACAGTCGGAACTGCCGGCCACCGGGATGCCCGCCTTCAGCATCGAGGCGCAGGGAAACATGTTGCCGCCGCGTTTTTCCCCGTAATTACGCAGATAGCCGTCCCCGAATTCGTAAAGAAACACCGGCTGGGCCACAGGGACGACGCCAAGCCGCCTGATGCGCCGGATCATCTCCGGACCGGCCATGGCGCAGTGCTCGATACGATGGCGGCAATCCGCGCGCGGCTGCGCCTTCATCGCCTTCTCCAGGGCGTCCGCGAACATGGTCACGGCCTTGTCGCCCACGGCATGAGCCGTCATCTGCCAGCCGGCCACATGGACTTTTTGCGTCGTCTCTTCAATGTACTCCCGCGTCAGGTTCAACAGCCCGTGATTGTCCGGGTCCACGGCGTAGCCCTCCAAAGTGGCCGCCGTCGGACCGCTGCTGCTGCCGTCTATCATGATCTTGATCGGCCCAAGCTTCAGCCGCCCGTTGCCGAAACCGCTCCGCAGCCCGGAATCGACGCAGGCGTCGATAAACCCGGAGTTGCCGCCTATCAGAGAGAAAACCATGGCGACGATGCGCGCCTTCAGCTTGTCCCGCTCCACCGCCTCCTGCAGGGCGCGCATGCTCAAAGCCCCGTACCCGCCCGCGTCATGGCAGCAGGTGATGCCCTCCCGCAAAAGCAAATCGTTCACCAAAGCCAGGGATTCTTCCATCTCTCCCGGGGAAGGCCGCGCCAGGTTCACCAGTTTCGCGCAGGCCTCTTCAAACATGACCCCGTTACCCTGCCCCGCGAAACCGCCGGCCGCTTCCCCGGCGCCGTCCGGACGACCCGCGTATTCCAGAGCCCGGCTGTTGCACGCGGCAATGTGGCAGCAGACGCGCTGGATCAGAACCTTGTGCTCCGGCGCGGCCGCATCCAGATCAAAACGATCCGGATGACGCCCTTCCGCCAACTTGGAATGATCATATCCCCAACCGCGTATCCAGCCGCCTTTGGGGGTGATCCGGGCACGCTCCGCCACCTTTGCCTTGATGTCCTCCACGGAACGCACACCCGGAAAACGGCAGTCCAATCCCAATTCGTTCTGCCCGCGCATCAGCAAATGCTCATGCGCATCGGTAAACCCGGGAATCAGGCTCCGTCCTCCCAGGTCGACAATCTCGCCCGCCCCGGCGGCAAAATCCGCCGCCCCGGCCTCGTCGCCGACAAAAACAATGCGCCCGTCCCGCACCGCCAAAGCCGAGACGACGGCATCGACATCGTTGACCGTGATTACCTGGCCGTTCATGAAAACCGTGTCAGCAGCCCGCGCCATAACATACCTCCCCGAACGAAAAAATGTCGGGTGCAGAATACTGAATTTCAGCCGGGATGAGAAGCGGTCCGGGGGCTTCACCCTCGGACCGCTCATTTGCAACACATTGAAATATATATTAAGAATGCAGGGTGCCAACCTGAATCCCACGGAAAAAAGATTTTTCCTGACGAATTTTTGCCTGAAATTCTTCGCGTGGTTCGGCGCGGCGGCTTGTTTGGGGTTTACGATGCGGAAATAAAGCTTTATTAGAGCATCTACGCTTGCTACGTCCGTCCGGCGGCGGGCTTGCCGCTCATCGGCCGGCGCGCTGTTCCGCATGCATTTTTACGCGGTACAACGTACCGGGCGCTTTGATCAGAACATTTTTTCCGGGGAAGGGCTTATGAGTGCCGAGGCCAGGGATTTGCAGGATGAGCATCAGAAATACGTCGAAGATCTGGGTGGGTTCACCCGGACGCATTCCTGCGGGGAGCTTGACGTTTCGCATATCGGGCTTGAGGTGAACCTTGCGGGCTGGATTCAGTTCCGCAGGGATCACGGAGGGCTGATTTTTGTGGATTTGCGCGACCGGGCCGGGTTGACCCAAGTGGTGTTCAGCCCGGAGGAGGCGGAGGAAGAACACCGGCGCGCCGGCATCCTGCGCGCGGAGTACGTCGTCGCCTTGCGCGGGCTGGTGCGGGCGCGGCCGGAAGGCATGTCCAACCCCTCCCTTCCCACCGGGGCGATAGAAGTTCTGGTGCGCGAATGGAAGCTTTTGAACACGTCAAAAACCCCGCCTTTCCCGATTGAGGATCGCATCGATCCGGGCGAGAACCTGCGTTTGCAATACCGTTACCTGGACCTGCGCCGGCCGCGCATGGCCGCCAATCTCGTCCTGCGCCACCGGGTTGCGCAGAGTGTGCGCCGTTATCTGGACGAGGCCGGGTTTCTGGAAATCGAAACGCCTTTTCTGACGCGCTCCACCCCGGAAGGGGCGCGGGATTTTCTTGTGCCGAGCCGGGTGAACCGGGGCAATTTTTACGCCCTGCCCCAGAGCCCGCAGATTTTCAAGCAACTGCTCATGGTCAGCGGGCTGGAGCGTTATTTTCAGATCGTCCGCTGTTTTCGGGACGAGGATTTGCGGGCCGACCGCCAGCCTGAATTCACGCAGATCGACATTGAGATGTCCTTTGCGGATGAGGAGCAGGTGATGCGTCTGGCCGAGGGCATGGTGGCCAGAGTTTTGAAGGACGTGCGCGGGCTGGACGCGGCCCTGCCCCTGCCGCGCATGAGCCATGCGCAGGCCATGGCCGATTACGGCTCGGACAAGCCGGATACTCGCTTCGGGCTTCTTCTCAAGGATGTCACGGATATTGTCCGCGCCTCTTCCTTCAGGCTTTTTTCCGCCGCGCCTCTGGTCAAGGCCCTGCGCGTTCCGGGCGGAGAGGGCCTGTCGCGCAAGGAAATAGATGATTTTACGGAATTTGTGAAAATATACGGGGCCGGGGGGCTGGCCTGGATCAAGCTGCGCGGGGCGGCCGGATCGGATGAGGAGTGGCAGTCGCCCATAGCCAAGTTTCTCTCCGCTGACGAAAAAAGCGCCTTGCGGGACAGGCTGGAGCTGCAAAGCGGAGACATCGCCTTCTTCCAGGCCGGGGAACCGGGCATGGTCAATGCCGCCCTGGGCAACCTGCGGATAAAACTGGCGGAGCATCTGGGGCTGATTGACAAAAACGCCTTGAACCTCCTCTGGGTGACGGATTTTCCGCTTTTCGAATATGACGGGGAGGAAAACCGCTACGTGGCCTGCCACCATCCCTTTACCTCCCCGGCCCCCGGCTCGGACCCGGGACAACCCGGCGAGACCCTGGCCAGGGCTTACGACATGGTGTTGAACGGCACCGAGCTTGGCGGCGGTTCCATCCGCAATCACCGGGCCGCGCGGCAGAGAGAGATGTTCGACGCCCTGGGTTTCAGCCGGGAAGCGGCCGAGGAGCAGTTCGGCTTTCTCATGCAGGCTTTGGAGATGGGCGCGCCGCCGCACGGCGGCATAGCCTTCGGGCTGGATCGCCTGGTGATGCTTCTGGCCGGGGCGGATTCCATCCGGGACGTGATCGCCTTCCCCAAAACCCAGAAAGCCACCTGCCTGCTCACCGGGGCGCCGGCCGGGGTGGAGGGCGGACAACTGCTGGAGCTTGGCCTCAAATTGCGGGAAGCGCGGGAAGAAGTCAGGGAACGGCCCGCGGAGACGGGAGTCAATAAACCCGCTTGAGCCTTCGCCCGGCTACGAAACGGGGTTGCCAGTACGCGCCGTGGACGTCGTCCACGCGCACGGTTTTTCCCCTGCCCGGGCTGTGCACGAATTTCCCTGCGCCCGTGTAAATGCCCGTGTGCAGCCCGTTCTTGATGCGGAAAACGAGAATGTCTCCGGGTTTCAGGCCGGATCTCCGCACGGCGCTTCCCAGGCCGCTCTGCCCTCCGGTGGTGCGGGGCAGGCTGATACCGTTGCGGGAGTAAGACCAACTGACGAGGCCGGAGCAGTCGAAGCCGGTTTTCGGGTCGGCGCCTCCCGGTTTATAGGGAACTCCTACCATGCTCAGGGCGGTTTCGCTGATGGCCCGGCCCGAGGCCGAACCCTCGGATTCACTGGCGCCATGGCGCAGGGAACAGCCCTGGACGAACAGCAGAAGCAGGAAAAGCGCCGGGAACCACGCGGAGTGAATGCCCCTGAAGGGCACGACTGAAAAGGTCATGCTCCTTTATTTCCAATAGTCTAGAAAATGTCAAGATTTATATCTCTTTCCTTTCCCGCCGCATCAATGTATTCTCCCCCCGCTGTTTTGCGCCTGCCGGAGAAAAGCGGACCCTGTTCCGCCGTCAGGCGGCAATCGCAAAGTTGTGCCGGGCGTCATAATTGATTGCGCATAGCTTGAATGAATAATATCATAGTAAAAATATTGACTATTTTTGAAAATCAATTCGCATGGAATTGAAGCGCCATTTATAAAACTCTCCAGCGGAAAAAAAGCAAAGGCGGATAAATGCAGTCGGAAATTTTTGTCTTGCAGGAAAAGACATTGGGGGGTCTTCTGGATGAAGCTGCGGAGATGTTCCCGGATCGGGAGGCGGTAATTTATTTCGACGCCGGTCTGCGCCGCACCTGGAGGGAATTTTCCCGGGACGTGGACGATCTGGCCAAAGGGCTGATGGCGATGGGCTTGGGTCCGGGGGACAAGGCCGGGATTTGGGCGCCGAACGTCCCGCACTGGCTGACCCTGATGTTTGCCGCCGCAAGAGTCGGAGTGATCCTGATCACCGTGAACACCAGCTACAGGGATCACGAACTGGAGTATTTTCTCAAGCAGAGCGACTGCGACGTACTTTTTATGGTGGACGTCCACAAGGATCACGATTACCTCAAAATCCTCGAATCCGTCGCCCCGGATCTGCACGATAGCCCTCCCGAGGCCCTGAAGCTCGCCTCCTTTCCCTGCCTGCGCCGTGTGATAAACATGGGAGAAGAAAGGGTGCGCGGGCTGCATTGTCTGAAGGACGTGACGGGTCTCGCCCCCGGCGTTTCCGATGCGGAATATGCGGCGCGCAAGGCTCTGGTTTCCCCGCACGACGTGGTGCAGATGCAGTATACATCCGGCACGACGGGTTTTCCCAAAGGCGTCATGCTCAGCCATGTGAACATCCTGAACAACGGCTGGTGGATAGGGCAAAACATGCGTTTCACGGAACAGGACCGTCTGTGCCTGTGCGTCCCTCTTTTCCATTGTTTCGGCACGGTGCTCGGGGTCATGGCCTCCGTGTGCCACCGCACGACCATGGTGGTCGTCGAGGTCTTCAATCCTCTGAAGGTGCTCGCCGCCGTGCAACAGGAGCGTTGCACGGCCCTGCACGGCGTGCCTTCCATGTTTCTGTCCATATTGGAGCACCGCAATTTCTCGCGTTACGACATATCCGCCCTGCGCACCGGCATAATGGCCGGATCGGTCTGCCCCGTGCCGCTCATGCGCCGGGCCATGGACGACATGCATCTTGTGGATCTGACCAACTGCTACGGACTGACCGAAGCCTCGCCGGTGATGAGTCAGACCACGGCCGACGACGATTTCCGGCGCAAGACGGAAACGGTAGGCCGGCCCATGCCCGGAGTGGAGGTGCGGGTGGCCGATCCGGAGCTCCTGCCGGAGAAGGTCGTGGAGGTGCCCCGCGGCGAACAGGGAGAACTGGTCTGCCGGGGCTACAATATTATGAAGGGATATTACAAGATGCCCGAAGCCACGGCGGAGGTGCTCAATTCCGAGGGCTGGCTGCGCTCGGGAGACCTGGGCTGCATGGATGAAGAGGACTACATAGTGATCAACGGGCGCGTCAAGGACATGATCATCAAAGGCGGAGAAAACATTTACCCCAGGGAAATAGAAAATTTTCTCCTGCGCATGGAAAAGGTTTTCGACGTGCAGGTGGTCGGCGTGCCCAGCCGCCGCTACGGGGAGGACGTTGTCGCCTTCATCATTCCCAAAGAGGGAGAAACCGTTACCCGCCAGGACGTGCGCGACTATTGCCGGGGCAGGATAGCCTGGCACAAGGTGCCGCGCTATATCGCCTTCGTCGACTCCTACCCCATGACCGGCAGCAAAAAAATACAGAAATATCTTCTCAGGCAGAAAGCAGAGGAATTGTTCGGCAAGGCGGCGCAGGGCTGAGACCAGGCGGCGTCCTTTGCCTCATGATTTCGATTCCAAATCAAACACGAATGCGGTTTTGATCTGAAATTCGCATAAGAAGGAGCGGTCCGCATGGCCAAGGGCATATACATAGGCTCCACCACCAACCGGGCGGGCAAGAGTCTGCTGGCCTTCTCCCTAGGGCTGCTTTTGCGCAAAACCGGGCTTTCCGTGGGCTATATGAAGCCCGTGGGGAGCATTCCCCAGAAAAAGGACGACCTTCTGGGGGACGCGGACGCCATGGTCGTGCAGGAACTTTTGGGTCAGGACGCGCCTCCGGACGTCTTGAGCCCGGTCATGCTGCCGGACAACCCGCGCTTCGCATCCTTGCGGGAAACGCCGGAAGAGGCGCTGCTGCGCATCCGGGAGGCCTACGAGCGCATCAGTCGGGACAAGGACGTCTGTATCGTCTCCGGAACAGGCGCTTTCCCCTGGGCCGGATACGGTATCGGGGCCGACGCTTCGGCGGTGCTCGGGCGGTTGGGCGTAAAGCTGCTCCTCGTGGAGCGTTTCCGGAAGAAGATCAACCAGGATCGCCTGCTCTGGCTCAAGGACCGCCTGGGGCCGGATCTGATCGGGGTGGTGCTCAACGACGTGCCGGTGGAGGAACTGAAATTCGTTTCCGAGGTGCTGCGGCCCTGGCTGCAGGAGCGCGGGGTCCACGTCTTCGGGATACTCGGGCACGAGCCGGCACTTGAATCCATCCGGGTGATCGACCTGGCTCACGGGTTGAAAGGCCGGATCGTCGCCGGCAACGAGCGGGCGGACAGCGCGGTTTCCAGTTTTTTTGTCGGGGCGACGCAGCCCGACAGCTTTCTGCTCTCCATGAAGGGGCGCTCGGACTGCGCGGTCATTCTGGAGGGGGACCGGCCGGATCTGCAGCTTCTGGCGCTTGCCTGCGATGCCGTCTGCGTCATTTTGAGCGGCAACATAGCCCCTATCGAAATGGTGCGCTCCAAAGCCGAAGAAAAAAATACCGCCTTAATCCGGGCGCGCGAAAGCAGTTATTTTATCGCCCGCCGCCTGTCCGTGCTCATGAAATCCAAAAAAATCCGTGACTTAAACCAAGTGAGGGCGGGGGTGCGGATGATTGAGGGAAGTCTTGATATTCACGGCGTTCTTGATAGAATATGAAAATCCATCCACCCAATATAACGGCAAGCGTCGTCCGCGCGGACGGCGAGCCAGGAGGCGAGTTATGGCGACCATTGACCAAGAGGCGGTAGAAATTTTCAAGAAGATGGCCGCCCCTGTGACCATCAAGATTGTTGAGGCTGCGGGGTTGGCAGAGGCCATGGCTTATGCTCTTGATGCATGCGAAAAAAGAGATATCTGCGAACTGGTGCCGCTTTCCGCGGACGCCGCGCCGCAGCAGAGCGCGGAGGCGCGTACGAAGGTGGTCTGCGCCCCCAATCTGACCGACAAGGACTACAAGGAGTTCGAAGGTCTCGGCAAAGGCAAGGGGTTCACCATGCTGCGCAAGGGGATGCGCGACCATCTCTCCGGCATCGACATGGCCTTTACCACGGCCGACGGGGCCATTGCCGAAACCGCCACGACCATCCTCGAATGCATGAGCGACGAGGTGCGTCTTGCGACGATGATCGCCGAGGTTCATGTCGTCGCCCTGAAGAAATCCCAGATCAAAAAGACCATTTATGATGTCGAGGACCAACTGCAAAAGATCATGCAGAAAG
Source organism: Desulfovibrio sp. (assembly GCA_031288535.1). GTDB lineage: Bacteria > Desulfobacterota > Desulfovibrionia > Desulfovibrionales > Desulfovibrionaceae > Frigididesulfovibrio. The sequence continues at coordinate 7,027 of JAITRF010000105.1, read as the reverse complement.
GAGCGACCTACACGGCTTTCATCTCCGGGCCCAGCCGGACGGCCGACATCGAACGCGTACTTACACTTGGTGTGCATGGCCCTCTGGAACTGCACATCGCTCTGCTGGAGGGTTGAAAATGCAAAGCGCAAAAAGCATGAACGAATACCACGAGCAGATTCGGGAATCCCTTGACGATTCCTTTCTGCGCGAAGCCCTTGACAAATTTGCCGTGGCCTATAAAGCCAACCGCCTGATGATCTTCGCCGATATCGACGCCAAGGGGCTCATACAGGAGATAGCGCAGGCCAAAGACGAAGCCCTCCCGCGGGTTGAGGAGCTTTACGCCCAGTTCAAGGCTGAAGCGGAAAAACGCGGCGTGCATGTGCACCGGGTGGAAACGGCGGCCGAGGCCAACGATTTGATCTGTAAAATCGCCAAGGACAACGGCTGTAAAACAATCATCAAAGCCAAGTCCATGACCGCGGAAGAGATACACGTTAACCACGCCCTTGAGGCGGCGGGCTGCGATGTGTCGGAAACGGACCTGGGCGAATGGATCATCCAACTGCGCCACGAGGGACCGTCCCACATGGTCATGCCGGCCATTCACCTCTCCCGCGTGAAGGTGGCGGAAACCTTTTCCGAGGAAACCGGCAAAACGCAGGACAGCGACATCTCCAAGCTGGTCAAGGTGGCAAGGCGCGAGTTGCGCGTAAAATTCGCCACCGCCGACATGGGCATTTCCGGGGCCAATTTCGCCATAGCGGACACGGGAACCATCGGCATCTGTACCAACGAAGGCAACGGCCGCCTGACCACTACCCTGCCGCGCGTGCACGTGGCGATAGCCGGCATAGACAAACTGGTGCCGAACATCCACGACGCCCTGCGCATCATCAAGGTGCTGCCGCGCAACGCCACGGCCCAGGCCATCAGCACCTACGTCTCCTGGATGAGCGGGTCGGCGGAACACAGCCTGAACCCGGACAAGCGCAAAATCATGCATATAGTGTTTGTGGACAACGGCCGCACCGCCCTGGCCAAAGACTCGCTCTGCTCCAGCGCCCTGCGCTGCGTGCGTTGCGGGGCCTGCGCCAACGTCTGCCCGGTTTACCGGCTGCTGGGCGGGCACAAGATGGGCTATGTGTATATCGGGGCCATAGGCCTCATCCTGACCTATTTCTTCCACGGCCGGGAAAACGCCCGCCATCTCGTGCAGAACTGCATCAACTGCGAGGCCTGCAAGGACGTCTGCGCGGCCGGCATCGATCTCCCCGCCATCATCCAGGAAATACGCGCGCGTCTGGTGGAAGAGGAAGGGACGCCCATCACTTCTTCCCTGCTCGCCAACGTCCTGGAAAACCGCAAACTCTTCCACACCCTGCTGCGGTTCGGCAAATTCGCGCAGCGTCCGGTCACCGGCGGGACGCCGTTCATCCGCCATCTTCCGACGATGTTCCTCAAAGGACAGGGCTTCCGCGCCCTTCCCGCCATCGCTTCCCGTCCCTTCCGGGATCGCTGGGAGAAGATAAGCAAGATATTGCCGGACACGGGCAAACTGCGCGTCGGCCTTTTCGCCGGTTGCGCCCAGGACTTCGTCTATCCCGAACAGCTCGAGGCGGCGGTCAAGGTGCTGACGGCCAAGGGCTGTAAGGTGGACTTCCCCATAGACCAGAGCTGTTGCGGGTTGCCCGTGCGCATGATGGGCGAACGCAAGGCGGCGGAAAACACGGCCATACGCAACATCCGCTCCTTCGACCCGGCCCGTTTCGACTATATCGTGACCCTGTGCGCGTCCTGCGCCTCCTACATGAAAAACAGCTATGCGGAGGTGCTGGCCGCGTCCGCCATGCGTACCGAAGCGGAGCAGTTCGCGACGCGGGTCAGGGATTTCAGTTCCTTCGTCCGCGACGTGCTGGGGCTTGGGGAGGACGATTTCGTAAAATCCGGGGAAAGCGTGTGCTACCATGCGCCCTGCCACCTTTGCCGGGGTCTGGGCGTGACCGCCCAGCCGCGCGATTTGATCCGCGCCGCCGGAGAATATAAGGAATCTCCGGAAGAGGACGTGTGCTGCGGCTTCGGCGGCACATATTCCGTGAAGTTCCCGGAAATATCCTCCCGGTTGCTGCAAAAGAAGCTGGACAACCTGGAATCCTCCGGGGCGGGGCTTTTGGTCACCGATTGCCCCGGCTGCGTCATGCAGTTGCGCGGCGGAGAGGAAAAACGCGGCAACAAGCTGAAAGTCGAGCATATTGCGGAGTTTCTGGCCAGACGCCTGAGATAGGATCAGATCGTTCCGCCCGCCGGCAACCGGATCAGTGCCGGCAGGGCGGACGTTGAAGGGCAAAATGCGGCGGGCCGGAAACTCTTCCGGCTTGCCGCGTTTTTTCGGGGCCGGCGTCCGGCTTTGGAAGAGGGCTTGTTCGGAATCGGGCTTGCCGGTATAATTATGAAAATCGCCCTGGACATGTTTTTCCCCCTGTATCTGCGCTACGGCATCAAGATGGGCGTGGCCTGCGGCGCCGCCTATGCGATTTCCCTGCTTCTGGGCCTTGATTACGCCGTGTGGGCGGCCGTGGCGGCCATTGTGGCCATGCAGGTCAACGTGGCCGAATCCATGCAGGCCGGTTTTTTGCGCATCGGGGGCACGGTAGTCGGGGCGCTGGCCGGGGCGCTGCTTCTGACCTTCATGCCGTCCACCTCCATGCTGACGCAGTTGGCGGAACTTTTCTGCATCACCGCCATTTGCGGCTATCTGGCCCGTTACACGACCATGTCCGTGGCCATGGCCATCGCCGCGGTGGTCGTGCTGCTCGCCGGTTCCCAGGCCTTGGACGCGGGGCAGGTAAATCCGGTCGGCTTCGGCCTGATGCGCGTGACCGAGATCACCATCGGCGTAGGCTGCGCCTTTTTCGTCTCCCTGGTGTTCTGGCCGGTGCGACTGGTCGACACGCTGCGCGCCGATCTGGGCATACAGTTTCTCGAAAGCTCCCGCCTGTTCGACTCCATCCTGAACGCCTTTTTGGGCGGCACGGAACTTCCCTACAGCCTGCTCGGGGACATCGAGAACAAAATCTGGAACAACCATGAGCGGCTTGCCAAGGCGCGCCGCCATGAATCCTTCATCTACCGCTATGAACACGCGCTGATGAGCCGGCAGGTGCGGACCCTGGATCGCACGGGCGAATCCCTGCGCAGCATGCTGGAGGTGCTGAACGATTATCAGGAAGCGCCGGTGGACCCCAAGATCGGCGCGGAATTGCGGGAACTGGGGGATGCGGTCATGGCCGCCCTGCGCCACATGGGCGGGGTGAACCCGGCCGCGCCGGCGCCGGATCTGGTGCGCAGGCTGACAAACGGGGTGGCGCTGGTGGAATCCAGACTGGCCGCGATAAGACAGGAAGGGGAAATCAATCGCTTCAGCCTGCACAAGCTCCTGCAAATCTTCTCTTTTTATCAGGGAGTGCGCCTGCTGGCCGAAGCCCTGCTTACCGCCCTGGACCGCATGCAAAACGAAGCCCTGAAGGCCTGAAAAATTCTATAGCTATTTCAATGAGTTACTATCGAGAGGGTCCGGGGGAAATCATTATCGCTACTGTCGTCATCCGTACGGCTCGAAGATTTGCCTGCGGCTGGCGCTCCCCCGGTGGTGTTTGGGGCGGAGCCCCATCAGCCCTTCCTTGACAATCACCTGGGAGTCGTGGCGTTTGTCGCGGCGGGCGGCTGAACCGGGCTCTGGTCTTGGGCGCCGTCCGGAGCCGGGGCAGTCCCCGCGGAAGGGGCGGCCGCCTGCGCCGGCGCGCTTCCAGGGCCGGCCGGGGCGTTAAGCTGCGGAAGCACCGGCGCGGAAGAGGGCAGGGTGGCGTTGCCCGCGGGCGCGTCTGTTTTGGGCGCGGCCGAAGGGTCGTTGACTTCTATGTCGATAATGCTGGATTCCTTGCTCATTTTCGAGGAGGTGAGCATATTGTAGCTCAGGGATGTGACAAGAAAGACCAGCGCCGCCACGGCGGTCAGCTTCACCAGCAGTCCGCCGGCGCCGGTGCTGCCGAAAAGAGAGGAAGAGCCTCCGCCGAAGATCACCCCCATGCCTTCCTTGCCGGACTGTAGCAGCACCAGCAGGATGAGCAGGAGGCAAACAACGATATGTACGGTCAGAACAGTGGTTTCCAAAAGACGCCCTCCTCAAGCGGACGGGGGTTCGCTGCCCGGCTGCCACGCTGTAACACTTAAAAATACGCATCGAACGGCGCGCCGGCGCCGGGCGGACAAGCCAGGCGCGCCGCCGGAGGCGGCGTGAGCGCGGTAAAACCGCGTTTCCGCCGCGCGATCTTGTCGCTTAAAACTGGGCGAATGCGAAGTTTCAAGCGACAGGCGCCCGGACTATGCGGGAAAAACCGTCAATCTGCAGGGAAGCTCCGCCTACCAGAACTCCGTTGACATTGTCAAGGGCTATAATTTCAGCGACGTTTTCCGGTTTAACGCTGCCGCCGTATAAAATGCGCATCATTTTCCCCCGGTCGGGGAAACGCCGCTCAAGAAAGGCGCGGATCAGGGCGTGGGCTTCCAGAATATCCGGGGCTCCCGCCACCCGGCCGGTGCCTATGGCCCAGACCGGCTCATAGGCTACGGACAGGTTTTGCGCGGACGCGGTTTCCGGCACTGCGGCCAAGTCCTCGCCCAACTGGCGCTCGAGCACGGCCCGCAGCAGGCCCTTGTCTCTTTCTTCCAGGCTCTCCCCTATGCAGAGCAGGACTTGCAATCCCGCGGACAGGGCGAAGGCGCATTTTTTCCCGATGAAGGCGTCGTTTTCCCCAAGAATGGCGCGGCGTTCCGAGTGCCCGACGAGGACGTGGGAACACCCGCAGTCCAGAAGCATGCCCGGGGAAATCTCCCCGGTAAACGCCCCCTCCGCGGCCGGATAGCAGTTCTGCCCGCCCAGGGCGACCGACCCTCCCAGGTTGTCCGCGCAAACGCGCAGGGACGTGAAAGGGGCGAAAAGCGCCACTTCCCGATCCGGCGGCAGGTTGCGGGCGAGCTTTGCCAGTTCTTTGGAATACAGCGCAGCCTCGTCAAGTTTTTTGAACATTTTCCAGTTCGCGGCCATAAGCAGTTTCATGTGGCGTTTCCTCGTTCAGGGCAAAAAGCAAAGCGGGCGTTCAAGCAGCAGCGCGTCCTCGCCGCTTTGGGCGTAATATCCCTTTCTTCTCCCTTTGAGCGTAAACCCGAGGGATTTATAGAGAGCCAGCGCGGGGGCGTTCCCGGAGCTGACTTCCAGAAGTACCTTTTCCAGGTTCAGGGCCGCGGCCGCGGCCAGGACCAGCCTGAGCAGCTTTTCCGCGCAGCCTCGGCGTCTGTGGCCGGCGCGCGTGGCGATATTGTGTATTTCAACTTCCCCTGCCGCCGGATGCAGGGCGAAGCTCACATAGGCCGCAAGGCTTTCGCCTTCTTTTCCGTTTGGGGCAAAAAGCCCGAACACGCGCAAAGGGGCGTTTTCCCCCGCGTCCAGAATTGCGGCGTACTGCGCCGGGCCGAAGCATGTGGGAAAACATTCCGCCTCAAGGGAGGATACGGCTTGCGCATCTTTCTTTGCGAGCCTTGCGATGCTATATTCACCCGGCAGGCGCATGGCGCCTCAGTATAGCGGGTTGAAAATTTTTTGCAAACAGGGAAATAATGGACGCAAAACCAGGGTTGAGGAAAAGGCCGGAGGAAGGGCGCTCCCGCATCGCGCAGGCCGCGCTAGAGTTGCGGGCCGAGGCTTTGCGCGCCTTGTCCGAAACGCCTGCGCGGAGTTTGCGCGCGGGCGTGCCGGGGAAAATCGCGCTTCCGGATATGGACGAGGCGGAGCGCGCCGGGCTTTGCGAAGTCGCGGACAGCGCGGACCGGCTGCTGATGTGCATGCCTGCCGAGGCGGCCCGGCGCAAATCCCTCGGGATCAGGATTTGCGCCCTGGCCCTGCGCTCCGGCGAGGGGAGGCTCATCCTGCGCAAAAAGACGCGCGTGGGGGCGGCGCGGCGCGGCGTCTGGGACATCTACTCCTGCCACCTGCGGGTGGGGGAGGCGCGAGAGGACGCCGCCCTGCGTCTGCTGGCCGAGGAAGGAGGGCTTGCCGGGCTTACGGCGGAGAAAGTCGCCGACATCTCCGACGGCGCGGCGCACATCAGCTTTTTTACCGCCGATCTGCCGCCCGGCTTGTACCCCGCGCACGCGCCCGGAGGGGTGCTGGAGGTGGACAGGGACGAGCTGGACGGGCTTGTGGAAAACACCCCGGAACTGCTGACCAGAGAGGTGATCCGCGCGGCCGGGATCCGGGATTTGCTGCCATGAAACTCCGCATCGCCGGGAATCCGGCGCGAAATTTTACGGGAGGATTGCGATGAAACTGTCCGCCGAGACGAGATTTGCGGGAAGAATCCTGTGCGAGCTTGACCGCGCCGGATGTGAAAGCCTTTTGTCGGCCGGCTCCCTGGCGGGGCTTGCCGGCGTTTCCGTCAAGTTCGCGGAGAGGATACTGGTGAGACTGCGCCGGGCCGGGCTGGTGGAGAGCCTGCGCGGCGCGGGCGGCGGATACCGCCTGATCGGGTCTTTGGACGATATTTCCCTTGGCGACGTCGTGCGCATCATGGAAGGAGGAGTGGTTTTGGACGTATGCTGCGGGCAGAAGGCCAATGACTGCCCGCGTCAGCCGGACAAGTGCGCGACCCGGCGCATCCTGCGGGTTTTGTCCGAAAAACTGATGGGCAAACTGAACTCCGTAAGCATGGAGCATTTTTTGCGCGAGGAACGGAGATGCTCCGATACCTGAAGGAGTACGGCCCCGATCCGCCGCGCAAAACAGGGCTGACGCATCGAAAATTTTATATTGTTAATTAAGGGTATTATGATATACGCCTTTGAGATTCGCGGCGGCGGCAAAGCCGCCTTGCTCCTTATTCCATTTTCAGATCAAAAATGTCCTCATTTTTGATCTGAAAATGGAAAGCGTGACAGGATGTCACGCCGAAATGCGAAGCATTTCGAGCGGCAAGGCGAAACAGCGCTTGCG
>JAITRF010000019.1 GCA_031288535.1 Desulfovibrio sp. | reverse complement strand
AATCTATCTTCATGCCTTTCATCTCCAAAGGCCAAAGGCGGAAAGATGGATTCTTCGCTTCGCTTTGCTCTCTGTCATTCTGAACGGAGCGAAGCGCAGTGAAGAATCTATCTTCATGTCTTTCATCTTCAAAGGCCAAAGGCGGAAAGATGGATTCTTCGCTTCGCTCAGAATGACAAAAAATAAGATAGCGGCAGCCGTTGCTCTCATCGTACCGTCCCAGACGGGATTTTTTTTCGGCAAAAGCTTGCGAAGGAGTGTTGTCAACAAATAGAAATGTCTTGGGTTAGAGCAAACGATTTATCCGTTTGCCGACCAAAATTAGGTGGCCTGCCTCTGTTATGCCGGTTTCCGTCCCGCTATATCCCGCTAAATCACATAATATCCCGGATCTTTCTTCGTCGGAAACAAGTGTCGCTTGGCACCCCGCCGCGAAGACGCAAGCGCAATTTATTTGCGCGGTCATAGGGGTGATGCGCGAAGCCAATCAATGCGCCAGTGCTAAAGATTTTGTGCGCCGGAAACAATACAATAAAAAGCGGATTTGCAAGGCTTGCCAAAAGTTCGAGCTTTGCACGCCAAGCAACAAAAGAGTCTATGAAAACGCCCTAAAACAAGGGCTTTTCAAGCCTGCCCCGAAAGCACCGGCAGGCGGCCAGGGCGTCAAACAAAAGGCTTGACTTGTAGCCACGTCATAGCTACATTTTTCAAGAGGTGAAGCCATGAATACCGTACAAACACATGATTCTGTAGTCCGTGCGCGGATTGATACGGCCATAAAGGAACGGGCCGCCGACGCCTTGGCCGATATGGGCCTTTCGATGTCCGATGCTATACGGCTGCTCCTGATGAGGGTGGCCGATGAGCGCCGCTTACCATTTGAGGTAAAAGCGCCGAACGCGACAACGCGCCGGGCCATTGAAGAGCTTGAAGCCGGGAAGGGCGAAAAGTTCAATTCTGTAGCTGACATGATGGCGGCGCTTGATGCGGACAATTGAGCTCTCTGCGGCCTTCAAAAAGGACTATAAACGCGCTCTATCGAACCCGCGCCATGCTCAAGACGTGCGGGCGATCTATGAAGGCGCGGCCTTGCTTCTGGCCGACGATAAACCCTTGCCGGAGAACTACCGAGACCATGCCCTTGTCGGGGATTGGAAAGGCTACAGGGAATGCCACCTGAAGCCGGATTTACTCTTGATTTACAGGACAGAAGAGCCGGAAACTCTGAAGATTGCCCGTCGTGGCTCTCACTCCGAGCTTTTCAGGCGTTAGGCGTGCTTCTCGCTGGCCTCGACTCCTGCGGTCAGGGCCGTCCACCAGTTCACCAAGGCGAACCCGTAGGGCTCCAAATCGTAACACAATTCGAATAGAAGTGTTAGTCTGTCAATTTTAAGGCTTCCTCAATGGCAAACACCGCGTTTTTCAAGGCTTCTTCCCGCGTTTCCCCGAAGGTGGTCACTTCCGGCAAAACGCCGCAGGTGACAAGCCAGGCGCCGTTATCGTCCGGGGAAAGAATGACGGCGTATTCGCTTTCGTTCATCGGAAATTCCTTTCTCTGATACATCATCTTTCAGCTAGGGCAAACTCAGTCGGCGGACGGGTCGACTGTGGATTGAAACAGGCCAAGGTCTTTCAAAATCTTGCGCACAAGGCCAGTTCCCTGCCCTTGCCGTGCATGGGCAGTTGCGAAACGCGCTCCCCAAGGCGCACGGTCAGATGTCCGCTGCCCCGGCGTGGTTCTCGAAGGTGCAACCTTCGGCCGCAAGCCAGCGTTTCAGTTCGCGCGCGTCCCACCAGAAAGATCAGCGGCCTACCCCCCGACTTGAGAATAGGCCGCTTTCCGTCCGTAAATGTAAGTATGCTTCCGCCTTGCGGCTCCTGCAAGTTTTCCCGCTTTCTCCGCCGAACCCTACTTTTTGGCTTCCGAGTACGCCACAACTTCTATTTCAATGGCCGCCCCGGCCGGCAGGGCGCTTATCTGCACGAAGGAACGCGCCGGCGGGTTCTTGGGGAAAAAGGTGGCGTAAAGTTTGTTCACTTCCGGGAATTCCTTGATGTCCATCCCGAAAACCGTCACTTTCACGACGTCCGGGAAGCCCAGCTTCTGGGATTCCAAAATCGCCTTGATGTTTTTGAAAATCTGCTCCGCCTGGGCCAGAGTCCCGCCCTCGGCCAACTTTCCGGTGGCCGGGTTAAGACCGATCTGCCCGGAAAGGAAAAGCAAATTTCCGGCCCATACCGCCTGGCTGTAAGGCCCGATGGCTGCCGGAGCCTTGTCGGTGCTCACCGGAACACCGGCCGCGCCGGCCACCGATCCCAGACAAAAAAGACCCATGACCACAAGCAATGCCGCAAACTTTTTCATCACGCCCTCCATGTGCCGATGGTTGACGGCGTCCACTCCCACCGCGCCGCCGGGAGAAATGCCGGAAAGGACGCCGGTTGCCGTATCCCGGACTTCTTGTATTTAGGCAAGTTTCCTCTCTTTGTCCATGCCGGAAAGTACTGACATGTAGAAATATTTTTCCACAATCCTGTAAATTCCGGAGGGAATTTCGCGCACCATGCCAAGTCGCATCCAAACGGGTTTGAATGCGGAAAAGCACACCCGCTTCGGCGCTTTGCGGCGACAGTCAACGCCGCCCGCGCCCGCGCGGCGGGCTGAAGGCAACGTCGTCAGCCGATACCAAAAACTACCCTACCGGCCGCAATTTTGTATCAGCAACGGAACCGGACGCCGGCCTTGCCCTCCCGGGCCGGACGGGCTATATGCTCCCACATGAAACAACCGTTCATTCTCATCCCTTGGGAACGTAATTTCCTGCGCGACCTGCTGGACTTCGCTCTGGAGGACTGCCGCAAAGACTTGAGCCGCGCCCTGTTCGTTTTCCCGCACGCCCGACCCGCCCGCTATCTGACCCTGCTCATGCGCGAAGACCGGCGGGCGCGCAAACCCCTGATCATGCCGCGTATGCTCACAGTGCGGGACCTGTGCGCGGAGTTCTTCGATCTGATTGAGCCGGACATGCCGCGCGAAGCCGCTATGCCGGACCTCATCGCCTTGCTGCTGGCCCTCGCAAGAGAGCAACCGGACGGGGAAGGCCCCGGCTTTTCCCCGGACGCCTCGACCTTTTTCCCTTGGGGACTGCGCCTTGCCGGGCTTTTTGAAGAATGCCTCAGCCAGTGCGCCGCGCCGGAAAACTTTTTTTCCTTCGCGGCCGGAGAAAATCCCGAAGACAGGCTTTTCGCGCGGGACTCAAGCTTCCCCTCCTCCCTGCTCGCAAGACTCGGGCACATTTTCTCCGGCTACCGCGCCGCCCTGCGGCGGGAAGGCTTGCGCACCGCCGGGTACATGGCCGGCGCCTGCGCCGGATACATACAGAAACACAAGGCCCTGCCCGGACATTTCCCCTCCGGGTTCATCTTCGGCGCCCCCGAAGCCCCCTCCCGTATCTATCTGGCCGGTTTTCATACGCTCACCCGCGCGGAAAACATCATTTTCCGCCGTCTGGCCGAAGACCTCGAGGCCAGGGTAATCATCCAGGCGGACGCGGCAGCGGCCCGCGAAGAAGACGCCGCGCGGGCGCACTGGAGCTGTCTGCCCTTCCTCGACTGGGCAAAGGACTGGGCCTGCCGCGTGGAACTTTTTCCAGGCCGCGCCGGGACGGAACACAGACCGGAAATCCGCCATATTGCGGGCTATGACCTGCATTCCCAGCTCCGGATTTTAAAAGAGGAACTCGCCGGCGGCCGGGTTTCCTGTCCGAAGGAGAACGAAACGCCTCCTCCGAAGACCCCGGACGAGCCTGGCGCCGGTCCGGACGCGTCCCACGGACGGGATTCTCCCGCCGTCAGGCAGGCGTCTCAAACATTGAACGCTACAAGCGAAGAAACCGAATCCGTTTTTCCGGAAGAAATTTCCGGAGATTTGCCCGCCGACACGGCCGTGATCCTGCTTTCGGGGGATCTGCTGCCGGCGGTTCTGCATCATCTCCCCAATACGGACGTCAACATTTCCCTGGGCTACCCTCTCGCCCGCTCCCCTCTGTTCCGTCTGCTGGATACCCTGATCCGCCTGAGGGAAAACGCGCGCGGCGGCCTCTACTACTGGCGGGATCTGGTGGACCTGCTCCGCCACCCTTATGTAAAAATGCTCTCCACCGGCGCTCCGGACCCGGATGACGACGAAGACTTCCGGCGGATGCTGCACCGCCTTGACCTGGACATCCGCAACCGGGAGCGCAAATTCGCGGACCCCGTCGCCATTCTGGAGGAAACGCGCCAGCTTCTCACCCCGGAAGAAACCCCTTCCAAGGCCGTTTTCCTCCTGCTTGACGAGCTTTTCGCGGTCACTCTCTCCTCCTTTGGCGGCCTGACCTGCCCGGCCGATCTGGCGCAGGCGCTTGAAGGACTGTGCCGGCTCATGGACAGGCGCGGGGCCGAGGCGAAACGGCGTTTCCCCATCGACGCCGAATGCGTCTACCGGCTGCGCTTCTCCCTCCTGCCCTCCCTGAGAGATTCCGGACTGTCCCTGGAGCCGTTCGCCGAACCCGCCCTTTTCGCCCTGCTGCGTTCTCTGCTGGACGCGGAGCGCGTCCCCTTTGAAGCCGAACCTCTGGTCGGCCTCCAGGTCATCGGTCTGCTGGAAAGCCGCCTGCTTTCCTTCCGGCGCGTAATCATCCTGGACGCGGTCGAGCAAAACCTGCCCGGCGCTCCGGTCGGCGACCCCCTGCTGCCGGACGCCTTGCGCCCGGAGCTTGGCCTGCCTTCTCCGCACGGCCGCGAAACGATCTCCGCCTACAATTTTTTCCGCCTGATCCGGGGAGCGGAAAAGGTGGTGCTCCTCTGGCAGGAAGGGGAAGAAGCCGGTCTGCAGGGCGGCCGGAAAAAAAAGAGCCGCTTCGTAGAGGAACTCCTGTGGGAAGAAGAGCGAAAACTCGGGCGACTGCTGACGGCCGGGGACGACAGCGGCGTCCTGCGCGCGCTCACCGCGAAAATTCAGCCGCCTGCCGTGCGGCGCAGGAGCATTGAGGCGGACGAACCCGCGCGCGCCCTGGTGCAAAGCCTCTTCCTCCGTTCGATCTCCGCCCCGCTTCTGGACGACTACATGCGCTGCCCCGCCCGCTTTTTTTATACCCGCCTGGCGGGCATCACCCCGGGGCCGCAAGCCGTGGAGGGCGACGACCCCAAGGCCGTAGGCGACCTCTTGCACAGGACTCTGCATGATTTCTACTCCGAGCGACTGAACCGCTCTCTGGACGCCGGGCGCGCATGGAGCAAAAAAGACCGCGCCCTGCTGAGAAAATCCTTTTTTTCCTCTCCGACCTATGCCGAACTCACGCAAAGGCTGCCGGCGGATTCCGCGGCCATGCTCACAATCGCGGCGAAAAGCCGCATGGATGCCTATCTGGACGGGCAGCCTCCGACAAAGGTCCTGGCCGTGGAATGCCCGCTCTGCGCCACCTTCACCGCCCCCGGCACGGTCTTGCCCCAGGGTGCCGTCTTCTCCCTGGCGGGCCGGCTGGATCGCCTGGATCAGCGTCCCGAAACGGGGCAGGAAGACGCCGTGCATATTCTGGATTACAAAACCGGCGGGCTGCCGGACTTGTCGGAAGGGGTCTGGGAGGACGAACATCTTCTGTGGAAGCGTCTGGCCGACTGGGAACCGGGCGGGGAAGAAGGAGAAGGTTCCCCGCTTGCCGAACTCGGGGAAAACCTGCAAAGCGTTCAACTGCCCTTCTATCTCCTGCTCTATTCCCTGGCAAGGCGGCAGGACGCGCTGCCCGCCGCACTCTCCGCCGCGCGGCTTCCCGCCCTGAACGCGGCTTGGGTGGAATTGGCGGAAACCGGCAAGGAAAAATATCTCTTCCCGAAAAATTTTTCTCGGGAGGAAAGCTGCGGAATAATCGAAAACCGTCTGCCGAAACTACTTGATTTCCTTCTGCGCCATGTGTTAACCAGCAAACGGTTTATGCCGCTCCCCGGCCGGCACTGCGACTGGTGCTCAGCGCAAAAATTGTGTACAATAACATCGATATCCTGTTGACTGTTGACGCCGTTAAAGCAATTCACGAATGAAACGAGTGGATTGCCGCGTAAGGATTTGCCGGGCAAATCCTTGCCGCGAGATGCAGGCAGGCGGGCTTTGCCCGCCGTCAGGCAAGCGTCGCAAGCGTTGAATGCTCTGGTGCGCAAAAGGAGTTAAACATGGCTTTCCCCTCTCTGACAATAGGCAATAGTGTCGCCCGGATGCCCATTGTGCAGGGCGGCATGGGCGTGGGCATTTCCCTGCACCGCCTGGCTTCGGCTGTGGCGGCTGAAGGCGGCATAGGGGTTATCGCCGGGGCCATGATCGGCATGAAGGAAGCGGATGTGGCAAAAGACCCGGTGGGCGCCAACCGCCGCGCCCTGGCCGACGAGATCCGCAAGGCAAAGGCCCTGACCGACGGCATAATAGGGGTGAACATCATGGTCGCCCTGACGGATTTCGCCTCCCTGGTGCGCGCCGCCATAGTCGAGCGCGCCGACATCATTTTTTCCGGGGCGGGGCTGCCCATGGACCTGCCTAAAATCCTGCGCGAGATGCGCGACGAAAAAAAAGAGGAATTCCGCACCTGCCTCGTGCCCATTGTCTCCTCCGCCCGCGCCGCCACCCTTATCTGCAAGAAGTGGATTTCGCGCTATGCTTACCTGCCGGACGCCTTTGTGGTCGAAGGACCCAAGGCCGGCGGCCACCTGGGCTACAAGCCGGAGGAGCTGGACAACCCCTCCAATGCCTTGGAAAAAATCGTCCCCAAGGTCATTGAGGCGGTTAAACCCTTTGAGGACGCGGCTGCAAAGCCGGTTCCGGTGATCGCGGCCGGAGGGGTCTACACCGGCGAGGACATCCACAGCTTCCTGAACATGGGGGCCGCAGGGGTGCAGATGGGCACGCGTTTTGTGGCCACCGAGGAATGCGACGCGGATATTCGTTTCAAGCAGGCCTATGTCGAAGCCGAGGAAAAAGACATAGCGATCATCAAAAGTCCGGTCGGCATGCCGGGCAGGGCGATCAGGGGCCGGTTCATAGAAGCCCTGGAGGAAGGCCGGAAAAATTTCCACTGCCTTTTCCACTGCATAACCACCTGCAACCCGGACAAATCGCCCTACTGCATCGCCTCCGCGCTCCTGAACGCCATGCGCGGCAATCTGGAACGCGGTTTCGTCTTCAGCGGCGCCAATGTTTTCCGTGTGGACGGGATCACCACGGTCAAAGAACTCATGTCCTCGCTGCAAAAGGAATTCGACGCAGCCGTGGCCAGATTCAAGCCCCAGTTTCAATCCAACCCGTGAGGTGGGTCATGTCCTGGTACCAGGGACAACCCAAATCCCGGAAATATTCACCGCGCCCGTAGAACAGGGTTCCGACCCGCGCAGCGGCGGCCCGGTCCGTTTCCGCGTCCCCCACCATAAGACAGCGCTCCGGGTTGATTCCCCTCTCTTCCACAATGGTCCGCAATATCTCCTCCTTGTCCGGAGGGGAACCGCAAATACGGACAAAATAGCCGGCAAGACGGCGTTTCTCCAGAATGAAGCGCAGTTCGTCCTCCGGCGTGCCCGAAGCCACATAAAGGGGCAGCCGTCCGGATAGACGGTCCAGAACTTCCCGGATACCAGGCACAAGCGGGCAGACCAGCACTTCTTCCAAGGCCGCGCGCACGAATTTCGCGTTCATGGTTTCTTCGTCCGCAGCGGTGATCTCTCTGCCCAGCACCTCCCGGAAAAACCAGGCGAATTTCCTGTAACGGCTCACCCCGCCGTGCAGACGGTGATAGTCCTCAAGCCGCCCGGCCGCCTCCGGCCCGTATTCCTCGCCCACCCGCCGGAAAGCCAGACTTTTTATGTCCATACTCTCCAGAATGACCCCGTCGCAATCAAAGACCGCAACATCTACGTTCATCTTTTGTTCCCTGATGTCCCAGCGCAAGCAGCAGGTTGCGCGCGCTTTCGATTTCCATGTCCACGCGGGTTTCCACGGCATAAGCCCCGATGTGCGGGGTGAGTATGACATTGGGGAAAGAGGCCAGTTCCCCGTCCGCGGGGTACGGTTCCCTGGAAAACACGTCCAGGGCCGCCCCGCCCAGCGCGCCCGAGCGCAGACAGGCGCAGAGGGCCTGCTCGTCCGCGGCTCCGCCGCGCGCGGCGTTGATCAGCAAAGCCCCTGCCTTCATCGCCCCAAGTTCCGCTTCCCCCAGAACCGGACGCCCGTCCGGGCGCGGCGGACAATGCAGGGTGACGATATCCGAAGAGGCCAGCAGATCGTCCAGTTCCACGCGCCGGAAATTTTCCGCCGCAAGGACGAAAGGATCGTAGAAAACCACCTCGCAGCCCAAGGCGGAAAAATACCCGGCCACCTTGCGCCCTATGCGCCCGAAACCGACGATTCCCGACCTTTTCCCGGATATGAGGCCGCCCATGCGCTTTTTCCACCGCCCGGCCCGCACTTCCCGGTCCATCTGGCAGACCCGGCGCGCAAGGTTCAAAGCCAAACCGAGGGTCAGCTCCGCCACGGCCGCGGTCGGGGCATCCGGGGTATTTTTCACGATCAGGCCGCGTTTTTTCGCGGCCTCGAGGTCCACGTTGTCAAGACCGGTCCCGCAGCGCGAGATGGCCGCAAGTTGCGGATTCGCCTCCATGACCTTGGCGCTCAGCGGTTCGGTACCGGCGATCAGTCCGACGCAGCCGTGCAGGAACTCCACGGCCTCGTCCTCGGTCAGCGCGCGGCCCGCGCTGTTCCTTCTGATCTCCAGGCCCGCGGCGCGCAGCAGGCGCAGGGGTTCCTCGTCATATTCGGCAAAGCTCGTGGTGCTAACGCCTATTTGCATTCTCCGTTCCTTTCCTGTCTGCGGCCGCGACGGCGCAGGGGCCGGGCCGGCACGCCGGCCGCCACCGTATCCGGCGGCACGTCCCGGCTGACCACGGCCCCCGCGGCGATCACCGCGCCCGCGCCGATGCGCGTGCCGGGCAAAATGACCGCGTGGGCGCCGATCCAGACGTTGTCCTCTATGACCACCTCCGCCGGGACGTGCCCCTGCCCGGTTATGGGCGTATCCAGACGGTCGAAGGCGTGGTTCGCGCCCTGGATCAGGCACATCGGGCCTATGGCGACCCGGCTGCCGATGCGGACGTGGGCGTCGTTGGCGTTTATCGAACTGAAATCGCCGAGAAAAACATCGTCGCCCAGGCTGATTTTCCCGCGCGAGGCGTAGAGCGAGCAATATCGGTTCAGACCGCAGCCCCCGCCCATGCTGATATTCGCAAAACCCTGCACAACGACCCCTACCCCGGAACGAAAAGGACCGGCAGAGCAAAACAGGGGACGATAGAGAAATCTTCGGAGCAGTGTGCCGAAACCGCCGGGGATCCAGCCCCAGAGCAGGCGCCAGAATTCTTCGCCTTGCAGGACCAGGCGTTCAGTCAGGGTCATAATCCGCATCTTTCCCGGCCGCGCGCAAAAAACCGCTGACCAGGGCATAGGCCTTGATGCCTTTTTTTTCTCCCGTAAACCCCAATTTTTCCTCGCTGCCGGCCTTGACGTTGATGCAGGAGGGATCAAGGCGCAAAAGCCTGGACAGGTTGGCGGCAATGGCGCGGCGGTGCGGGGAGATGCGCGGAACCTCGGCTATTATGGTTAGATCCGCGTGGATCAGGGTGAACCCGGCGGCTCTGCAACGCTCCAGCACCTCGGCCAGCAGCACGCCGCTGGCTATGTTCTCCAAAGCCGGGTCCGTGTCCGGAAAAAGCTCACCTATGTCGCCCGCGCAGATGCATCCCAGCAGGGCGTCCATCAGGGCGTGAAGCAGCACGTCGCCGTCGGAGTTGGCGTCCACGCATATGCCGCAGTTGAGGGGCAGACCGCCCAGCACCAGAGGACGCGCGCCCCCGTAGCGGTGCACGTCGTAACCAAAGCCGCTGCGCGGCAGACGGGACATCTCTTCCCTCCAAGATATAGGGCATTTGTCATTGAAAGTATCTTGCCGATAAAATGCCCTGACGGTGTGAAGCGAAGCGTAACACCGTCCGCGAGATTGGCGCAGGCGGGCTGCGCCCGCCGTCAAGCGGCAATCTCGGGCGTAAACCGCTCCGGGCGTTACGGCGTGCCACTTGCGGATAAAAGAAGTATGCGTGACGAAAGCGGGCCTGTAAGCCGGGTTCTGTCCCTCTCCCTTCGGCCGCAGGGGTCAAGAAAGAGGTGATCATCATTCCTCTGGGACCGCGATTGCCCGCGGCCTCAAGCGACCTACCCGGAAGCATCGGCCGGGCCGGCCTCGAACGCTTCCCTATTTGGTCTTGCTCCCGGCGGGGTTCACCCGGCCTGGCGCGTCGCCGCTCCAGCCGGTGGGCTCTTACCCCACCCTTTCACCCTTACCCCGTTTGAAACGTGGCGGTTTGCTTTCTGTTGCACTTGCCGTGGATTGCTCCACCTGGGAGTTACCCAGCGCCGTGCCCTTCGGAGCCCGGACTTTCCTCCCCGCGTTCCGGAAAACCCGGGACAGCGTCCCCCTCGGCGGGAGGCGCCCCCCGGATTGCGGCGCGCGCAGCGATGATCCGGCCCGCTTTCGTCAAATCCCCTCTGTTTCCGCGGGGGAAGCTTCGATCCAGAACATCAGCCTCTGGCAGTTGGGACATGAGAGTATCTGCGAGGCTTTTTGCAGTTCTATATAATTCTGCGGAGGAATGGCGATGTTGCAGCCAGTGCATACCCCGTTCGCCACCGGCACGATCACCGGATGCTCAAGGCGCTCGCGGATGAATTCATAGCGCGCGAATACCGGGGGCGGCACCTGGCGCGCGGCTTCGTTGCGCTTGAGCATCAGGGAACCCAGATTGGTTTCCGCCGTCTGCATGCGGTGTTGCAGCCCGGCCTCGCACTCGGCCAGTTCCTTCTCCAATAAGACGTACCCCGCCTCGATTTCCGCAAGCAAAGAGGTCTGCCGCTCCAGCTCCTCCGCCAGGGCGGACCTTTCCTCTTCCCGGTTGCGGTGCAGGCGCTCCAGCGAATCCATTTCCCGCACCATGGCGTGGTATTCGCGCGTGTTTCCCACCCCCATGAGTTTGCCCTTGCTTTTCTTGAGGCGGGCGGAGTCGTCCTCTATTTCGGCGCCCAGGCGCTTGTCCTGGTCGCGCAGATGGCTCATCTTGTCCTGCTGGCGCTCGCGCTGCCCGGACGCCTCCGCAAAACGCCGCCGCAGGTCTTCCAGTTCCTGCGGAGCCGCCTCCAGTTCCTTGCGGATGGTGTGTATCTCGTCGTCCACTTTCTGCAGGGAACGCAACAATTCTATCTGCTTAAGATAATGGCTCAAAGTCTTCCTCCAGGCCTTGGTGGTTCATCTTCGGGCCGCTGGACGCGGCGGCATGGCCGTGCCGGGAAAAAAGGGATCCCGGCCGGGAAAAAAGCGCACCGGGACAGGCAGGGCATGGGCGAGCAAATCGGCAAAACGGCTCATCATCATCTCTTCAAGGACAAAATGGCCGACGTCAAACACGCAAAGCCCGAGTTCGGAGGCTTCCAGGGCGCTGTGATAGCGGACGTCACCGGTTATGAAGACATCCGCGCCCTTTGCCGCGGCGATGGGGACAAGCGAGGCCCCGGAGCCCGGACAGCAGGCGATGCGGGAAACGCGCTCCGGCATCGCCCCGCAAACCTGGAGGACGTCCCGGCCCAGGATCGCGCGCAACGCGCCGTAAAATTCCGCATAGCGCATTTCCCGCCGCAGGCTGCCGCAAAAGCCGAATCCGAAAACTCGCGCGCCGTCGGGACAAGCCTGTGCGGGATCAAGCACTTTCACATCCAGAAGATCGAGCTCGGAAGCCAAAAACCACGCCGGGCCTTCAGTATTGGCGTCAAGCGAGGTGTGGGCGCTGTAAAGGGCGATGCCGCGCGTCAAAAGCAAAGAGAGAACTTCCAGGTAAGCGTCTTTGCGGTTGGGAAACCGCGGCTGCATAGACAGGGGATGGTGGGAAACGATAAAATCCGCCCCGGCCTCGGCGGCGGCCCGCAATATTTCCGGATCCGGCTCCAGAGTCACGGCCACGCTTGCGGCTTCCTCCGCCAAGGAAGCCACCTGCAGGCCGGAAACGTCCCAGGACGCGGCGGCCTCCAAAGGGGCATGGCGCTCAAGTATGGATATAAGTTCCGGTATCCGCATCCGGCAGCCTCATACCAAGTTGCATTCAAACGGGTTTGAATGCGGAAAGGCACGCCAGCTTCGGCGCTTTACGGCGGCGGTCAACGCCGCCTGCTCCTTCGCGGCGGGCTGAAGGCAAAGCCTTCAGCCGATGCCAATTTGCTCCCTGTCGGTCGCGAGTCGGCATCAGCGTACAAAAAACAAATCCCGACGCGACCTCCGGTCAAGCGCGGAACTAGCCTTTTTACACATCTTCCGGGGCGCGGTCAAGAACAAAAATTCCAGCAGCATAGTTACCCAACAGAACAAAAATTCCGACATCCCGCCTTGTGTCCGCTCAACACGGCAGCTCAATCTCCGCTTCCAGACCGGGGTCCGCATTGGCGATGCGCACGCTCCCCCCATGCAGGGACATCACCTCCGCCACAAAGGGCAGACCCAGGCCCGTGCTCTTTTTTCCCGTATCCGGACGGCTGAGAGAAAAAAACTTGTCGAAAGCCTTGGTCAAAGCGAAATCCGGCATGCCCGCGCCCTGATCCCGCACCGTGATCCTCAGCTTGTCCCTGTCTTTGGCGGCCCTGATGCCGATCAAAGTCCCGGCGGGAGAAAAATCAAGGGCATTGGCGATCAGGTTGCCCACGGCCTGGCGCAGCAGCAGCTCGTCGCCTTCCAGGACCAGACCCTCCTGCACCTCAAGCTCCAGGCGGATGTCCCTGGCCGTAAGCCGGGCATGGAAACTGCCGGCCAAATCCTGGAAAAAGTCCCGGGCGCTGAAGCGCGCCTTATTGATCGCGCGCACGTTTTCCAGGCGGGAAAGCTGGAGCATCCGGTCCACCAGACTGTGCAGACGGTCCACCTCGCTGTCTATGTTGTCCAGAAACTTCAGGTCCGTCCCGTCCGTCACGTGGTCGCGCAGTATCTCCCCCGCCCCCTTGATGCCGGTGAGCGGGCTCTTGAGTTCATGGGTCAGGGCGCGCACATAATCCTCGATATAATTTTTCCCCTCCAATCTGGCCTGCATTTCCTCCATTGCCGCGCCCAAAACCCCGATCTCCGACGTCCCGAGGGGAGGAAGCCGCCTGCCCTCCCCTCGTTGGACGGCCGAAACCCAGTCGATCAGCCGCTTCACCGGACGGGTTATCCAGAAGGACAAGGCCACGGAAACGGCGAGGGCCGCAAGGCCCACGAGCAGGAGACCAAAGAGAAAACGCCTTTTGGCGATGTCGATGAGAAAGGAAATGCTGTTCGTGGGTTTGCCCACGGAGACGACGCCCACAATCCTGCCGTCCTTTTGCACGGGCGCGGCGACGAAAAGCACCTGCGTGGAAGCGTCCCCGGCGTCCATGCGCGTGGACCGCGCCCCATACCGTCCGCGCAAGGTAAGGTACACGTCGCGCCAGCGGGAAAAGTCCGTTCCGGCCGGCTGTCTGTCCGTGGAATCGTAGACCAGCATCCCTTCGGCGTCCGTCACATAGACCTGCATGGACACGCCCCGCTTGACCATATCGTAGATGCGCGCCTCAAAGCTTCTTTTCCTCACGGCTTCCATGACGGCTTTAACGTCTTGCGCCCGGATGTCTTCCCCCTCCAGACTCCCGGAAAGCAGGGCCGCGACGAATTCCGCCGTGTCCACCATGGCCTCCTCCACGGCCTCAAGATAGCGCGGCCGCACGTCGCTGAGGATCAGCCGGATGACCACCGTGAATGAAGCCGCCATCAGCAGGGCGAAGGTCAGGATAATGCGCAGGCGCAGGTTCACGCCCGGCTCACAATCCCTCACGCAGGGCGTAGCCTGTGCCCCGGTGCGTGAGTATGGGGTCAAGATTTTCGTCCGCTTCCCGGAATTTGGCGCGCAGGGATTTGACGTGGGCGTCCACGGTGCGGTCAAGACTGGGGCTGCCGGCGCCCCACAGGGCATCCATGATGGACTCGCGCGAATAAACCCGCCCCGGATGCGCGGCCAGCAGAGAGAGAAGCCTGAATTCGCTGCGGGTCAGCTCAAGCCGCCGGCCGGCGTAAGTGGCCTGCAGCTTGTCCGTGTCAATGCAAAGCCCCTTGCCGGGCGCAAGGGGCTCGGTTTCAGCGGCGGGTTCGGCCCGCGCCCGGCGCAGCACGGTTTTGATCCGGGCCGCCAGCTCGCGCGGGGAAAAGGGTTTGGTCACATAGTCGTCCGCCCCGATCTCAAGGCCCACAATCTTGTCGATCTCCTCGTCGCGCGCCGTCAGGAATATAACCGGCACATCGGAAAAAGCGCGGATGGCCTTGCACAAATCAAAGCCGTTCACGTCGGGAAGCCCTATATCCAGCACCACCAAGGCGCAGTCTCCGGCTTTCAGCCGCTCGAGACCCTCAAAGCCGCGCTCGCAACGGACCGCCACATATCCCTCGCGTTCGATACCGTGCGCGATCGTGTCCGCTATGGACGACTCGTCTTCAATCACCAGGATGGTTTTCATCAGAAATCCCTTCCGAACTATCCTTCGGAAGCATTACCGCATCCGGACGAAAGGCGCAATCACGCGCCTCAATCCTTTCAGGGCTGACTCATCTAATTGTTAATTAAGGGAACCTCTATAAACCGTCTTTTGCCCCCTGGCGGCGTCAGACTCCTTCCTCCAACGGGTCGAATATGTTGAATATACTCACCCTTGTCGAAACGCGCCTTCCTTGCCAGGAAACAAAAATCCTGGTTTGTAGAGGTTCCCTTATGATACACGCCTTTGAGATTCGCGGCGGCGGCAAAGCCGCCTTGCTCCTTACGAAGCCTGCGGCTTCGGGCGACGCTTGCGCATCGCCGCAGGGCCGACGCAATAAGATGCGTCAGCCCTGTCAATCCTTTTGCGGCAGGTTGCGGGTTACGAACATCAGCACGCCCATCATGGCCAGCACCAGACCGGTGCCTATCAGCAGGGCGTAGTCCTCCATCTGCAGAACGGAGTAAAGCAGGGCATAAAGTCCGGCAAGCAGCCCTCCCATGAAAAGTCCTCTGATTCTGCTGTTCAGCGCCGCGGCCATGTACAGGCCGTTCATGAGTACGGTGACGGCGCTCGCGGCGGCAAAGGCCGGGCCGAAAGACATGTGTTCGGCCAGGGAAAGCAGCACCAGGTAAAACAAAGACATGGAAAGCCCGACCATGGCGTATTGCACGGGATGCAAACGCCGGCGTCCCGCCAGTTCAAAGGCGAACAAGGCCACAAAGGTGCCTGCGATGAAAAGAATCCCGTAGTCCACGGAGCGGCTGGCCATGCGGTAGAGGGAGACGGGCTCGAAGAGGTCCATCCCGGCGGAAAAGGCGGTGATGGCGCTCCTGTTTTTACGCGTACCGGCGTATTCCTCGCTGTCGTACTCCCTGCTGTCCAGGTCCGCGCTCTGGGGATAGGTGCGGGTGAGATTCGGGATCTCCCATTCGGCGGTAAAGCCCTGCGCGGATATGGAACGTTTCGCCGGCAGGATGCTGCCCTGAAAACTTGGCGTCGGCCAGAACCCGCTCATGGAGATGCGCGTGTTTATGCCGACAGGGGTGAAATAAATCCCGCCGCTGCCCCTGATTTTGAGCTTCAGAGAAAAGGAACGCCGCGCCCCCGCGTCTTTTTCGCCCAGCAATACCCCGGTGTGAAAACCGCTTCCCAAAAGCGGGCCGGCCTCGGTGCCTGGACTGTAAGCGGGCAAATCCGCGTTTTCCCAGCGCCCCGGAGGGGCCTCCGAAACAGCCCGGAGATCGCTTATGCCGATGCACATCCAGGCCTTGTCCCAGTAAATTTTATGCAGGTCGCCGAAAAAATCGTTTTTCTCCGGCAAAACAAAATCGCCGTCGACATCCACGGGCGCGTTGTACAAAGCCAGCCGGTAGATGCCCCGGTAGCGGATCTCCGGGTCCAGGCGTATTTTAAAGGCCAGAGCCGCCGGCAGCACCACCTTGTGGCGGGTGATCAATTCCCGGACAAGGGTTTCCCTGGACTCCTCCCTGCCGTTTACCTCGACTTTGACGACTTTCCGTACTTCCTCCCATACCTGGTAGGGAATAAGCAAAGCCGGGCCGCTGACGGTCTGGGCGTTGCCCCAGCTGTCGGCAATGTTGTTCACCGCTGCCCGGTACAGATAACTGCGGTCACTCACCACGCCTTCGACGAGGCTCAACGGTACGAGCAGGCACAGGGTGATGAAGCCGACAAGGACGCAACGGCCCAAGGAACCGGAAAGGCTTTGTCCAACTCCGGAAAGGGAAAACCTTTTCCGTAAAGAACCGGGTGGCGTTTCGCACGCGTTTGAAGCCCCTGATCCGTCCGAATCGGCGGCGGGCTGCGCCGTCGGGGCGGGTGAAGAAGCATCCGGAATTTGATTTTGATCGATCATGGCGGGCCTCCTGGAGTGTTTTACGCTTGGGCTTGCCGGTCAACGGCGAAGCAGGTTCGCCTTGCGGCAAGCGCCGGTAAGCGGTTCCGCGCGCGGGTCGTCCGCGCCGCGCAAGGCCAGAATGAACCCCCATGACAAGGGAAATATGCGCATCGCGCGCATTTCGCGTGAAATTTTCGTGAATGGCAAGCCCGATGCGCGCTTTAGAACATTTTACGCTTGAAATGCTCGCTTAACGGCGAGCAAAGCTCAGCTGAAAGCATTTCGCGGCAAGGATTTGCGAGCAACTCCTTGCAGAGCGGTCCAAATTTCAAAGTTGAACTGCTCTGGAACATTTTACGCTTGAGATTGGCGCAAAACCGGATGATTGAGAAAAAAAGAGTCTTGACTCTTGGGCGGGGCCATATATGATGAATCCGATCAATTGGGGTTTCCGCCCCAAACAACGCCGGAGGCGGCGTGAGCACGGCAAAAACCGTATTTTTCGCCGTGCGGTCTTTGTCGCTTAAAACGAAGCGACCGCGCAGTTTTAGGGCATTTTGCCATTAAACCACCCGTTCCGCTAAAATGTTCCGGCGGCGCGAAGCGTAGCGATGCCCGCGAGATCGGCGCAGGCGGGCTTTGCCCGCAGTCAAGCGACGATCTCAAGCGCAAAATGTTGTAAGCGACACATGGTATGGTGCACACGTCGCAATATCCGGATCGGCACTTGAAAACACCTGTAATTCGGATTCCAAGTGGAAGGAATTTTTGATGAAACGAAGCAAAACATTGTCTTTGCTGCTTATGGGGTCTATCGGTTTTGGCGCGCAAGGCTGCGGCACGGATCGCGCCGACGAGGGCATGTACACCTTTTCCTCTCTGCAGGAATGTATGAACAGCGCCGTGTTTTCCGAGGATGAATGCCGGGATCTGGCCAGGGAGGCCGCGGTCCGGACCCCGCGCTTTTCTTCCAGGGAGGAATGCGAGACGAACTTCGGAGCCGGGGCCTGTGCCGCATCCGCAGACAAGGCGGAAGGAACTTCCGGGGCAGAGGTGCGGGCCGAGTCCGGCGGTTACTGGATGCCGATGATGATGGGTTTCATGGCCGGGCGGTTTTTGGGCGCAGGCGGCATGTATCAGGGTTCGCAGGGCCTCTACCGGGATCCGGCCGGCGCCGGCCGCCCCGGAGAGCGTTCCTTCCGCACCGCGGGCGGGGACAGCGTGCGCCCGGACGCCTCCGGCCAGGTAAACAATCCCGGTCAGCGCTTAAGCCAGAGCATCACCCACAACGCCAAACCCGTCATGGGCCGTTCCGGTTCCGGCGCGCGCGGCGGCTTTTCCGGCGGCTTGGGCGGAGCTTCGTGAGGCGCTTAAGCCTTGAGCCCCGTCCCGGCTGGACGGAAATCGCCGAGGAAAACGGTTTTTTCTTCCATCACGTGGACGGGGAAATATACTGGGATGAATCCGCCGCCTACTCCTTCACCCTGGAAGAAATCGAAGCCGGACTCGAGGAGCCGGCCCAGGAACTGGCCGACATGTGCCTGGAACTGGCGGCGGAGATCGCGGGCAGTGAAGAACTTTTGACGGCACTGCGCATCCCCCCGGAGTTCTGGGACATGCTGCGCGATTCCTGGCAGCGCAACGAACCGTCCCTCTACGGGCGTTTCGACTTCGCCTATGACGGCCACGGCCCGGCCAAGCTCTATGAATACAACGCCGATACCCCGACCGCACTCTATGAGGCGGCTTTTTTCCAGTGGCTCTGGCTTGAGGACTGCATAAGACTCGGGACGCTCCCCGAAGGGGCGGATCAGTTCAACAGCGTCCAGGAGCGGCTGATCGAGACCTTCGCCTCCTTTCAGGTCAAGGGCCTCATGCATTTCGCGAGCATGAAGGACACGGAGGAAGACCGGGCCACGGTGGAGTACATCATGGACTGCGCGGCCCAGGCCGGCATAGAGGGCAGACAGATCTACATGGAGGACATAGGGGTCGATACGCAGGGCCTGTTTATCGATCCCGAGGGCGCGGCCATCCGCCGTCTCTTCAAGCTCTATCCCTGGGAACTGATGTGGAAGGACGATTTCGCCGCTTTCCTGCCCGCCTGCGACACCACTTTCGTGGAACCGGCCTGGAAAATGCTTCTCTCCAACAAGGGCATCCTCCCCTTGCTCTGGGAGAGGCACAAGGGACACCCCAATCTTCTGCCGGCCTGGTTTCACAATCCGGCCAAGTCTCCGCCCGTCCCCGACTATGTGCTGAAGCCCCTGCTCTCGCGGGAAGGGGCGAACATCTACGTCTTCAAGAATCACAAACAGGTTTTCATGACCGAAGGGATTTACGGGGATGAGGGCTTCATAGGGCAGGCCCTGAATCCCCCGCCTTTTGTGGGGGGCGCGGGTCCGGTCTGCGGGGTCTGGATAGTGGGCGGCAAAAGCTGCGGCTTGGGTCTGCGCGAAGACAACAGCCCTATTACCGGCAACCTCTCGCGTTTCGTGCCGCATTTCATCGCGCCGGAAAGCGCTTGATGAAATTCATCCATACGTCGGACTGGCACATAGGGCGAACAGAGAACCGGGCGAGCCGACAGGCGGAATTCGAGGCTTTTCTGGACTGGCTGGCGGTTGCCGTTGACCGGCACGGGGCGGAGGCCCTGCTCGTGTCCGGGGACGTCTTTGATTCGGCCACCCCAGGAACCCGTTCCCAAGAACTGTATTACCGCTTCTTATGCCGTATGGCGGCCTCCCCGGTCTGCCGTCACGTGGTGATAATCGCCGGCAACCACGATTCCCCTTCTTTTCTCAACGCCCCCAGGGAGTTGCTCCGGGCTTTGCGCATCCACGTGCTCGGCCGGATCGGGGAAGACCGGGAGGTGCTGGAGCTCGCCGATGCAGAGGGGAAGACCGGGCTGATTGTTTGCGCCGTCCCCTATCTGCGCGACGGCGACGTGCGCCTCGCCGAAGCCGGGGAAAGCATGGAAGACAGAGAGACCGCAAGGTTGCGCGGCATCCGCGCGCACTACGCCCGCATCGCGGAACTGGCCGGGCGCAAAAGGGACGAATTGGGGGCGGACATACCCATAGTGGCCATGGGGCACCTTTTTGTCGCCGGCGGCAGACGCAACGAAGGCGACGGGGTGCGGGACCTTTACGCGGGTTCGCTCGGACTTGTGCCGGCGGACGTCTTTCCTCCGCTTTTCTCTTACGTGGCCCTGGGGCACCTGCATGCCCCCCAGAAGGTCGACGGGGCGGGAACCATACGCTACAGCGGTTCACCTTTGCCGATGGGTTTCGCCGAGGCCGGGCAGAGAAAAAGCGTCTGCCTGGTGGAATGCGCGGGCGGGAAGGCGGAGACCGCTCTGCTGGATGTCCCGGTTTTTCAGGAGTTTCTGCGCCTCAGCGGGAACATGGCCGAACTTGAGGAGGGTCTGCGTTCTCTGGCCCGGGCGGATTCCGGGGCCTGGCTGGAGATAACTTACAGGGGCGAGGAGATAATCGGCGATCTGCCGGCCCGACTGGAGGAGCTTGTTGCCGGCACGCGCATGCAGATCCGCGCGGTCAAGGACGCGCGCCTTTTGCAGACCCTGCTGGGCGGGATACATGCGGGGGAACGCCTGGCGGACCTGGATGTCCTTGAAGTTTTTGAACGCTGCCTGGACGGACATGAGGTGCCGGATGCGCAGCGTCCGGGACTGCGCCTCGCCTACAGGGAAATTCTTGCCTCGCTGGAATCCCCGGAAGAGGAAGCGGGCGCGGAATGAATTTTGCTTGCAGTCCGGGAATTGCGCCTGCCGGGGGAAAGTTTCCGGGGTACGCCGCCTGGTGGCGACATTAGAGCAATTTCACTTTGAAATTGCTCTTGCGGGCGCGGCCTGAAGATAAACCGTGTACAATCTCAAAGCCAAAGTGCGTTATGCCAATTCCAGATAAATGCTTCAATTTTATCTGGAATTGGCATCGCGCCTGCCAAACAGGCGCCAAAACCGCAGGTTTTGTGAGGAGCGGGCGGGCTTTTGCCCGCCTGCGGCTCTCCAAATAAAATGGAACATTTTATTTGGAATCCGAATCAGTCGACGGATGGAGCCGGCTGTGGATTGAAACATCATATGGATATGGTGAGTCCGTCCGACAGACTCATGCGATACGCGCGCAATGCCGGGAAAAGGCTGGCAACAAGGCCGGCAAGGCAGATGCAGCCCAAAAGAGCCCACTCTCCGGCCGCCGGAGGCGACAGGTAGACGAATATTCCGTACTTGTCGGCCAAAATCGGGCTGACGGCCGCTACCAGCACAAACAAAGCCGAAAGGCCGCAGAGGACGCCCGAGACGACGATAAGTCCCCCCTCGCAGGCCGTCAGTATCAGGATGTCCAGCGGACGCGCGCCGGCGGATCGCAAAATCGCCAGTTCCCGCCTCCGTTCGCCGAGGCCGGCGAGTATGGCGGCGGCCAGTCCTGCCAGACCCGTCAGCGTAACCAGGGCGGAAACCAGCAGCAGCGCCCGCTCTCCGGTATTGACCATGCCCCACATCCGGTCCATGACTACGCCGGGCATGACGCCCATAAGCGGTTCGGATTTCCATTCATTGACGGCGCGCTGGAAAGCGAACACCCGGCTGCGTTTTTCCAGGCCGACCAGCATGGCCGTGATGCTTTTCGGTTCAAGGTTGAACCGCGTCACCTGCTCGGCACTGACGCGCAGGCCGGGGATCGGAGCGCCGCCCCGCCAGTCGACGTGGATGGCTTCCATGGCGGGAAGGCCGATGTACAGCGAACGGTCGACAGGGGTGCCTGTCGGCGCGAGGATGCCGGCAACTGTGAAGGGTTTGTCGGCGTGCTCCGTGAGATGCGTGCCGCTGTTTCCATGACTCAGCGCTATTTTCCGCATCGGGGAATAGCCGAGTTTCGCGGCCGCTTCAGCGCCCATGACCACGTCAAAAAGCGTCCCGAGCCATTTCCCTTCCGCCAGCCTGAGCCGCCTGTCGCCCCGGAAGCGGTAGTGTTCAAAAAAAGCGTCGGTGGTCGCGACAACGGGATAGCCTTTGTGGGAGTCTCCCAAAGAAATCGGAATAGTCCAGGCGACCTCGTCTCTTTCGGAGATTTTCCGGGCGCTGTCCCATCCCATATTGTTCGTCGCGCCGCCAAGATGAAAAATGGCGTACAACATAAGCTGCATATCGCCTCCCCGCGCGCCGACGATGAGATCGACGCCGGAGACGGACTGCACGAAACTTTCCCTGATTTGCGTCCGGAGCTTTTCTATGCCGAGCAAGAGCGCGGTCGAAAGGGCAATGGAAAATACGACGACGCCCAGTGTCCCCCGCCGGTTCCAGGCGCTTTTCCCGGCAAGGCGCAACAGGCAGGAAAACCGTCTCATCATGCCGCCTCCCCATCTGCCCGGTTCAATTCCGGCAAATGCACGACGGTTGAAAAGTCTTCCGCAAGGCTTTGATCGTGGCTGACAAAAAGCAGGGCGGATTTCGCCGAACGGCATTCTCCAAGCAGGAGTCGCAGAAAGGCTTTGCGTCTGTCTGCATCAAGAGAGGAAGTCGGTTCGTCCGCAATGAGGATGGAGGGTTTTCCCGCCAGGGCGCGGGCGGCGGCGACCCGTTGCTGCTGCCCGACCGAAAGCCGGTTGATCGGCCTGTCCCAGAGCGATGGGGACAGGTCCAGGCGTTCCAGCAAGGTTTCGGCTTCCGCCGTAGCGCTTCCGGATCGGGCGCAGGCGCGCCCGTGGCGTGAGGGAGAAAAGCGGCATGGAAGAAGAACGTTTTCCAGAATGGACAGGTAGGGAATCAAGTTGAATTGCTGAAAAATAAAACCGATGCGATCTCCTCTGAACATGTCGCGCTTCGCGCTGCCGAGCCCGTTCAGGCACACGCCGTCGACAAAAACTGTGCCGGAAGCGGGCGAAAGAATCCCCGCGACAAGCCCGAGCAGGGTGCTTTTCCCGCTGCCGCTCGGCCCGGAAATGAAAACCTGCTCGCCGGGAGATACGGAAAAGGAGGGAATGTCCAGCGTGGGCCGCCCTTGCCCGGGCCATCTGAAGACCACTCTTTTCAAAAGAACGGCGAAAACGGAGGGATTTTCTCCCGTCGCTTCGCTGCACGCCCCAAAATCGCGCGAACCCATGACTACCACCGGAGTATGTTGGCCTCGGGGCTGAGTTCAGCCGCCTTTTGCCCTTTGGGCGTGACCATCCGGACTTCCATCCGGCGCAGGTTCGGAAAAACGCTGAACATGTTCACAGTGACGCCGGTCAATTTTTCCGGACTGAGGCAAATGAAGCTTGCGTCCGCGTCAAGGTCGCCATGATCTTCATGGGCCTCTCTGCCATGCTCGTGCGCATCGCGTTGCTTTGAACCTTCCGGCGCAAGCAGATCCTTGCCGAGGATTTCGGAATCCAGGGACAGCTTCTCCAGCCGGCAGCGGGCTTCCGCTGGAAAAACGAACAGAGCCCCGGCGTTGCGCATGAGCGCGGCCATATCGCGGACTTCTTTCCTTTGCGCGTCGGTTTCCGGTTTATGCT
The DNA here is from genome assembly GCA_031288535.1 of Desulfovibrio sp. Lineage (GTDB taxonomy): Bacteria > Desulfobacterota > Desulfovibrionia > Desulfovibrionales > Desulfovibrionaceae > Frigididesulfovibrio. Next base: position 703 of record JAITRF010000019.1, on the reverse strand, counting down.
CGAAAGAAAGGAAATTGTCGAGCGCTCCCGATATCTCTATTTCCACCTCCTTGCCCTCCACGACCAGGTCCATGCGGGCAAGGCCGTGCTCGTGGGCTTCATGGGTCGAAGCAAAACTTTCAAAACCCCAAAAGCTTCCGATAACAGCGCAAAATACCAGAATTTTATTCATGCGGTTTTTCTCCGGTGGTTAAGATGATCTGCGCAGGGAAATGAAATGATATAGTATTGCATTTATGTCAAGCCGAATCCCCGCCGGCCGTGCAGACGCGGTAAAACCCTCGTCCTTGCCGTGCGATCTTCGCGCCTGTTACGCAGAACAGGCGTGACGTTTCGCCGGTTGCGCCTTTTTCAGGGAAAGGCGGGGAACTGTGAAAAAGTCCTTGTAATTAATCAATGAATTAATTTTATTCCGTATGAATGACGCATCGCATAAACGTGATTCCCGCGGGCGTCCCCCGGCGGGCACAGGGCCACCGCATTTTAATTGTTGGTAAAGAAGTGCTCCAGAGCGAAGCCCCAGTCGAGGGTCATCAATAATTGGGCACGTTTAACAGTCATTTTTTTTGGTACCCTGGCTTTTACCAGCCCGGCTGCAATCCTGCGAATGAGAGCCAAATTTTCGGGAGCATGGTCTTTCCGGATGCGAGATTCGTCCTCACGAAAGACGACATCCAGCCTCCAGTGCAGCGAATTTTCAATT
>JAITRF010000148.1 GCA_031288535.1 Desulfovibrio sp. | reverse complement strand
GCCGAAAGCCGGGGGCTGCCCATGCACGCCAAGCCGGACAGCCAGGACTTCTTCTCCGGGGACTATGAGGAACTGCTCGAGGTCGCTCCCCGCCCCGGCAGGATCGTGAACCTGAAAGGACAGGTGCTGGGGAAACATGAGGGCTTCTGGCGCTTCACCCCAGGACAGAGGCGCGGATTGGGCGTTGCCGCGTCCTCCCCTCTTTACGTTCTGCGTACGGACGCCGCGCGCAACGAAGTGATTGTGGGAACGCGCGAAGAAGTCCTCATCCCTGCCTGCCGCATCGAACAGGCCCGCATCAACCTGCCGGAAGCCTTGGAAGAGCCGGATCTGCGCGCGCGTCTGCGCTCCTCGCAGCCGCCGTTCCCGGTCAAGGCGCGCGCCGTCTCCCGCGGACGGTTCCTGGTGGAGTTCGCCGAAGCCCAGTCCGCGGTGGCGCCGGGACAATCCCTGGTCTTCTGCCTCGGAGATTTGATCGTGGGCGGGGGGATCATCAGCGGGCCGGCATAAGTCGGATTCCAGATACAATGCTCCAGAGCATTTTACGCTTGAAATGCTTGCTTGACGGCGAGCGAAGCCCGCCTGCAAGCATTTCGCGGCAAGGATTTGCGAACAAATCCTTGCAGGGCAATCCGACTTTTCAAAGTTGAACTGCTCTATAACCCGCTCCAGTCATCGGAATTTATGGAACAAAAGGAGGCGCCATGCCGGTGGAATACGAGAACAGGCTGATCCTGGTGGAAAAAAGGGACAGCCGCGTGGCCGTGGTCACCCTGAACAACCCGCCCATGAATCTGAACAGCATTCCCTCCATGACGGAATTGGGGGAAGCTTTCCGCAAGCTGGACGGCGACCCGGACGCTTTGGCGATCGTCCTGACGGGTTCAGGGACAAAAGCGTTCAACGTCGGCTCGGACCTGACGGGTTTCAAGGCCATGCACGGCAATTTCAAAGGCCGCAAATTCAAGATGGAAACCGATATGATGAACTCGATAGAGTTCGTCAGCAAACCGACGATCTGCGCCATAGAAGGCTACTGCATGGGCGGCGGCCTGGAGTTGGCGTGCTGCTGCGACATCCGCATCGTGGCCGAAAACGCCGTGTTCGCCCAACCCGAAATCAATCTGGGCCTGTACCCCGCCTCGGGCGGGCTCTATCGCCTGCCCCGGATAATCGGCTATCCGCAAGCCCTGGAGATGATGTACCTCGGCGAAAGCATCAATGCCGCGGAAGCCTACCGCCTGGGCCTGGCCAACAAGGTCGTTCCGTCCGGGACGGCCGTGGGGAAAGCCCTGGAAATGGCGGAGAAGATTGCAGGGAAAGCGCCCAACGCCATACGGGTGATCAAGGAAGGGTCCAGAAAAATGTGGCTCAAGGACTCAAAGGACAACCACTACACCAACCTGGAATACATCGAAGGCATATTCAACCACTATAACGGCATGGAAGGCGTGGACGCCTTCCTGGAAAAACGCGCACCCGCCTTCAGATATAATCCGGAAACGGACGGATAGGGCAATTTCACCTTGAAATTGCCCTATCCCAGTCTTTCCCGGACAGCCGCCGCCAACGCCTCGTATTGGTCCGCGGAAACAATGAGCATTTTCCCCGCCCGTCCTTCCAGCCCTTCATGCTCAGCGCAGGCCGCAGGACAGCCGCAGAGGACGGCTACGAAATCATAGGGTCCGCCGTCCTCGTCCGTCTCCGGCATGTCGAGACCCGGAAAGGCCGCGCGCAGCTTTGCCGCGAGGGCCGTCCGATCATAGCGGGGATTGCAGCCCCCGCAGTATTTGATGCGCACGCGTTGCGGCAGTTTCAATCCACACCCGGTTCCGCCCGCCGGACGGCTTCCATCCCGCCGGATAGGCGCATGCCGGCAGCCCCTCCCTGGAGGAAGGGGCTGCCGGGACAGTGCGCAAGGCATACTCCGGCGTCAAGCGGGAATCCACCCTGAGCGGTTTATATGTTGCCCGCCTGCAAGCATTTCGCGGCAAGGATTTGCAGGCAAATCCTTGCAGAGCGGTCCAATTTTTCAAAGTTGGACCGTTCTATTCAATCCGCGCTATATCCTTGGCCAGTTGTTTTTTCTGCTCGATGTTGCCCTGGCGGGCGATCATGATGCGCTGCGCCTGGGGGGAACCGGCTCCGTGCATGGATTCCGTGCGGTAGCCGACCGCCGCCGTGCCCAAGGTGAGGTTTTCGATGAGGCGCAGGATGCGCAACCTGTTTTCCGTGGACACGGAAGCCACTCCGCGCAGGTATTTTTCCACATAGGGCCCGAGCTTGGGATCGCGCAGGTCTTTTTCCGAAGGCGCGGTGACCATGAGACCGCCCGCTATGTCCTCGGCCAGACGCGTGATCTCATAGGGGAATCGCGTCACATTCTGCTTGCAGACGTTGGCCAGCAGCAAATCGACGAGATAGTTGCCGGATTCTGTCCTGAAGCCTTCGGAGGAACAGGCGATGCCGCTCGAATAGAGGGTCTCGTTAAGGTGGACCATCTCGATGAGCTTGTCCTTGACATGGCTGGCCCTGTTCGCCCCGTTGTAGTCCGCGGCCAGGGCGGCCGCCCCGACCAGCACGTCCCCCACGCCGACCTTGCAGCCGCCGTAGCTCTGACGGTGATAGCCCGCGAAACGCTCCACCAGCATTCCGGAGAAATCCGTTTCGCCGTTAAGGAAAATACGCTCGTTGGGCACGAACACGTTGTCGAAAATGGTCAGGCCCTCCACCCCTCCGAATTCGCTGTTGCCCACGTCAAGGGTCGTGCCTTCCAGCTTTCTGGTGTCACAGGACTGGCGGCCGATGATCATGAAAAGATTCTCCGCGTCCAGGGGCACGGCAAAGGCCACGGCATAATCCTTGTCCTCCGGCCCCATGGAGATGGTGGGCATGACCAGGACCTGGTGGGAGTTACAGATGCCGGTCTGGTGCGCTTTGGCCCCGCGCACGACGATGCCGTCCTTGCGCCGCTCCACGATGCGCAGATAAAGGTCGGGGTCGGCCTGTTTGCCCGGGGAAAGAGAGCGGTCGCCCTTCGGGTCGGTCATGGCCCCGTCCACCGTCCAGTCGTTTTCCTGGGCTTCCCGCAGAAAGGCCAGAAAATTCTTGTGGTAGGCGGTGCCGTGTTTCTTGTCGCATTCAAAGCTGGTGCTGAAAATGGCGTTAAAGGCGTCCATGCCCACGCAGCGCTGAAAACAGGCGGCGGTTTTCTGCCCGCACAGGCGCTGCATTTTCACTTTTTTCACCAGATCGTCCGTACTTTGGTGTATATGGCAGAAGCGGTTGATTTTCTTGCCCGACGCATGTGATTTCACCGTCATCAGGTCCTCGTACTCCGGCTTGTGGGCCAGATCATAAGTCGCCTTCACCGAGTTCAGAGAAGGCCGGAGGATGGGGTGATCCACCGCGCTGGAAACCCGTTCGCCGAACATGAAAATCTTGATGTCCATCCTGCGGATGCTCTCCACATACTGTTCGCCTGTCATTAAAGCCATGGGGATACCTCTCTTGCGGATATATTGTTGAGATAGTTTGCCGGCCACCGACCACGCCGGGCTTGTCCGCCCGGCGACCGGCAGCCGTTCGATATGCGTTTTCAAGTGTTACAGCGTACCGGCGCGAATCATAAAATTCGCGCCTGGAAACAGTATCACATCCAGCGCATTTTGCGCAAGAACCAGTACACGGCGCAGGATACGCCGAGGCAGACACCGCAGAGGGCGACAAAGGCGAACGGGCTTTCCTGCCAGGGCAGAGGCACGTTCATGCCGTACAGGGAGCCGATGATGCTCGGCACCATGAACACTATGGTCAGGCCCGTCAGCACCTTCATCACCTTGTTCAGATTGTTGGAAACTATGGCCCCGAAGGCGTCGCCCAGGCTTCCGGTGACCTGGCTGTATATTTCCGCCATACTCACGGCCTGGCGGTTCTCGACAAGGGCGTCGTCCAGCAGATCCAGCTCCTCCGGGGCGGCGTCCCAGGGAAAATTGCCGCGCAGCTTCTCCAGCACCGCCTGATTTCCTTTCAGCGCCATGAGAAAATAGATCAGGGATTTCTCCAGGTGCAGCATGCGCAGCAGCTCCTGATTGCGCATGGACTCCTGCAGGGTGCGCTCTATGTGGTCCACATGCTCGTCCATCTGGCGCAGATACCCGATAAAAGCGACGCTGACGCGCAAAAGAAGGGTCAGGACAAGGCGCCTGGCAACCTTGGGCCCGGTCCCGGCAATCTTTCCGTTGAGCAAATCTCCGGCCAGACCTTCCTTGAGACATACGGTGAGCGCCGTCTCTCCCTCTCCGGCCAGAATGACCGCAAGCGGGCAGGAGCCGAAAGGCACGTGCCTTTTCATGTCGGCGCGCATGGGGATGTTGAGCACAATCAGCAGGACGCCCCCGGAATACTCCAGACGCGGACGTTCGTTCAAATCAAGGGCCGCCTGCAGGTGCTCAAGCGGAATGCCGAAGCGCCCCCCGACCAAGGCGCATTCCTCGGGCGTCGGGTCAGCGAGGTCAATCCACAGGGACTTCGGCAAAACGCCGGTCAAGGCGAGATCCGGAGCCTGAGCCGCAAAAGGCGCGGGCGCCGCGCCCTCCAAACTGTGAATGCTTATCATCCGTCCTCCCGTTATTGCAGGGCCCAACACCCGCGAGACGCGCGGATTTCCCCGCGGAAATCCAAAATACTTGTCCGGCCGGAAAAAGCAAACGTATATTTCGAGGCGCAACGCCGCAATTTTTATATCTCAAATAGCTATTGACATAATCTCTGATTGCGATATAATACAGGCAACAAAACCCGTGAACGCGGCGAACAGCCCTGTTGACTCAGCAAGTAGCCAAACGTCCGGGGTTTTCAATTCCGCGGCCGGGCCGATCTTGAACCTTCTGGTACCAGAGCCGGGTGGAGGGCGGATGCCCTGCGAAGCAAAGCCGAAGGGAACGGGGAAGAAAGCGGCGCGACCGCGGCGCGGGTGGGGATTTGCGGTTCCCGCGGGGAAGATTGCAGTCCCGCCCGCGCGCACATCCAAAAAAGGACGCACATGTACTATACACTCACCTTCATGGAGGACCGTTGCGAGGTCTGGCCCTATGCCGAGCGCGCCGAGGCCGTGGCCTGGGCGCGGGCACTGGCCGAAGACGGCCTGGAAACGCGGGTCGCGCGCGAAATCCATACGGAGCAGGCGCGCGACGTCCGCCCCTTGCCGGAGGGGGCTCCATGCGCTATACAGGCTCTGCCGGCGCGCATCCGGCCCGAAAGGCAGGAATATGCCGCGCAAATCCCCGCCGCGGGATTGGCGCAGGCGGGTTACGTTCGCCGTTAAGCGGCAATCTCAAGCGCGACCCGCCCCAAGGAAAAGCAATGCCCAGAGAAAAATTCGTCGGTTCCGGCAAAGTGCTGCTGATCGCGGGCGGCGGCAAAATTTACACGGACATAGCCGCCCGCTTCGTCAAATCAGAACGCTCGCTGGAAGAGATAATCGCCTCGCCCTATTCCCGCGAACTGGTCGCCGCCATCCTCTCAAGCGGCCACAAGGCGGCCCTGGAATTCGACTTTTTCCTCTTCGGGGTGGAAGGCTACTCGCGCGTGACGGAAACTCAACTGGTGCGCAAGCGCCTAGCCTCCTACCTGATAAAATCCGGACGGGCGGAACTGGGCGGCAAACGCGCCTTTTCCCTGGTCTACCCGGAGGCGATCGGGAAATTCTCCGCTTCCGTCCCCCTTCCTCCCGAGGCTTTGGAGCTTCCCCCGGAGCTTGCGGAGGCGGAAAGGGAAAAACCGGCCGGCCTGCGCCTGCGTCTTGACGCGAAGCTTTTGGGGAGCCTCTGCGAACAGTGGTACGATCAAGGACGGCTGGCAGGGATGGCCGAGGAGGATTTGCGCTACATGAAACCCCAGGCCACTGAATTCAAGGCCATCATCGGCATGAACGCCCACGCCCTGCTGGACTGGTTCGCCATCCGCTGCTGCCGCAACGCCCAGGCGGAAATCCGGGATCTGGCGGGCAAAATGCTGGCTCTTTGCAAAAAACAGGCCCCGGATCTCTTCCGCGCGGCCGGCCCGGCCTGTACTCAACTGGGCTATTGTCCGGAAAACAAGGCCCAGAACAGG
>JAITRF010000113.1 GCA_031288535.1 Desulfovibrio sp. | reverse complement strand
CGAGGATACGACGCGGCGCGCCGCCTTTTTCCGAAAGCACCCCGGATCGCCGGGGCGAAGCTGGCATCGTCTGGATGCGGAGGGAGAAGAGGCGATCCCTGAAGCCAGGATGGAAAAATGGCTCTTGGTCCTGGCGGCAAAGCGCATTCCGCATCTTTTTCTGCCCCGGGCGCGCGCCTGGGAACCGGCGCGGAGACGGCCCGGCCTCTATGTGCCCGCGCACTTCGCGCAAGAAGCGGAAGAAGAGATAAGGGGCTTCGAGAGCGAACGCCCTTTCCTCCCCATCGCCGCGCAAGGCGGCAAAAGCGCGGCGGCTTGCGGCGCGGCCGGAGCTCCGCTGTTCCTCCTTCTGCTTTTTGCCTGGCACGCGCTGCGTTTTCACTGGTTCTCCCCCGTGCTGCCGGACCCGCCTTTTCCCTTTGACCCCCATTCCTGGCCCGCCCTTTTCGCCCTGGACCGCTCCCGCCCGCCGGGTTGGGAAGACCTGCGCCGCTGCCTTACCGCCCTCACCCTGCACGCCGACGCCCGGCACCTTTTCAGCAACATGGGCTTCGGACTTTTCTTTCTCCTGCCCCTTTTCCGCCGGGCCGGCCAGGGTCTCGGTCTTTGCCTGACCGTCGCTGGCGGCCTGCTCGGCAACCTGATGAACGCCCTGGTCTGCTCGCTTCCGCTCTGGCCCGGCCTCAAGCCCCCGCCGGGGGGCGGGTTGAGTCTCGGCTTTTCCACAGCCCTGTTCAGCGCGTTGGGCACGCTCTGCCTTTTCAACGCGGCGGACGCCCTGCGGGGCTTTGCCGGAAGCGGTCCGGACAGGCGCGAGGCGGCGCGCAAAAGCATCGCGCCCCTGGCGGCGGGTCTCGCCCTGCTCGGCTTTCTCGGCGGGGGCGGAGAAGCGCGAACGGACTATGTCTCCCACGTCTGCGGATTTATCTGCGGTTTGCTGCTCGGCCTGCCCGCCCTGCTCCCGGACGGGCACGTCCTCCGTCTTCCGGAAAAGGCAAAGGCCTGGGTCCAGGGCCTGCTGTTTTCGGCGGCCCTGGCCTTTGTAGCGGCAACGTGGCTTTGCTCCGTCCGGGCTTTTATTCCGGCGGGCCGGCCCTGACGCGGCTTCGCATCCGGACGGGCGGCACGCCCGCGCCGGATGTCCGCGCCCTGGGAATATTTCCACGGCGTTTTCGGGAAAGCGATTTTTTTAGTTGCCTTTTCTATATTTTTTTTAGAGAATTTCCCGATAATAGGGACGAGGGAACAAAAACCATGGAAATCAATTTTCTGGACATGATATTGCACGCCACTCTGGCGGCCAAAGCGGTAATGGCTCTGCTGGTCTGCATGTCTTTGGGCAGCTGGGCGGTGATCCTCCACAAAACGATCAGCCTGAGGCGAGCCAGGCGCAAGGCCGCGGACGGGCTCTCCCGCTTCAGCCGGGCGCGGGATCTGCGCGAGGCCGTGCAGACTCTCGGCGGGGACGCCGCCTCGCCGCTGTACCGCGTCGCCCAGCAGGGAGTGGAGGAGTTCAATCGTCTGAAAGAGGCCGGCAACCAGGCGGACGTGGTCGCGGACAACGTGCGCCGGGCCTTGCGCCAGGGCGTCAGCGAATCCATGGCCGGTCTCGGGAGATCCATCTCCTTTCTGGCCACCACGGCCAACACCGCTCCCTTTATAGGGCTTTTCGGCACAGTATCCGGCATCATGTACGCCTTTCACCAGATCGGCCAGCAGAAAAGCGCCTCTCTGGCCACCGTCGCCCCCGGCATTTCCGAGGCCCTGATCGCCACGGCCGTGGGCCTTTTTGTGGCTATTCCGGCCACTGTGGGCTACAATATTTTTCTTGGGGCCATGCGCGACATAGAAGGCGAACTGGTGAACTTCGCCGGCGTCTTTCTCAACCGCGTGCAGCGCGAGGTGAACGCCAAGGCCGGCGCCCCGGCGGCGCAATAGCCCCGGCCGCAAGGCGGCGCGGGCGCGGCGAACGCCGCGTTTACGCCCTCAAGCGGCAATCTCAAGCGTAGAATGCCATAAAAGAAGCGAACGCGCGGTTTCACGCGATATATCCGCGCGAACGCCCTGAAAAGGCGGGAAAAGAATGGGAGCATCTTTGGGAAACAACGGTTTCGTATCGGAAATAAACGTCACGCCCTTTGTTGATGTGATGCTGGTTCTGCTGATAATATTCATGGTCACCGCCCCCATGATGACCGAAGGCCTGGATGTGGACCTGCCGAAAACCGAAGCCGTGGAAAGTCTGCCGGCCGACCCGGACAACGTGGTGCTCACCGTGCGCAAGGACGGGGCCGTTTTTCTGAACGAATTCAGCGTTGACATGGAAGGCCTGGCGACACAGCTCGCCGCCGTGGTCAAGGCCCCGTCCCGCAGGCTCTTTCTGCAGGCGGACAAGGAGGTGCCCTACGGCGTGGTGGTGAGCGTGATGGGCAAGGTCAGGGCCGCGGGCATCGAAGAACTGGGGATCGTGGCGGAACGCCTTGACGACGAACCGCCGGGCGGCGGGGACGCGGACAAATCCGGCCCGGCCGGAACCGATCCCGCCCGCCCCGGACAAAACCGTCCCTGAAAAAACAATGCAACGCGCGATACATGGAAGCAGAGAGTGGATTTTGACCGTTTGCCGAGTTTTATCGCCTCGATTTTCCTGCACCTCGCCTTCGCGGCCCTGGTGATTTTCATGCCGAAAGGGGCGTCGACCACTCCGGCGCCCCCAAACGCGATGCTGGTCAGCGGCTATGTAACCATAGGCGCGGAAGGAAGCAAGGATCAGGGAACGCAGGCGGAAGGCGGGAAATTCCCGGAGGGAGGAAAAGAGGACGCGCGCAAAGGCGCGGAAAACCCTCCGCCGCCGCCTCCCCCTCCGCCCCCTCCGCCTGAAACGCAAGCGCGGACCGCGGATGCGCCGGCGGTAGACCCGGCGGCGACTCCTATTCCAAAGACGCCGGAAAAACCGCCGGAGGCGAAAAAGCCGCCCGAACCGAAAAAACCGCCGGAGCCGAAGAAACCTCCCAAGGCGGAGCCGAAAAAACCGCCGCCGAAAAAGACCCCGGCCGGGCAGCGGCCCAAAAAGGACAATCTGTCCAGCGCCCTTGCCGAACTCGGGCGCGACGTCACCCGCCCCGGACAGGGAGCGGGACAGGGCAAGAAGAACAGCGGCGGCGACGGGCGGACTGTAACGAGCGCCCTGTCGGACCTGGGCAGAAGCCTGGGCGGAACGGGCGAGGGAGGCTCGGGACCAGGAGGAAGCGGCGGGGACGGCCTCGGTGTGCTCGGCGCTTACCAGGAATCCATTATTTCCAGGGTACGGCCGAACTGGGTTCTGCCGGCGCGCGCCGACAGAAAAAATTACACGGCCGTGGTGAACATAAAAATAGACAAGGACGGCACCATTCTGGAGGCCAGGATCGTCAAGCCGTCCGGCAACACTTTTTTTGATTCCTCCGTCATGCAGGCGGTGGCGGCCACCCGGACGCTCGAACCGCCCCCCCATGCCGGATATTCGGACGTAGACATCAGCTTCACCCCCGAATCCCTTAACGCCGATTGACGGAGGGGGGATGCTTTCAACTTTGCGAGGTGGTTTATGATCAAAAATGCAGTGTTACGAAAAAGGATCGGGCCGGGCGCGGCGTTTCTCGTCTGCCTGCTGCTTCTCCTTCCCACGGGGTCGGAGGCGGCCGGGCCTTTCACGGTGCAGATCGTGGGCGTGGGCGGCGGCGTCGTCAACATTCTCCAGGCGGACCCCAGCGGGGACACCGGGCGCGGGGCGGCCCTGCGCAAAGCGATTGACGCCAATCTGGGCCTGATGCCCTTCCTCCGCGTCCAAAGTCCCGCCGTCGTGCCGGGGGGGGCGAACGTGGCTTCGGCGAGCGGCCAGAACGTGGATTTCAAACGCTTTTCCCTCGCGCAGATCAACCTGCTCATAACCTCGGCCTGGCAGGGCCCCGCCCAGGTGGAACTGCGCTGCTTCAGCGTGGCGGACGGCAGCTTCATGTTAGGCAACCGCTATTCCATCGGCGCCGGCGAAAACGATCTGCTGGACGCGGCGGACGAATTCTGCGCCGACTTTCTGGACAAGGTGATCGGTCGGGGCGATTTCTTCCGTTCCGTGATGGCCTTCGTCAAGTCGGACGGGCAGAGCAAAAAGGACATCTGGTCCGTCCAGCCCAACGGACGCCGCCTCGTCCGCCTGACGAACATGCGGGGGGAAGCCCTCTCCCCCACCTGGTCCCCGGACGGACGGCGCGTGCTTTTCACGCATATCGACAAGCGTTCGCACGGGTTGGGCGTCTGCGACACGACGAGCAAAAGCGTGCAACGCATAAAGTTCCCCGGCAACACGGTAATCGGGCCGGTCTACATGCCGGACGGCCGCGTGGCCGTCAGTCTGACCGACGGCCGCAACCCCAGCATTTTTCTGCTCGGCCACAGCCTGGACAAGCAGGGGCGTCTTGACGAGAGCCCGGCCATAGACGTATCACCGTCGGTAGACGCCACCGGTTCACTCATGGCCTTTACCTCAAGCCGCCTCGGCGGCCCCCAGGTCTTTCTCAAGGACCTGCGTTCGGGCGCGGTGCGGCGGGTGAGCCAGGCGGGAAGCTACAACACCGACCCCTCCATCAGCCCGGACGGCACCATGGTCGCCTATGCCCGGCAGGAAGGGGGAGGACACCGCATTTACGTGCAGGACCTGGTGACCGGGCAGGAACGGCAGGTGAGCTTCGGGCCGGGCAGCGACGAGGAGCCGGCCTTCGCCCCGGACAGCTATTTCATCGCCTTCATGTCCACCCGGGGGGGAAGCAGGGGCATATATATCACGACCCGCAACGGCGGCGAGACCCGCCGCCTGCCGACGGGACCGGGGGACGCGTCTTTCCCGGCCTGGGGACCGTCCCGGAAACGGTAATGCGTCAATCCGCAAAAATGTTATAAAGCAGCGGATCCTCTCCACAGGATCACACAACCAACAGGTTTTTCAGGAGGATTTATGAACAGGTTCACACGCGCCGCTCTGCTTTGCGCGATTCTGGCACTCGCCCTTGCCGCCGGCGCCGGGTGCGCGAAAAAGGAAGTCGGCGGCCAGGCGCTTGACGACGACGAACTGGCGATGACCGAAAGCGAACGGCAGGCGGCTGCCGAGATAAGCAACGGGGTCATCTATTTTGAATATGATCGCTTCGATCTCAGGGAAGACTCCAAAAGCACCCTCACGCGCAAGGCCCCGGTGCTCAAGAAGTTTCCCCAGTTGCGCGTGACCATAGAAGGCCACTGCGACGAACGCGGCACCGAGGAATACAACCTCGCGCTTGGCGAACGCCGGGCGCGCGCGGCCTACGACTTCCTGCTCAACCTGGGCGTGTCCGCCTCGCAGTTGGAAACCGTCAGTTTCGGCAAACTGCGTCCGGCCGTCTTCGGCGGCGGCGAGGCGGGCTGGGCCAAAAACCGCCGCGACGAGTTCAAGGTGTTCAAGCCCAAGTACTAGAGCATTTTGTCATTGAAAGTATCTTTCCGATAAAATGCTCTGACGGTGTGAAGCGAAGCGTAACACCGTCCGCGGGATTGGCGCAGGCGGGCTGCGCCCGCCGTCAGGCGACAATC
>JAITRF010000142.1 GCA_031288535.1 Desulfovibrio sp. | reverse complement strand
TGGTGCCCGGAGCGGGAATCGAACCCGCATGGCCTTTCGGCCGAGGGATTTTAAGTCCCTTGTGTCTACCTGTTCCACCATCCGGGCATTGCTTGCAAAGAGCCGGGAAGTTTATCCAGCCGTATTTCTGCGAAAAAGTACAGGATCAGCCGCCCGCGCCGAGCAACGCCCCGATTCGCGGCGCAAGCGCGAAGCACGGGGATTGCCTCAAGCGCCGTTATCCGCGCCGTCTTCGTCCCCGCGTTCCCTGTCGACTCCGCCGCCTCGAGGCAGGGCCTTTATCTCGCCGCTTTCCCCGGACAAAACGGCATAGGGCACGCTCACTCCATCAGCGGGCAGGGCGCGGGCGCCTTTGTCCAGGATAACGATCCCGGTTTTTTCCAACACCTCGCGCCTGAACTCGTATTCCGCGATCAGCTTGCGCGTGCGGTAATTGAGCAGCAAAACCCCCAGAGTGAAAATTCCGATCAGCACGGCCGCGCAGACAATCAGCGCGCGCGCATGCGGGATCAGCACATCGGCAAAGCGGCCGAGGGCGGATAGCGCGCCGTCCAGTGTGAGCAGAACCGCCCCGAAAGCGATCGCCCCGACCAGCAGAACTACCAGAGGAGCGGCCCTGATGATATTGTAAAACCTCTGCATCCGTTCCGGCAGGAGATTTTGCCAGACCCGGTCCTCCCCGGAAGACGTCTCGCCCCCCGCGCCGTCCGTTCCCTGTTGCGCGCCGTTCTCTCCCTGCGCCCGCGCGCCTTCCCCGCTTTGCGAGGAAAGCCGGGGCGGGCGGAAAAGACCCACATCCGCCAGATGCGCGGCGAGAAGAATCAGGGACGGGACGAGCAGGGCCAGGGCGGAATAGGAAAGCCAGGGGAAGGCGGGGAGAAAGCGCCCGTCCGGAGCGGAACCGCCGTTGACAAAGGCGAAAAGCAGCGCTCCCACCGCCAACAGAAACTCCACTGTCCCGATGAAGACAAAAATATACAGCCATAATTCCCTTCTCCGGCTCTCGGGCAGGGAACCGGCTTCGTCTTTTCTTTCCCGGCGGCGCATGTCCTGCATGTATCTCGTTCGAATTTCAAATCAAAACCGCGTCCGTGCGGTATTGATTCGTCGGCTGCGGCGGGGAGTCCGCCGCCATGCCGGGTCCTCCCGGACCGCATCCCTGCCGCAGGCAACTTGGTATTACTACGGGAACGGGGAGCAGGGAAAGACTTTTTTCCTTATGCCCCAGCATCGCCCGAAGCCGCAGGCTTCGTAAGGAGTAAGGCGGCTTTGCCGCCGCCGCGAGATTGTCTTTCCCTCCGCTCCGGCTTATAGTGAGCGTATGTGCGTAGTTACAGAGGCAAATTTCCTCATGACGCGACACTCAGGCCAAGCTGTTCCCCCGGACGACGCCCCGCTTCCCGGAGGGGCCATATCCGGCCCGGAGGCCGGGGTATCAGACCGCAAAGGAAAAAAGATGAACGATTCATTCCAGGCGTACGCCGAGACCGCCCGCATCCTGCTTGAGAGCCTCCCCTACATCCGCCGCTTCAGCGGAGAAGTGGTGGTGATAAAGTACGGAGGCCACGCCATGCTGGACGAGCATCTGAAAAATTCCTTCGCCCTGAACGTGTCCCTGCTCCGCCACGTGGGCGTGCGGCCGATAATAGTGCACGGAGGCGGCCCGCAGATCGGGTCCATGCTGAAAAAACTGGGTATCGAGTCCTCATTCCACGAGGGTCTGCGCATAACCGACGCCGCCACCATGGACGTGGTGGAGATGGTCCTGGTCGGGAAACTGAACAAGGAAATAGTGGGCCGTCTGAACATGGCCGGGGCGCGGGCCGTTGGGTTTTGCGGCAGAGACGGCGGTCTCATCCGCGCCCGCAAACTGGAACTGGCCGGGGAGGCGGCGCCCGGAGTGGACCTGGGCCGGGTGGGCGAGGTGGCGCGGGTGGATACGGATCTGCTGCATCTGGTCAGCCGGGCGGATTACGTTCCCGTTATAGCGCCGACCGGGGCGGATGAGGCCGACGGGGCCTACAACATAAACGCCGACGACGTGGCCGCCGCCGTAGCCTCGGCCATGAAGGCCAAACGCCTCCTGTTGCTCACCGACGTTCCCGGCATCCTGGACGGACGGGGCGGGCTCATCCGCTCCCTGTCCTCCTCCTCAGTCAGAAGTTTGATTGACGACGCCACGATCAGCGGCGGCATGATCCCCAAAGTCAAAAGTTGTCTGATCGCCCTGGAGGGCGGAGTGGAAAAGGCGATGATCATAGACGGGCGCGTGGAAAACTGTCTGCTTCTGGAGCTTTTTACAGACGCCGGCATAGGCAGCGAAATAGTACGCTGTACCACTTAAATGCATACGGGACGGAGGACAAGCCCGGCGTGCCGCCTAATTCCATTTTCAGATCAAAAATGTCCTCATGGAGACGCTATGTCCGCTCTTTGCCAAAACCGCCTCGGGGCGGTGATATTCGCCGCCGGGCAGGGCACCAGAATGTATTCCTCCACTCCCAAGGTCCTGCTGACCCTGCTGGAAAAACCCATGCTGGGCTACGTGCAGGACGCGCTCGACCCCTTGTGCCCGGGCCGCGTCCACACGCTGATCGGCTTCGGCGCGGATAAGGTGCGCGCGGCTTTTCCGGAGCGGGAAGGGCGGTTTATCGTACAGGAGAAGCAGCTCGGGACGGGGCACGCCTTGCTGACCGCCGTAACTGCACTTGACGCCGGGGGAGGCGGCGCGCCGGAATACCTGCTGGTCATCAACGGCGACACTCCGCTGGTGGAGACGGAGATTTTAAGGGATTTCACGGATAAGGCGGTGGGAGGCGAAAGCGATTTGGCCTTCATCAGCCTGTCGCTTGGCGAGACGGGCGCGTTCGGGCTGGTGCTGCGGCGCGGGGATGAAGTCGCGGGCATAGTCGAGGCCAGGGACTTCGATGAAACCCGGCACGGCCCGAAAGGCAGCGAGGTCAACGCGGGCGTCTATTGTTTCAGGATTGAGGCCGTCCGGCCCCTGCTGCCCCTGCTTTCGGCCGGCAACAGGAGCGGTGAGTTGTATATCACGGATCTGGTCGAACTGGCCCTTGGGCGGGGTCTGAAGGTTTGGGCCGACAGACGCGGTGAAGACGCGCGTCTTTTGGGCGTGAACACCCCGGTGGAACTCTCCCGTTCGGAGGAACGCCTGCGCGCCCGGATCGTGGAACGCCACCTTGAGTCCGGGGTATTGCTGCGCAATCCCGGGATGCTGCGCATCGGCCCGGAGGTCGTTCTGGAAAAGGGAGCGGACGTCACCGGCCCCTGCGAAATTTACGGGGCCAGCCGCATCGCCGCCGGAGTTCGCATCGCCTCGCACTGCCGCCTGGTCAATGCCGTTCTGGAAAGGAATGTCGAGATGCGCTCCTTTTGCCATGTGGAAGACGCCCGCATCGGAGAGCGTTGCGTGGTCGGCCCCTATGCCCGCCTGCGGCCGGGGGCGGTGATGGACGAAGACGCCCACGTCGGCAATTTCGTGGAAATGAAAAAGGCCCGGCTGGGCGCGGGGGCCAAGGCCAACCATCTCGCCTACCTGGGAGACGCCGAGGTGGGGGCGGGAGCCAATATAGGCGCCGGAACCATTACCTGCAACTATGACGGCAGGAAGAAACACCTGACGCGCATAGGAGAGAAGGCCTTCATCGGCTCGAATGCCTCTTTGGTCGCGCCCGTGGACATCGGCGCCGGGGCGCTGATCGGCGCGGGATCGGTGATCAGCAAAGACGTTCCGGAAAACAAGCTCGGTCTGGCCCGGGCGAAACAACTCACCCTGCCGAAGCTCGGCTGGTGATTCCATAACGGCGAAGCAGTTCGCCTCGCGGCAACCTCTCCGCAGGGATTTGCAGGCAACTCCCTGCGGAGAGGTTTATACGTTTCAATGTTAAACAGATCTGGGGTTTGGGGCGGAGCCCCAATTAATCAGCTCTTCCTTAAAATTCCTGCAAAAACTCCGCTTTTCCTTCGGCGGCGGTAAAGCCGGCCAGGGCTTCGCGTTCCTCCGGCAGGTCCGGCGCGCCCAGGCGGGCGTTGGCCAGGCGTTTGCCCAGTTCCACGGCCGGCTGATCCACGGGGTTGATGCCCAGCAAGAGGCCGGTCAGGATAGTGGCGCTCATGCACAGGCCCATCAGTCTGCCCGCCGCGTGCTCATCCGCGCCGTGCAGGGCTATGTGTACCAAAGGCACCCCGTATTTGGCGAGGGCCATGCGCGTGCCCAGGGCTTCGGCCTGGAGCAGGTCCCCGAAGCTTTTGTCCGCGAGCCAATTCCATTTCTCCGGCAGGTCCGCGCCAAAGGCCTCGCCTTTGTCCAGGGAATCGCAGGTCAGGAAAAGGCAGCCCTTGTTGCGCGGGCCGTCCAGGAACATCTGGTTGACCGAATGCTGGTCCGTGACCCCCGTGGCCGGCACGGGCATGGAGCCCTGGCCTTCCTTGCCCAGGCTTTCGGCCCAGAGCTGGCTGAACCAGGCCCCGAAGCAGCCCCACAGCGGGATGTAGGAGAAGAAGATCAGCTCGCTGTAATTGCGCTCGATCAGTTCCCCGGCCCATACGGCCAGGCTCCAGGCGGGGTGGGAGGCCAGGGCCTTGCCCATGGCGGCTTCGGGCACGAGCAGGGGAGCGGCGGCGGCCGCCGCCCCGTCCAGGAGCGCCCGCCAGTTTATCCCGAGAAACCCCGCCGGCAGAAGGCCCACGGCGCTTAAAACCGAATAGCGTCCGCCCAGGTTGTCGGGCACCGGCAGGGAAACCAGGGCTTCCTTTTGCGCCTCGGCGCGCAACTCGCCGCTTTTCGCGTCCGTGACCAGGATGACGTGTTCCTTCCAGGCGGCGCCCAGGGATTTTTTCAGCCAGCGGCGCATGATGAAATACTGGGCCATGGTTTCTATCGTCCCGCCGGACTTGGAAACCACGACCAGGACGGTCTCCCTGGGGTCGAGAATTTCCATCCAGGCCCCCAGGGTGTCGGCGTCGATGTTGTCGGCGATCCAAAGGCAGGGACCGCTGTGCCCGGGCCGGTCCTGGGCGGGGTGGAAGGCTTTTTGCAGGGCGCGCGCCCCGAGCGCCGATCCCCCTATGCCCAACAGCAACATGTGCCGGTAGGGGCGTAGCCCTTCCAGCACCCCCGGCAGCTCTTTCTCCAGTTCGGGGCGGTAGGGCATGTTCAGATAGGGAAGTTTGCCTGCCTTGACCTCCGAGGCGAAACCCTGCGCGATGCGCGCAAGGCGGGAGGCGTAGCGGGAATGCGCTACGTCGCGCCCGTGGAGGCGGGCGGTGAAGGCATAAGTCCAGTCAAGATGCTGTTTGCTCATCTCAAGCTCCGGGTTCAGGCGGTCAACACCTGGGCGATGCGGTTAAGCCCTTCCTCAAGGACGGGGTCGCTTACGGCATAGGATATGCGGATGCAGCGGTCGTCGCCGAAGGCGACGCCGGGCACGGCCGCGACCCCGGCTTTTTCCAGCAGCGCATCGCACAGGGCCGTGGAATCGGCAAAGCGGCCGCCGTAATGCCGGTGCAGGTCGATAAAGCAGTAGAAGGCCCCCTGCGGTTTCGGGCAGATCACGTCCGGCCAGGCGGAGATGATCTTCACGGCCAGATCGCGGCGGCGTTCAAAGGCCAGGCGCATTTTTTCCACTTCCGCGTAATCTCCTCCCAAGGCGGCTACGGCCGCTTTCTGGCTTATGGAGGAGACGTTGGAGATGCACTGGCCCTGCAGTCTGGTCATGGCCCCGATCAGCCCCGGTTCTGCCAGGGCATAGCCGACGCGCCAGCCGGTCATGGCGAAGGTTTTGGAAACCCCGTTCACGATGATGAAATTTTCCGGGTATTTTTTCCACCAGGAGCAGAGGCTGACGGGTTTGACCGGCGCATAGACCAGGCGGTCATAGATCTCGTCCGAGAGGACGATGATTTTTTTGTCCACCGCCCACTGGGCCAGGGCGTCCAATTCCTCTTCCGTATAGCATATCCCGGTGGGATTGGAGGGCGAATTCAGGACCAGCAGGCGCGTTTTGGGGGTCAGGCATTTTTCCAGCAGGGCCGGAGTCGCTTTGAAGTCTTTTTCCGGGGAGGTCTGGGCGATGACGGCCTTTGCGCCTGTGAGCTCAATCATGGGCGGGTAGCTTACCCAGTAGGGAGCGGGTACGATGGCCTGATCCCCGGGGTTCAGCAGGCTCATGAAGATATTGTAAATGCTGTGCTTGCCGCCGTTGTTGATGATGACGTTTTCCGGCGCCGCCCCGGCGTCGTAAAAACGGTTGAAGTAGGCGGCGGCCGCGGCGCGCGCCTCCGGCGTTCCCGGGGCGGGGGCGTAGCGGGTGAAGCCATCGTCTATGGCCCGCTTGGCGGCTTGGCAGATGTAATCGGGGGTGGGGAAATCCGGTTCTCCGACGGAGAGGCTGATTATGTCCCGGCCCCGGGATTTGAGTTCCGCGGCTTTGGCGCTGGCGGCCAAGGTAGCGGACGGTTTCAGCTCGGATATGCGTTCGGAAATTTTCATTGCTCTGCCTCCTCGGACCTGGCGGTTTGCGCCTTTATGCGTTTACCCTCGGGATGCCCGCCTGACGGCGGGCAAAGCCCGCAGGCGTCTCGCGGCAGGGGTTTGCGCGGCAAATCCCTGCAACGCGCGTTGACGCTTGAAGCGAACACGCTCCGGAGCGCCGCCCGACGCGGGAAAAATCCACGGCGGATGCCGTATTCCATAGCAGATCATCCGGGGAAGTGTAAACCGCCCGGGCGAAACGACATGTGCTTCCTGATGGAAAACCGAACGGGTTTGAATGCGGAAAGACAGGCCCGTTCCGGCGCTTTACGGCGGCAACCGATGCCGCCTGCGCCTTCGCGGCGGGTTGCTCTCCGTCGGTCGCAACTTGGCATGAACGGGTTCGGCAGGACTTGATCGATACGAACCGGTCTAAACCGATATAAAAGTGATTTGAAAAAAATAATTGCTATTTAATAAAATTATAGTTGATTATAGTTGACAAAATAGGTATGGGCCGGGTAAGGGCAATAAAGAGGCCGTAAATGCATGGAAAAATGGTGTTGAACGCATGAGCGTGCCCATTGACAAAACTACTTTTACCCTGGCTGAGGCGGCCGAACTTTTGAGCTGCCACAGGGAGACCCTGCGTAGCGCCATACGCAGGGGGAGATTGAAGGCGGCCAAATTGGGACGCCAGTTCCGCATCTCGCGGTTGGAGCTGGAGACGTTCTGGATTTCCAGCGGCGGCGGGGAATTGTTCACCGGGCCGGTTGAGGGAGCGGAGCAGCCGGCGAATTTGGAAAAGCCGCAGACCCCGGAGCGGAGCAAGGGAGGCAAGCGGGAGTTGCAGTTCCCCTTGCCCGGAACGGGGAAGCGGGCGGATCCGGCTTGAAGGCCGAAAGGCGCGCCGGCCGGATTGTCAGGCGGATGCTGGATGCTTTGGAGCGGTTTAACATTGAAAATGTAGAATCGCTCGCAGGGATTTGTCTGCAAATCCCTGCCGCGGGATTGCCGCGAGGCGGACCCGCTTCGCCGTTAAGCGGCAGTCTCAAGCGTAAATGCTGTAATGACAGGGCAGTGCCCTGACGGGAGCCAAAGCATGGTCGGAGAAGATACCGGCGCGGAAAAAGTCTTTCTGCGCGGCGATAACGGAGCGGAGTTTCAATTCACCGGGAGACAGTACGGGGGAACTTCCTATTTCGACGAGGACACCGGCACCTTGACTCTGCTGCGCCTGTACATCACGGAAAACAAGGAGCAGGTTTTTTCCTTCGTCTCCGGGTCGGAGTTGGAGAAAAAGCGTGTCTTTTACATTGTCAGCAAAGAAGGGGAGATGTACCGCATCAGCAACGGCATCCAAACTTTGACCCTTCCCGAGGGCCTCCTGTTCGCCACGGTCTTCGGGCTTTGCGGGATTAATCCCGAACAGGAGGAGGAATTCAAGGCCGTCTTTGAGGACTACCTGCGCATGTTGGCCTGAATCCGCTTTTTCCCCCCTGCCGTGCGCCGCCCTGGAAGCGGCCCTCCGCGCACGCATTCTCGCTTCCTGCCTGAAGATATTCCTGCGATACCGCTCGGTTAAGCCGTAAGCCCCAACAGGCTGAGGTCATATGAGCTGTATTGCCATAAGCGCGGTTCCCACAGGTAATTTTCGGTGTCGCCTTCGGCCCGTCGCGAAGGCGCAGGCGGCATGACCGCAGCCGTGAAGTGCCGGAGCGGAGTCTCTCCGCGTTCAAACGGATTTGAATGCCGGTATCAGACGTCCACCCTCTGGCCGAAAAAGGAAAAGAGCAGTTCCATCAGCTTTTCCGCTTCCAGGGGTTTGGCCAGATGTCCGTTCAT
>JAITRF010000073.1 GCA_031288535.1 Desulfovibrio sp. | reverse complement strand
GCGCAAGCGCTGTTTCGCCTTGCCGCTCGAAATGCTTCGCATTTCGGCGTGACATCCTGTCACGCTTTCCATTTCCAGATCAAAAATGAGAACATTTTTGATCTGGAAATGGAATAAGCCGTCTTTTTGCCCCCTGGCGGCGTCAGGCTCATTTCGCCTACGGGTCGAATATGTTGAATATACTCCCCCCTTGTCGAAACTCGCCTTCCTTGCCAGGAAACAAAAATTCTGGTTTGTAGAGGTTCCCTTCAGCCTGAAATAGCCCCAAAAAAATCTTTTTTGGGGTATTTGGGTGGGATTTTGTTAAAGACGGGCTAAAAATCGCTGCCTGGAAAGATGCGTGTGTTTTTATAAAACGAAGCCCAGGCGAACCACATGGAATCTGTGGCCAGCACCGGTTTAAGCGTGCGGCCGCGCAGTTTCCCGTATACGCATTCCCCGTCCGGCCGCCATTCGCTTTTGCTTTGCTCGTCAACCAGCCTGTCTTCAAAAACGGTGAAACTCAGCGGCAGTTCCAGCCCGGGCAGAGCGCGTTCGAAAACGCGCACCGCGTCGATTTCCGCATCATGTATCGCCGTCAGCGGGGTGGCGCCAAGGGTGAAATTGATTACCCCCGACCTGCGCACCTCGTCTTTGAGCACGGCCCCGAAGGCGGTGTCCAGCTCAAGTCCCAGGATGCGCGTTTTCGGCGGCAGGCGCGTGTCGATGCGGTCGACGGCAAAGGGCAGGCGGTCGTCGTCATAGTAGGTATCCTTCCGGATATAGCTCCCGTACGGATCTTTGCCGTAAGTGCGCTTAAAGCCGGTGGAGCGGGAAAGGACTTCCGCCCGGCCGGTAAAACGCGGGTCCAGGCCTCCGTAGCGGTATTTCACGCCTTTCCAGCGTGCGGAGAGCACCGGAATGCGCGCGACCCTCTTGCCGAGAAAGGGTCCTTCCACGCACAGGCCCATGAGCTGCACCCAGAGGCTGCGGCTTATGCGGTCATAGAGTATGGAATTGCCGTTCAGCAGGTTCCCGGACACGCCGAAGGAAGACGGATAGCGTCCGGCCATGGAACGAAAACCGACCACCGAACCGGTAAGCGGTGAATAGGTGACGGTGCGGTTTTCTCCGCCTTTGTCCGGCTGTCCGGCAATAGGCAAAGACGGCGGGCGGCCTTCACCCTCCGGGGCCATATCGTTCACGGCCTCATGCCAGACAAGGATGCGGCGCGGATATATGCGCACGAGATTGTCCGGGTACTCCACGATAAAGACGATATCCTCGTTGTCCATGGAGAGATCGGCGTCGGAAACGGACATATACTGCGGCCGGTACAGGGCGGGTATCGCATCCGAGGATACGCCGGTGCGGGAGATGAGGTCCGCCAGTCCGCGCAGGTCGTCCGTGGAAAATCCCGGCATCTCCGTGGGTATTTTGGAGGACGGCTTTTTTTTGCCCGCGGCAGTGCCGGAAAGGGGGGAAATAAAGGCGGCCAGAGCAAACGCCAGCAACAGGAACCGGATCATTCGGCCTGCCTTTCTTGTCCTGTCTGCTTTTTCAGCGCCGTGTACCGCTTGACACCGCTCGTCCGCTTCGTTTCAAGCGATAAGATCGCGCGGCAAAAAGCGCGGTTTTTGCCGTGCTCCCGCCGCCTTCGGCGGCGCTCCGGGCTTGCCGCCCGGTGGCCGGTACGCTGTTTCGTATGCATTTAAGTGGCACAGCGCGCCAGATCCGCAATCAGCTTTTGCATGTTGTCCGCTTCTCCGGGTTTGTGCGTGTCCGGGTAAAGCAGGCAGGACATATAAAAGACGGACTTGAGGCGCAGGGCTTCGCGCGCGTTTGCGGAAAAGCGGCGCAGGGCCGCCTCCGCGTGCAGGCGGGCGGTTTCCGGCAATTCGCTACGCAAATCGCTTGCCGCGTCGGCCAGGGCGGCGATGCGTTCCGCCCGCTCGGCCATAAGCCGGCGGTAAGTTTCCGCGTCTTCATCCAGCGTCGCCATGGCTTTTTCCTCAAGCGCGCGGATCTCTTCGTGCCTCTCCCGTAAAAAAGCGATATAGGCGGAAAGTTTTTCGTTTTTTTCGGACACGCCCCGTTCCTTGCCGCGAGATGCCCGCAGGCGGGCTTCATCCGCCGCCAAGCAGGCAATTCAAGCGAAAATGCTCTATTTGTTCATGACGTTCAGGAATTCCGCGTTGCTTTTTGTGCCCCGCATCTTGTCCAGAAGAAATTCCATGCTGTCGATGGGCGACATGGGCGCGAGAATCTTGCGCAGGATCCAGACGCGGTTCAGCACCTCCTCCGAGAGGAGCAGTTCTTCTTTGCGCGTGCCGCTACGGTTGATGTCCATGGCCGGGAACACGCGTTTTTCCGCCAGGTGCCGGTCAAGGTATACCTCCATGTTGCCGGTTCCCTTGAATTCTTCAAAAATCACCTCATCCATGCGCGAACCGGTGTCGATGAGCGCGGTGGCGATTATGGTCAGGCTGCCGCCTTCCTCTATGTTGCGAGCCGCGCCGAAAAAGCGTTTCGGGCGTTGCAGGGCGTTGGCGTCGAGGCCGCCGGTCAGGACGCGGCCGGAGGAAGGCGTGACGGCGTTGTAGGCGCGGCCCAGGCGGGTAAGGGAATCCAGGAGTATCACCACGTCGAGCTTGCGTTCCACAAGGCGTTTGGCTTTTTCCAGAACCATTTCACAGACCTGCACATGGCGCTGGGGCGGTTCGTCAAAGGTGGAGGATATGACTTCGGCATTTTTGACCGTGCGCTCCATGTCCGTCACTTCTTCCGGGCGTTCGTCTATGAGCAGCACAATCAGGTAGATTTCCGGATTGTTGGCGTTGATGGCGTTGGCGAGCGACTGCAGGAGGATGGTTTTGCCGGTGCGGGGCGGGGCGACGATGATGCCGCGCTGTCCGCAGCCCACCGGCGACATCAGGTCTATGACCCGGCCGGAATAGGCCGTTTCCCCGTTTTCCATACGCAGCCTGCGGTCCGGGAAAAGCGGGGTCAGGTTGTCGAAAAGAACCAGGTTTTTGGCGTTGCCCGGCGGTTCCATGCCGATCTCGTTGACCTTGAGCAGGGCGAAATAGCGTTCGCCTTCCTTGGGAGGACGGATCTGCCCGGATACGATATCTCCTTTTCTCAAGCCGAAACGTCGTATCTGCGAGGGAGAAACGTAGATGTCGTCCGGCCCGGGCATATAGCTGCACAGGGGGGAACGCAGAAAGCCGAAGCCGTCCGGAAGAATCTCCAGCACCCCGTCGCCGTATATGGCGCCGTTTTGCGATGAACAGTTCTGCAGGAGGGAGAAGATAAGTTCCTGCTTGCGCATGGAACTGGCGTTTTCCACATTGAAGGTTTCCGCCAGGGTCATAAGATCCGGCATGGACTTGACCTTAAGTTCTGATAAATTCATGCGTTCCTCAGAAGAAAAAGATATAGTGGTGGGGGTATGGCCGGTGTTTTTCCGTGACCCGGCCGCACGGCCTTCCTTGCCCGCCGCGTTCCGGTTTTTCCACAAAAATCGGCGACCGCGCAGCCCGGCAACGGCCCGGACGCGGACTCAGGGAAATGCTGGAGTTCGGCATAATCTGCAAAAACGGACGAACTGTCGGGGAAATTCAAGCCTGCGCGTTTTGCGCGCCGGCGGCAAGTCTGGGGCGGATCGGCGAAAAGACCGTAAAAGATTTTCCGCTGCTGTGAACGAGGGAAATCTAGCGCAAGTTTCAATCCCTGGCAAGAGGGCCGACGGGTTTTTTTTCCTTAAAAAGGATATCCGCGAAAAAATTTTCTATAAAAATTTTCATTTCGTCGCTTTTTTTGTTCAGGACGAAGGACAGTTCCGAGGTGACTATGCCCATGGCCTGTTCCAGCAGCCTGCGTTCGCCGAAGGAGAGTTCCTTTCCCGCGCTGATCAGGATCAGCTCCTTCAGCACGAAACACACGTCCAGAAGGGAGCGGCTTTTGATGCGCTCCGAATATTCGCGGTAGCGCCGGTTCCAGTTCTGTCCGGAATAGCCGACGAAGGTGCTGCGATCCTGAAGCGCGGCCAGGACCTCGGCCGCCTCCTCCTGGCTGCACGGCTTGCGCAGACCCAAGGAGGCGGCGTTTTTTACCGGGACCATCATGCGGATATTGTTGGCGAAAATGCGGATGATATAAAAATCCGTCTCCTGTCCGCATATTTCGCGCCGTTCAAGACCCTCGATCACGCCCACGCCCTGGGCGGGATAAACGATGAACTGGTCAGGGCTATACACCAAACACTCCTTACTGTATGCATACATATACTCTAAAGTTGAGTTCGCGTCCAGCCCGCTTTTTCCCGCTCGCGGCAGGCTCCGGGAAAAAACTTGACTGGCGTTTGTGAAAAAGATAAAAGGATCAGCTTATATTTTGCCGTGATGCCGGAATTTATGAAGGAGACGGACCATGAAGAGAACATATCAGCCGAGCCGCATCAAGCGCAAGCGGACGCACGGATTTCGCGCGCGCATGAGCACGGCCGCGGGCCGGGATATCTTGAGGCGCAGGCGCGCCAAGGGGCGTAAGAAATTAACGGTTTGAAGTTCGCTCCGGAACGCCGCCTGACCGAGCGGAAAGAATTTTTGCGTTGCTATGCTTCGGGCAGACGCCTGTTTTCCCGTTCTTTCGTCGTTTTCGTACTGCGCAGGGAAAACCAGGAACTGCCGTGGCGTCTGGGTATGGCCGTTACCAAAAAAAGCGGCTCCGCCGTTTGGCGCAACAGGACGCGCAGACTGATACGGGAATTTTTTCGCTTGGAGCAGTCCGACATCCGTCCGGGACGCGATTACGTCGTGGTTCCGAAGCGCGGCCTTGTGCCGCGCGCGCTTGCGCTTCGCGCGGTGCGCGACGAGCTTCTCCCTCTGCTCGGCCTTCGCGCTTCGGCCCCGGGATAATTATGGACAGTGCCAAATTCATCGGCATGGCCGCCCGCGCGGCAGGCGCGGCCGTTCTTTTTCCCATCCGGCTCTACAGGTTTTTCGTCTCGCCTCTTCTGCCGCCCTGCTGCCGCTTTTATCCTTCCTGCTCGGAGTACGCCGAGGAAGCGGTTTTGCGTCACGGACCGGTCAGGGGGGGGATGCTGGCCGCATGGCGGATTTTGCGTTGCAGCCCTTTGACCAGAGGCGGCTATGACCCTGTGCCGCCAAACCACAGCAACTGATGCAGAAATAATTATGGACAGCAAACGTCTGGCTTTGGCCTTCGCTCTTACCATCGCAATCTTTCTCGGCTGGGGCTACCTCTCCCAGGAAATGGGCTGGGTGGAGAAGGCGCCGCCCGCAGGCAACGCCACCGGCCCTCTGACGGAAAAATCCCCGGCCGACGGCCTGCCTCCGGACCCCGGCCGGGGGACCGCGCTGTCTTCCGCCCTGGCGGCGCCCACGGTGAAGCCCGGCGCTGAAAACGAAGGCCGCTTCATCCGGGTGCAGACTCCGCTCTACAAAGCGCTTTTCCACAGCGGTGGGGGGGTGTTGCGCAGCTTCTCCCTGACGGGATACCGCACGAGCATCGCCGCGGATTCCCCCCTGGTGGACCTGGTGAACGAACAGGCCGCCGGAGAGGCGCCTCTGGGCCTTATCCTGGACGGGCTCGCCACCTGGTCCGGGCTGAAATGGAACTTTGAAGGCGGAGACCTGATCCTTGGGGAAGCGGATGAAGGCGTTCTGCGCTTTAACGCTGAGGTCGACGGGATCGGCATAACCCGGGAGCTGACCTTTTCCGGGAAAAGCTATGCCATCGGTGAGCGGCTGTTTCTCTCCTCGGCCCGGCAAAGGGCCGTGAACGTGGCCTTTACCTTTGGCGCGGCCGCGCTGGACACGGACCGCAAGGCGTCGATTTTCGCCGCCCTGCGCCACGCGGTGCTGGGCGGCCCTGTGCCTCAGCCGGAAGAGAGCCAGTATAACCCGACCCGCGTGGCCTGGTATGAAAACGGCAATTTTCGTGAGGAGACATCGGCGGCGGATCTGGGCAAAGGCGTTCTCATTCAGGGCAATGTTTCCTGGATGGGCGTGATGAACAACTATTTCATGGGCGCGGTGAGCATGGACGACGCCGCGGCAGGGGCCAAGGGACGCATGCTCGGCGGGGTGTATCACGTGCTGGTGGGCAGGACGGGCGTGGAGCTTGCGGAAGGCGTCCGCACCGAGTTGAACAGCGTGTATTTCATCGGCCCCAAGGAAACCGGACAGCTTCAGAATACCCCGAACAACCTGTCCAAGGCCCTTGACTACGGCTTTTTCTCCGTAATCGCGCGGCCTATGCTGCGGCTGCTGGGCTTTTTCTACGGGTACACCGGCAACTACGGGCTGGCGATCATCCTTCTGACCATCGTGATCAAGGCGCTTTTCTGGCCCTTGTCGCAGAAAAGCTACCGCTCCATGAACAAGCTCAAGCAGCTTCAGCCCATGATGACGAAAATACGGGAAAAACACAAAGACGACAAAGATGCCATGAACCGCGAGGTCATGCAGCTCTATAAAACCTACAAGGTCAACCCGGCCGGCGGCTGTCTGCCTATTGTCGTGCAAATACCCGTATTTTTTGGCCTTTACCAGGCCCTGCTCAATGCGATAGAGTTGCGGCACGCGCCGTTTATTGCTACCTTGCCTTTTACCGATTTGCCCTGGCTTGCGGACCTCGCCTCCGCCGATCCCTATCTGATTACGCCGCTGGTCATGGGCGCGAGCATGTTTTTGCAGCAAAGAATGACCCCGGCCTCCGGTGACCCCACCCAGGCCAAAATAATGATGTTGATGCCTCTGGTATTCACCGTGCTGTTCCTCAGTTTTCCGTCCGGTCTGGTGGTGTACTGGCTGGTGAACAATCTGATTTCCATAGCTCAGCAGTGGTGGCAACTGCGCCGGGCCTGATTCCCTTTCCGGGCGGCAATTTCCGCAGGCTGCTCCTGGAAACGGACCGAGGCGCGGTTTTTTCCGGCCCGGTCGCGGAAGATATCCGGAGGAATACCCTGAACCGTTCAGCCAAAATCTTCCCGAGGATCAAATGAACAACTATAAGGAATTTCAGGGAAAAACGCTTGACGACGCCATTTTGGAAGCCTGCCGGTATTACGGCGTGCCCAGGGAAAAGTTGGAAATAGAAATAATCAATGACGCCAAAACCGGCATTTTCGGCCTCGTGGGCGCCAAAAAGGCGGAAATTCGCGCCGCCCGCACCCTGCTGCTTCAGGAAACGGTGAGCGCCCTGCTTGAAGACGGCAGGAAAGCGCCCGCGCCGGCAAAGGAAAAACCCACGCCGGCCCCTGTGGCGAAAGCGGAGGACTCCGGGCCGGGAAACGCATCGCCCAAGGGAAAACGCCGGGCCGAGAAAAGCGCCGGGACCGACGGAGCATTGCCCGCCGAAGCGCCCGCGCGCGGGGAAACCCGTGAGCAGGGCCAACGGCCGCGCCCCGGCGCAGGAGAAGAGTCCGGGCGCACCCCGCTTGAGGCGGGCACGGCCGAAGAGATGACCGAATTTGACCTCGCCGGGGCGGATGACAAAAAACTCGCGGAGCTGGTGAAATCCGTGGTCATGCGGCTTGCGGAGCCGATCGTCGGACAGTTGGACTGCCGCGTGGAGATTTCGGACCGCAGAGTGCGCGTCTGCCTCGAATGCGGAGATGACGCGGGACTCCTGGTCGGGCGGGAAGGCCAGACCATGACCGCCTTGCAATACCTGGCGGGCCGCATAGTCAGCCGCGCGGTCGGTGGTTTTGTGCGTCTGCATATCGACGCCGATCGCTATCTGGAACGGCGCGACGACAAGCTTCGGGAACTGGCCCTGTCTTTGGCCGAACGCGTCAAATCCGGAGGGCGTCCCGCTTCAACCCGGCCTTTGAACGCCTACCAGCGCCGCATCGTGCATCTGGCCCTGGAAAACGATGCGGAGGTGCTCACGCGCAGCAAGGGAGACGGTTTGCAGCGCCGGGTCGTCATTTATCCGGGGCGGGGCCAGGAAAAAGCGGACCATCAGGATTTGCCTCCGGATATTGACGGACCGGCCGATGACTGCGACGGACCCGACCCCTGGAACAAGTGAACGGCCATGCTGAACAGGCAACGTCTTCTCACCCCCGGACCCACGCCCATGCCGGAAGAGGTGCGTCTGGCCATGGCCGCGGACATGATTCACCACCGCAAGGCCGCCTTCCGGGAAGTTATGACGGAAGTGCGCGCGGGATTGGGCGAGCTCTTCGGAACCTCCATGCCGGTGCTGCCGCTTGGCGCCTCCGGAACCGGGGCCATGGTCGCCGCAGTCTGCGCGCTTTTCGCGCCGGGCGAGAAAGTGCTGGTGGTGGAGGGGGGTGTGTTCGGCGAACGCTGGACGCAGATTTGCCGGACGCATAAAATCGTCCCCCTTCCGATCCGGGTAAAATGGGGCGAGGCCGTGTCCGTGGAAGACGTGGAGACCGCCCTGGACAAGGATGCGGAAATCAGGGGCGTGCTGACGCAGCATTCGGAAACCTCCACCGGCGCTCTGCATCCGGTGCGGGAACTGGCCGCGCTCACGCGCCGCCGCAACGTCCTTTCAGTTGTCGACGGCATCTCGGCGGTGTCCGTCGTGCCCTGCCCCATGGACGCCTGGGGCATCGACTGCCTGCTTACCGGTTCGCAAAAGGGTCTGATGCTGCCCCCCGGACTTTCCTTCATAGCCCTGTCCGAACGCGCCTGGGAGAAAGCGGAGCGCGTCCCTCCGGGAAACTATTATTTCAACCTGCTGAAAGAACGGGAGGCAAGCGGAAACGCTCAGACCAATTTCACTTCTCCCGTAAGCCTGATCCTGGGTTTGCGCGAATCTTTGCGCCTTCTGCTTTCTTTCGGCCTTGACAATATCTATCGCAAGCAGTGGGCGCTTGCGCAAATGGCCAGAACCGGCATATCGGCCCTCGGACTTGAGCTTTTTGCCAGGGATGCCTTTGCCTGGGGGCTGACCTCCGTGCTTTTGCCGGACGGGATGGACGCCGCCCGCCTTTTGGCGGTGGCGGCGGAGCGGTGCGGGGTCGTCATGGCCGCCGGACAGGGAGGGACTTTCAAGTCGCGTATTGTGCGTATCGGCCACATGGGATATGTGGATTATGCGGACCTCGCCGCGGGATTGCACGCTTTTGTGCGTTCCTTTGAGGCCTGCGGAGGCTATCTGGGTTGCCGCAACTATCTTGAGCAGGCCCTGGACGCTTACTGGCGGGCTTTGGACGAGGGAGTGCCGGAGACCATGAAAATTCAGCCCCGGAGCGTCTTATGAGCGACAACCCGCAAGGGCGCATGCCTGTGCCCACCTTTTCCACCTTTGTGCTGTCCCTGGCCTCGGCCGCCATGGTGCAGCTCGGCGAGGTCCCGGACCCGGCAAACGGCGAAACCCGCGAGGATATCGAACTCGCGCGGCACAGCATCGATACCTTGTCCATGCTCAAGGCAAAAACCCAAAACGGCCTGGATGAAGAGGAAAAACGCCTGCTTGACGGACTGCTTTATGAATTGCGCATGAAATTCGTGATCAAGACTAAATAGTACGCTGTACCATTTAAACTGTACCGCTTAAATGCGTACGGTACAGCGTATCGGCACGTTGCGCCGCCGATTTTATCGCTTGGAGCGTTTTACGGATGCTTGCTTGACGGCGGGCAAAGCCCGCCTGCAAGCATTTCGCGGCAAGGGTTTGTGAACAAATCAATGCAGAGCAGTCCGATTTTTCAAAGTTAAACTGCTCCGGCGACAGTCTCGCGGCGGGGATTTGCAGGCAAATTCCCGCAAGAGCGGTTTATAACATTTTCAATGTCAAACCGCTTTAGAGCGTTTTAACTTTGAGATTATATACGGTTTATTTTCAGGCCGCGCCCGCTCCGGCGCTTAACCGCGCAAATAAATTGCGCTTGCGCCTGCGCGGCGGGCGTCCGCTCGCGCGGCC
>JAITRF010000088.1 GCA_031288535.1 Desulfovibrio sp. | reverse complement strand
TGACAGGATGTCACGCCGAAATGCGAAGCATTTCGAGCGGCAAGGCGAAACAGCGCTTGCGCCGCAGCCGCCAAATCAAAACTGCATGGATGCAGTTTTGATTTGAAATTCGAATTACGAAGCCTGCGGCTTCGGGCGATGCCTACGCATCGCCGCAGGGCGGATGCAACAAGATGCGTCAGCCCTGCGGCGGGAAAACCCCGTTGTGTTTGTAAAAACAAACTGATAGGATTTATTTGACCGCACACTTTCACCAGTGCGTTTTGCGCTTGAACCGCCTGCTTAACGGCGGGCGAAGTTCGCCGTCGGGCGGCGATCTCAAGCGCGAGATGCCATAGATCCCCGAAACCCTCTGAAGCGAGGTCAACCGTGCCGGAACGCGCCATGCATGGAATTTTGCTCGATCACGCCCGCAGCGCCCGCATCGGCCTGCCCGAGGCCGTGTTCTGCGAGCACAAGAGTTTGCGGGCCGTGCGGGATCTGTTGGAAGGACCCGGGCTTGACCCGGAAAAGCCTTTGCTTTTCACCCGCCTCGCCCCGGAAGTGTTCCGACACTTGCCGGAAACGCTACGGAAACGCTACGTTTACCACGAGCTTGCGCGCACTGCCTATTCAGGTGTGCTGCCGAAGAAGGAAAAGGGCAGGGTGGCGGTCATCTCCGCGGGCACGGCGGACGGGCGCACGACCTGGGAGGCCGCGAACACCCTGGACTATCTGGGCATAAGCCGCGAAGTCCATGAAGACAACGGGGTGGCAGGGCTCTGGCGGCTGACTTCCAACCTTGACGAGCTGAATTCTTTTGACGTGCTCATCGTCGTGGCCGGTCTGGACGCCGCCCTGGCTTCGGTGGTAGGGGGCCTGAGCGGCAAGCCCGTTTTCGCCGTGCCCACCTCGGTGGGCTACGGCATGGCCAGGGCGGGGGAAACGGCGCTTGCCGGCATGCTGGTGAGCTGCGCGCCGGGCATTTCCGTTCTGAATATAGACAACGGCTACGGCGCGGCCTGCGCCGCGGCCAGGGTAATCAACCTCATCTCGGCCTGATCTCCCTTTCTCCCGCAAGTTTCCGTTATTTGCACAGAGAGGGGGACATATCGGAAGCCGGATAATAAGGAGTCGGCGGTGGCCAGGAGAAAGAAAAGCGTGCTCACGGTGCGCGCCGTTTCCGGTCTGTCCGGGGACATGATGCTCGGCGGCCTGGCCTTTCTGGCCGGAATGGAGGAGGGGCTTGAGGCCCTGACGGCGGAGCTTAAACTTCCGGCCCTGAACGGCTGCCTGCGTCTTGAGCGGCGTTCGGTAAACGGGGTGGAGGGCGTGGGCTGCCGCATAGACTTCGGCGGAGAGGGCGCCCATGCCGATGGCCACGCGCGCGAGTCTGGCGAAAAGCGGGATCATCCGGATCACGCGCACGGATCTGACGAAAAGCTGGATCATCCGGGCCACGCGAGGGCAGACGGGGAAGGCCGCGCCGTTGACGCGGGACACGCGCACCGCTCTTTTGCGGACATAGCGGCGCTTATCGATGGGTTTGCCATGCCGGAGGCGGCCGGGAAGCTCGCCCTCAGGGCCTTTACCCTGCTGGCCGAGGCCGAGGCGGCGGTGCACGGGATGGAAGCCGCGCATGTGACTTTTCACGAGGTGGGGGCTTTGGACAGCATTCTTGACGTCTGCCTGTGCTGCCGTCTTTTCGCCCTGCTCGATCCGGACGTTTTCGTGTGCAGCCCCCTGCCCCTGGCGGACGGGACGATAAACTGCGCCCACGGACTTTTGCCCGCGCCCGCGCCCGCCGTTCTGCGCCTCCTTGAAGGGGTGCGGGTATGCGGTTTTTCCGGAAGCGGCGAGACGGTCACGCCCACGGCCCTTTCCCTGCTCAGGGCCATGGGGGCGAGTTTCGGCCCCTGGCCGGAGATGTCGGTGAACCGCACGGTGATCAGCTATGGGACCAGGATTTTCCCCGGCGTGGCGAACGGGGCGGTATGGGCTCTGGGGACGGTTTGACGCCCGTTTGCTTTTGACGGTTTCATACCGGGAACCTGTCGGAATTTGAATATAACATATTGAAATTTATTAAAGTATATAATTTATCGTATTTATGGCACTCAAAAATATCAATATGTTATCTCAACATCAATGTCTCGCTCCGACAGAGTCCTATAGCATTTTGCGCTTGAGCTTGTCGCTTTACGGCGGGTGTAACCCGCCTGCGCCAATCTCGCAGACGGTGTTACGCTTCGCTTTACACCGTCAGAGCATTTTACCGGAAATATACTTTCAATGACAAAATGCTCCAGGTAGCGTTGATTTATTTTTGAGACGGCTTTGTCCTCTGTATTCCCGATAGATGCTTCAATGAGTTACTATCGAGGAAGTCCGGGGGAAATCATTATCAATGCTTGCAGGCGGACTTTGTCCGCAGTCAATCGAGCATTGCAAGTATAGAATACTCCAGGTTGGCGTAGCAAAGAGTCATTCTGAGCCGTAGGCGAAGAATCCATCTTCATGCCTTTCAGTCGATAGGGGACGGAAAGCAAAAGGCTGCTGTCGTCATCCGTACGGCTCGGAGCCTCGCCTACGGCTGGCGCTCCCCCGGCGGGGTTTGGGGCGGAGCCCCATAATCAGCCCTTCCATAGAGCATTTACGCTTGGCGGCGGGGAGTAAAAGTGTTATCCACAGGCGGAAAGGAGCGGATATGCTGGTGATTTTTCTGGGCGACAGCCTCACCTGGCGTTTCGACTGGGAAGGCGCTTTCAGCGGCCTGCCGGTTTTGCAGGTACGCAACCGGGGCATGGACGGAGATACGACCGGCGGCGTGCTCGCCCGCCTCGGCCGGATCGTCGCCGCCCGCCCCGATCTGCTCTTTTTGCAGATCGGCATAAATGACCTGCTTTCTTTCTACACGCCGCCGGACGAGGAGGAACTGCTCCCGCTGTTCAGCCGGCACAGAGAAATTCAGCGGCGTCTGATCAGTTCCCTGCCGGATCTCAAACTCCACGTCTGTTCCCTGATCCCGGTTTCCTTGCAGTTTGACGCTTCGGGGGGCTTCAACGCCTCCATCCGGGTTTTGAACGGCATGTTGGAAAAAGAGGCGCGGGAGAACGGACTGCCCTACATAGACCTCTATGCCCCCTTGTCCGACGAGGAAGGCGGACTGGCCCGGCAATTCGACGAGGACGGAGTGCACCTGCTCCCGGCGGCCTACAGGGTCTGGCTGGAAACAGTGCGGCCCCATATCATGGGTTTTTTCCG
>JAITRF010000047.1 GCA_031288535.1 Desulfovibrio sp. | reverse complement strand
CTTGAGATTGTCGTTTGACGGCGGGTGTAGCCCGCCTTACGCCAATCTCGCGGACGGTGTTACGCTTCGCTTCACACCTCGGAGCATTATCGGAAAGATACTTTCAATGACAAAATGCTCTAATCCCTTTCCACCAGCAAGGCGATGCCCTGTCCGCCGCCTATGCACAACGTGGCCAGACCGCGTTTCGCATTGCGCGCTTCCATGCCGTAGAGCAGGGTAACCAGAACGCGCGCGCCGCTTGCCCCTATGGGATGCCCCAAGGCAACCGCGCCGCCGCTGACATTGACCTTGGCCGGATCCAGCCCCAAGGTGCGCACAACGGCGATACTCTGGGCGGCAAAGGCCTCGTTGGCCTCAATCAAATCCAGGTCCTCGACTTTCCATCCGGCCTTTTTCAGGGCATTACGGGTGGCATTCACAGGCCCGATACCCATGTAAGCCGGATCGACGCCGGCCGAACCGGCGGCTACGATGCGCGCCAGAGGTTTGATGTTTTTGGATTGGGCCAGCTTGGCGTCCATGACGACAAAGGCCGCGGCCCCGTCATTGATCCCGGAAGCGTTGCCGGCAGTGACAGTGCCGTCTTTTTTGAAAGCGGGTTTGAGCTTGGCGAGACCCTCGGCGGAAGCATCCCGGCGCGGGAACTCATCCGTGTCCACAACCGTATCTCCCTTCTTGCCCTTGAGCGTCACCGGCAAAATCTCTTTCTTGAACACTCCCGCGTCAATGGCCTTGATCGCTTTTTGCTGGGATTGCAAGGAAAAAGCGTCCTGGTCCGCCCGCGTGACATTGTATTTTTCCGCCACGTTCTCGGCCGTGATACCCATGTGATAAAGATTGAAGATGTCGGTCAGACCGTCGAAAACCATGCAGTCCACAAGAGTCGCATCGCCCATGCGCGCGCCCCAGCGGGCCTTGGGGAGGGCGTAGGGGGCGAGGGACATGTTCTCCGAACCGCCGGCCACGATGCACTGCGCCTCCTCCGCCCGGATGGCCTGGGCGGCCATGGCGACGGTTTTAAGCCCGGAGCCGCAAACCTTGTTCATAGTCCATGAAGGAATCTCCACGGGCAAACCGGCCTTGACCGCCATCTGCCGGGCCGGATTCTGACCTTGGGCCGCCTGCAGCACGTTGCCCATGATCACTTCGTCAATCATATCCGCGGAAACTCCCGCGCGTTTTACGGCCTCGACGATGACAAGGCCGCCAAGTTCACCGGCGCTCAGGGTGGAAAGGCCTCCGCCGAAATTTCCAATAGGCGTGCGCACAGCCGACGCGATAATGACGTCTCTCATAGTCCTCTCTCTTGTTAAATTTTATGCAAACAATTCACTAGGCATCTTAACCTTGATATTATAAACGGTTTATCTTCAGGCCGCGCCTGCTCCGGCGCTTAACCGCGCAAATAAATTGCGCTTGCGCCTTCGCGGCGGGCGTCCGCTCGTGCGGTCGCCAGAGCAATTTCAAAGTGAAATTGCTCTGGGGCATTTTACGCTTGATATTGCCGCTTGACGGCGAAGCAAGTCCGCTTTGCGACAATCTCGCGGCAAGGATTTGCAGGCAAACCCCGCAGAACGGTTTATGCATTTTTAGCGTTAAACAGCTCCGGGAGTCTGTCGGACAATAGCTCATAGAGCTACATAACTATTTGAAATAACAAAGTTTGGCACATAAAGGGGCGTCTTCGTTTATCGCGTAATGTCAAGATGTTATCTGTTTGCCACCCCTTCAGTCCGACAAGTTCCTATAGCATTTTGCGCTTGAGATTGTCGCTTGACGGCGGGCGTAGCCCGCCTGCGCCAATCTCGCGGACGGTGTTACGCTTCGCTTCACACCGTCAGAGCATTTTATCGGAAAGATACTTTCAATGACAAAATGCTCTAGTATTTGAAGAAACCTTCTCCGGTCTTGCGTCCCAGCTTGCCGGACCGCACCATTTTGCGCAGGAGCGGCGCCGGACGGTACTTGGAATCTCCGGTTTCGTTGTAGAGAACTTCCATAATGGCCAGGGTCACGTCGAGTCCGACCAAATCGCCAAGCGCCAGCGGTCCCATGGGGTGGTTTGCGCCCAGACGCATGGCCGTGTCGATATCTTCGGCGCTGGCCGTGCCTTCGGAAAGTACACAGATCCCTTCGTTAATCAGGGGGATAAGAATGCGGTTGACGACGAAGCCGGGAGCTTCGTCCACTGTGACCGGGGTTTTGCCGAGGGATTTGGAAAATTCCATGACGGTCTGGTAAGTGGCGTCGGAAGTCGCTATGCCCCGGATGACCTCGATCAGGGCCATGACCGGCGCGGGATTGAAAAAGTGCATCCCGATCACCTTGTCCGGGCGTTTGGTCGATGCCGCTATCTCGGTGATGCTCAAGCTCGAAGTGTTGGTTGCGAGAATGGCGTCGGCTTTAAGCGTGGCGTCCAGTTCCTTGTAGATTTCTTTTTTGAGAGACATATTTTCAATGGCGGCTTCGATCACGATGTCCACGTCTTTTGCCGGCGCAAGGTCGACGATCCCCGTAATCCGTCCGAGAACGGCCTTGCTTTCCGCAGCCTCCATCTTCCCCTTTTCAACCATTTTCGCAAAACTTTTACTGATGTTGCCGATTCCCCTGGATACGAACTCCTGGCTGATGTCACGCAAAAAGACGTTGTTGCCTTTTTGGGCGACGACCTGAGCAATACCGGACCCCATGGCCCCGGCGCCAAGAACGAGCACAGTTTTCATAGCATCTCCCGTAGGTTGAAGAAAAACAGTTTGCAACCACCAGAATGCACTCTGATGAACACAAAAGTATTTATCAAAAAGACAGGGTTCTGTCAACCGGTTCCAAACAGATTGGCGGCCACTCACGGCCTGATCAAGCCAGAGCAATTTCACTTTGAAATTGCTCTGGCGGTCGCGCGAGCGGACGCCCGCCGCGAAGGCGCAAGCGCAATTTATTTGCGCGGTTAAGCGCCGGAGCGGGCGCGGCCTGAAGATAAACCGTGTATAATCTCAAAGTTAAACTGCTCTAGACCGCCAGGGGCGAGCGCACGGACAATCACAAGCCTGTTACGCTTGAGATTGTCGCTTAACGGCGAAGCAAGTTCGCCTCACGGCAATCTGGCGGCAAGGAGTTGCAGGCAAACCCCGCAGAGCGGTTTATACATCTCCAATGTCGAACCGCTCTAAATCCTGTGGTGGCAGCCTATGTCATTGTTGTTGCGCAACGCGGCCTGGGTAATCAGGTAAGCGGTCTGGCAGCCGTGGAAAAGTTCCACCACCGGACGGGACAGGGTCGCGCTGCGATAGAATTCGTGGATGTGGCGGGAGAGGTCGCGAAGTTCGTCAAAGGCCCTGGCCAGGCGCGCCCCGGTTCTGGTGATGCCCACATAGTTCCACATGGTATTGCGGATGGTGGCCCAGTCCTGGGCGATCAGAGCCGGATCGTCATTGCGCTCGTCGCCCAGCGCCTTCCAGTCCTCAATCTCCTCGTACAGGCGCAGGCAGGGATCAAGCCCGCCTTTTATCTCGTCGCTTATGTCGTCGCCAGCGGCCTTGCCCCAGAGCAGGGCTTCAAGCAGCGAGGTACTGGCCAGGCGGTTCGCGCCGTGCACGCCGGTGCAGGCGCATTCACCGACGCAGTAAAGGCGTTTCAGGCTTGTGCGCCCCCTGAGATCCACGAGCACGCCGCCGCAAAAATAATGGGCGGCCGGCACGACCGGGATCGGCTCGGAACGGATGTCGATCCCGCGTTCCAGGCAGCTTTGCAGGATCGTGGGAAAACGCGCCTCAAGATCCTGTTTCACCCCGCCAAGATCAAGAAAAACGCAGGGTTCCCCGCTGGTCAGCAACACGTCGACTATGGCGCGCGAAACTATGTCGCGCGGAGCCAAATCGCCCCTGCCGTCGTATCTCTCCATGAAATAATCACCGCCGGCGGCAAACAGACGCGCGCCTTCGCCGCGTAGGGCCTCGGTGATTAAAAACCTTTGCATTTCAACGTAAAAAAGCGTGGTGGGGTGGAACTGCACGAATTCAATGTTCATAAGGCGGGCAAAGGCCCTCCCGGCCATGCTGATCCCAGCCCCTACGGCGCTTCTGGAGTTGGAGGAATGCAGATAGACCTGCCCCGCCCCCCCGGTCGCCAGCACCGTGACGTCCGCCAGCATGGTTTCCACCTCGCCCGTGGCCTCGTTCAGGACATAGGCCCCGCAGCACTGGTCCTCAAGCTGATAGCGGTAGGTCATGCCCCGGCTGTGGTGGTGCGAGGTCAGAAGGTCTACGGCCACGCAGCCCTCGCAGAGAGTGATGCAGGGATTGGCGCGCACGGCGGCGTAAAGGCATTCCATTATGGAGCTTCCCGTGTGGTCAGCGCAGTGCAGGATGCGGTAAGAGGAATGCCCGGCCTCGCGCGTCAGGTCCCAATGCTCTTTGTCCTTGCGGTCAAAGGGGACCCCCAGACGGTCGATCAGTATCTCATCCACCGCGCGCGGCCCTTCCTCGGCCAGGAATTTCACCGCCAGCGCGTGGTTGATGTGGTGCCCGGCGGTCATTATGTCCTCTTCAAGCCGCCTTGCGTCATCTTTGTCATAAGCGCGGTAGATGATTCCGCCTTGGGCCAGTGCGGAATTGGAGCCGCGCTCCACGGCCGGGGCCAGCAATTTGACGTCTATGCCCTGCCCGGCAATACGCAAAGCCGTGATGCAACCCGCCAATCCCGCCCCGATCACGAGGACGGCATTGCGCTTTCGCTGTGCTGCCATGGGTAACTCCGCAAAATTTCAGCGGCAAATGTCCAGCATCCGCTCCAGGGCGTCCGTTGCGGACACTTTTTCTTCCATACCTATACTGACCTGATAAGGTGAAACTCCTCCGGTCCGGTCGGTTTCGTCCAGGGATTCAAGGGCGGCGCAAAGGGTTTCTTCCGTGGTCTGAGCCATGTGCGTGCAGGCGCTTTCTACCAGCGGCAGGATATTGAGACGTCCGGCGTGCTCGGCTGCCAGACGTTCCACGAGATTGATCTCCGTGCCTATGGCCAAGGTCGATCCCGCGGGCGCCTCCTCCGCATAACGGATGATGAAGGAGGTGGAGCCGGCAGCATCAGCCGCTTTCACCACCTCCGGAACGCATTCCGGATGCACGACGACTTTTACGCCGGGATGTTCGGCGCGCACGCGGAGGATCTGGCGCGTGTTAAAACGCGTATGGATGGAGCAGAACCCTGGCCAGAGCAAAAGCCGCGCCTTGTCCGCCGCTTCAAGATCGAGCTCCTCCGCTTCCCTGCGCAAGCGCACCTCATGCCGCTCCCCAGGCGGAATGCCCAGAAGATCGCCGATATTGTGCCCCAAATTCTTGTCGGGCAGAAAAAGCACCGCGTCCGCCTTGTCCAGAGCCCATTCCAGCACGATGCGGGCGTTGGCCGAGGTGCATACGGCGCCTCCCATGGCGCCGACAATCGCCTTAACTCCCAAAGTTGAATTCACATAGGCCACGGGAATGACCTTGCGCCTTTCACGGGTGAGCAAATCCATGACCCGGCGCACAAGCTTGGGCGGAGACATGAGGGCCATGCTGCATTCCGCGGAAGGTTCGGGCAGAAACACCCGCACGTCCGGCCCGGCAAGAAGCGCGGCGGACTCCGCCATGAAATACACGCCGCAAAATACGATATAACGGGAATCAATCAACGAGCATCTGCGGGCCAATTCAAGGGAATCGCCGCGCAGATCACAGTGGGCGATCACCTCGTCGGCCTGATAATGGTGCCCAACAATCTTGAGATCGGCGCCGAAACGCCCGCGCAACCGTTCTATCGTGTCGTAACGTTCTGAATTTGACATAATTCGGCATGACGGAACGCGATGCAAGCGCGTCCGCAGATACAAGTTAGAGCATTTTAGGCTTGAAACGCTCGCTTAACGGCGAGCAAAGCCCGTCTACAAGCCTTTCGCGGCAAGGATTTGCAAGCAAATCCCTGCAGAGCAGCCCAACTTTTCAAAGTTGAACCGCTCTGGAACATTTGACTCTCTCACACTGATCATATCAGCCGGAGCGGCCGATGCTCATGCTGAAATCCGCCACAGGGGCCGAATGGGTAATCCTGCCCACCGAGATGAAGTCGGCTTTGCGTCTGCCGCCCAAGGCGGCCAGGGCTCTTATGTTCTCCAGGCCGACCTGGCCGCTTATTTCCACTTCTATTGATTTTGGTATTAAATCCAAGGTATTATGTATCAGATCCGGAGTCATGTTGTCAAGCATTATGCGCGAAACTCCGCAGGCCGCGGCTTCTGCCGCTTCTTCCCGGGTCCGGCACTCCACTTCCATGGGCGGACCCGAAGGACAGGCGGCGCGCAGGCGGTCTACCGCCGCCGTGACGCTCCCCAGCGCCTGAATGTGGTTGTCCTTGAGCAGAAGCATTTCCGCGAGATTTCTGCGGTGATTCGTCCCCCCTCCTACCAGGACGGCGTATTTGTCCGGATAACGCAGACCCGGAGCGGTCTTGCGCGTATCCAGCAAACGCACCCCGCTGCCCTCAAGCTCCCTGACGTATTTCCGGGTGAGGTTGGCTATGCCGGACAAGCGGCAGATAAAATTCAGAATTACGCGCTCCGCCCGCATCAGCAGGCGGGCGCCGCCCGTGATGGCGGCCACGCAGGCGCCCGCGCTCACCGTTTCACCTTCTTCGGCGTATCTTGCGAGTCGCCGTTCTCCCGGCTCAAAGGCGGCCGTTTGCTCAAGGATCATGTCGATCAGGGGCAGCCCGGCCAGCAGGGTGTCTTCCTTGGCCTTTACCTTCGCCGTAAGCGTGTCTTGCGGGGAAAACACCCCCCGGCTCGTCAGATCCGGCCCGTCCTCAAGCAAGGCCTCGCGGATCGCCCGCTCAAGATGAACCAGAGCCTCGCCTTTAAAGAAATCGTCAAAAGAAATTTGCGGCATGGATTGTGCCCGCGCCCCTTGAATGATAATAGTATCCAAGTTATAAGATTTCATTCTGCTCTATGGAGCCTGTTTCGTCAACCCTTGCTTTCCCGCTTCCCAGGGCTGACGCAATAAGATGCGTCAGCCCTGGGGCGATGCGCAAGCATTGCCCGAAGCCGCAGGCTTCGTAAGGAGTAAGGCGGCTTTGCCGCCGCCGCGAATCTCAAAGGTGTGTACCATAATATCCTTAATTAACAATATAAAATTTTAGATGCGTCAACCCTGTTCCGCTTCCTTCGGACCGCGCATGGACGAAAAAATTTCCGCTTCGCCTCTCTCGCCTGAAGACCAGGCCGCAGAGGAGAAAAAATCTGGACAGGAAGACAACCCCCTGACCGTCCTCTCCGGCCAGTCCGTGCAGGATTCGCATCACCCTGCGGACGTGGCGGAACGGCTTGAGCTTCTCAGCCTGAAAGAGCAAGTGGATTTGGTAACGGCCCTGCCCCTGGATCAGGCCGCCGAAGCAGTCGCCGAACTCGACGAGCACACCAGGGTCGGGCTGCTTGAGAGCCTGGACCCCGACACCGCCGCGGGCATAGTGGGCGAAATGTCGCCCGACGATGCGGCCGACGTTCTGGACGAACTGGACGAAGACCACAGCGACGAGCTTTTAAGCAAGCTGCACCTGGAAGACGCCGAAGAAATCCGCAGCCTCATGGCCTTTGACCCGGAAACAGCGGGCGGCGTCATGAACACGGAAATAATCATCCTCTCGCAGGACCTGAGCGCGGACGAGGCCATCCGCCAGGTCCGCTCCGGGATCGAAGACAAGGAAATCCCCTACTACGCATATATAGTGGACCGGAACGAGGTACTTGTCGGCGTGCTTTCGCTTCGCGACCTCATGCTCTGCCCACCCCGCACGCATCTGAAGGACGCTCTCAAAAACCACGAGCTGATAAGCGTCGTCTTCGACACGGGCAAGGAGGAGGTGGCGCGGGTAATCGGACACTACAATTTCATGGCTCTGCCGGTGGTTGACCATGAAGGCCGTCTTTTGGGCGTCGTATCCCACGACGATGTCATCGACATCATTCAGGAACTGGCCAGCGAGGATATGCTGGGCATGGTCGGGGCCGGTCCGGGCGAAACCACGGACACCCCCTGGTTCGATTCCGTAAAGATGCGCCTGCCTTGGCTTTTGGTCAACATGCTGAATTCCGCCCTGGCGGCCGCGGTGGTCAATCTGTTCGACGGCAGCATCGCCCAGATGGCGATTCTCGCGGTATTCATGCCCATGGTGGCCAATCAGGCAGGCAATACCGGGCAACAGGCCCTGGCGGTCATGATCCGCCAACTGGCCATGGAGAAGTTCTCCCGGCGCAAAGCCTGGTGGGCCGTCGTGCGCGAAGGTAAAATAGGACTGGCCAACGGGATTATCCTCGGCCTGCTGGTGTGGACGGCGGTATTCTTTTTAACCGGGAGGGCGGACCTGGCCCTGGTCATGGTCACGGCCCTGCTTACGGACATGGTGCTCGGGGCCTTCGCCGGAGCTTCAATTCCGCTCCTGCTCAAAGAAATGGGCAGAGACCCCGCCCAAGCCTCAAGCATTTTCCTGACCGCCATCACCGACGGGGCCGGATTTTTCCTTTTTCTCGGTCTAGCCACCCTGGTGCTGTTGTAGAAGCCATCTCAAAATCAACTTTGAGCGGCTTCCTACGCCGCCCGGAAAGACGGCGCGACGGCCATGCCGCCTGAACCGGGAACAGGATTGTGTTTCAATAACGCTCGACCTTGCTCAGCCAGCCTTCCGGCGCCGGCGCCCTGCCCGTCTGGATCGCCGTATACATCTCGTAAAGCTTTCTGGAGTGCTCGCCGATTTCTCCATTGCCCACAACCAGTTCCGCGCCGTCCTCAAAAATATAGCCGCCGACCGGGCTGACCACGCAGGCCGTGCCGAAGCCTCCGGCCTCGATAATCTCTCCGGATTTCACATCCGCGATGAACTTGTCCAGATAGATGACTTCCTGCCTGGCTTTGATCTTCCCGGCTGCCGCCAGTTCCAGCACCGAAACGGAGGTGATGGAACGCAGGATGGAATCGCCGAATTCCGGGATGACAAAGGTTCCATCCCTGAGCACATGGTAGTGATTCATGGTGCCCACCTCCTCAATGCTGGTGTTGTCCGCACTGAGATAAAGCACCTGTTCCACGCCCATGCTCTGCGCATAGCTGTGCGGCCTCAGGGAGGCGGCGTAGTTTCCGGCCGCCTTGGCCGTTCCCGTTCCGCCGGATACCGCCCGGTGAAACTTTTTGCTGATCAAAAGCCGCACCACATGATTGAAGCCGCCTTTATAATATGCGCCGCTCGGCGAAAGAATGATACAGTATAAAAGCGTCCTGCTGGGTTTTACGCCCAGCTCGTCCTGCGTGGCGAACATGAAGGGACGGACGTAGAGGGAAGACTCCGGTTCGGAGGGACACCAGTTTCTCTCCACGTCAACCAGCCGGTGCATGGCCTCCAGTTGAACCTCCACCGGTATGGACGGCATGCACAGCACCTCGGCGGAATGGTTCTGACGTGCGGCGTTCTGATCCGGACGAAAGATGTATATTTCTCCGTCCGCGTGCTTGAAGGCCTTGATGCCCTCAAAAAAACACTGCCCATAGTGAAAACACATCGCCCCCGGCATAAGCGTAATGGGGCCGTAGGGCACTATGCGCGGATTGCTCCATTCGCCGTCCGAGTAATCCATCATGAACATGTGGTTGGTGCGCAGTATCCCGAAAGGCAAATCCGTCCCTTCCGGAGGGGGACTTTTGCGTTTATCCGACGGCAGCAGTTTGTATTCGATGCGCATGGCGGACACCCTACACCCGGATGTTGAGGATTGAACCCGTCATCTCGTCCCAGGCGCGAATCATGGCCGCATTGGCGCTGTAAGCATTTTCCGTAACAATCATTCGGGTGAACTCCCGCGCCAAATCCGTATTGGAACCCTCCACCACTCCCTGAATCTGATTCCGCGCCACTTGTCCGTCCCGGTAGTCTTCCACCGCCCAGGCGTCATTGGTGTTGCCCTGCTGAATGCGGTCCAAGTCCTGGGCGACGGCCGTGTCGTAATTTTCCTGGGTATTGCGCATGCCCCTGGCCGCCACGTCATTGGCGACGCGCACGTCGTTCTCCGCCAGATGGTTGATCACGGCCGGGCCGGGTGTCATGTCCCTGAAAGTTCCCGCTACACGCACGCCCTCGTCCATCGGCCCGGTTTCCAGGGCCACATAGCGGGCCTTGAAGCCGTCCGTGTTAACATTGGCGATATTGTTGGCCGTGGTCTGCATGACCACGTCCAAAGAAGTCAGAGCGGAAATGGGTGGAGAATAATTCGGCATGACCGGTCTCCTTTCATGCGGCGCGCGTGAAGATTACAGATTTCAGTTCCCAATGCGCGCGCCGATAATTTACAACGCTTCACGCAACCTTGCGGCGAAAGCGCGCCAAGCCGCGCCCGTCCCTGGCGTTTCAATCCACATACACGGATTGAGCCGCCGCATCAAGCTGGCCTGGCGTGACAATATCCCGCAACAGCACGGGCCGTCTGGCGCCCTCCCCCTTCGGAAACAAAGCCAGGACGGGGATGCTGGCGCTTTGCAGGGCCTTCAGCAAATCCCTGCCCGCATCCGCATCACGGGTGAGGTCCACTTTTATCGTACGCACTTTGTAGCGATTACGCAAGTCTTCCATACGGCTTTTGCGCAAGGTGGTATATTCCATGGCCTTGCAGCTCGGACACCAATCAGCCGTAAAATCCAGCAGCAGCGGCTCCTTGCCGAGGACGGAAAAGAAAAGCTCCGGTTCAAAGCGTTCCCAGGTCTGATCCCGGCCGCCCGAACCAAGGGCGAAAAAAACCGCCAAAGCCAACACGCACAAGGCGCAGATACGCG
The DNA here is from genome assembly GCA_031288535.1 of Desulfovibrio sp. Lineage (GTDB taxonomy): Bacteria > Desulfobacterota > Desulfovibrionia > Desulfovibrionales > Desulfovibrionaceae > Frigididesulfovibrio. The sequence continues at coordinate 4,374 of JAITRF010000047.1, read as the reverse complement.
CGGCGATTCTTCCCGCACGGCCCGCTCCCGGACGTCCGACCTGTCCCCAAAGCCAGGCCGCCAAGGCCAGGGCGAACAGGCAGACCAGGAAAGCCGGACCCCAGTCCTCCGGCAGCAAGGTTCCGAGATAAACCACGCTGCCCATAAGAAAAAAACCCGCCAACTGTTCAAGGCGCAAGGTCCAGGCCCCCGGGCGGGGGAAAAGATGCGCGAGGCGCGGATGCGCCGCCATAAGCAGATAAGGCGAGGCCATACCCAGGCCGACGCTGGCCACTGCAAGCAGCAGCGACGGCAGGGGCTGGCGCACGGCAAAAGCCAGCACCCCCCCCAGCAAGGGGCCGCTGCAAGGCGTGGCCAGCAAAGTGGCCAAAAGGCCTCCGGCAAAAGACTGCCAATAGGGGTGGCTCCCGTTCCTCACCCGCAGATCAAATACCGGCAGATGAAAAACCCCGAACAGACTCAAACCCAGGGCGAAAAGCGTCAGGGCAAGGAGGGCTACGACCAGGGGCAGTTGAAATATCTCTCCCCAGGCCCATCCGGCAACCCCCAGAAGCAGGGCCAGAACCCCGAACCAGGCCATGATGCCGGCGGCGAAAAAAAGGCAGCCCACGCGAAAGGCCCTGGCCTGCGCCCTTCTGTCAGTCATGGAAAAAACCGCAAGCAGGGCGCTGAATTTCAAACTGATCACCGGAAGCACGCAGGGCATGAGGTTGAGCACCAGCCCGGCCAAAAGCCCGAAAAACAGCGCCTCCCCCAAAAAGCCTATCTCCTGCTCCGGATGAAAAAAAATCGGCTCCAACCCGGAAAAGACAGGGACGTCCCGACTTCCTCCGGCGTCTTGCGACGCGGCCGGCAAACCGGAAACAGCGCTTCCGCCGGAAAAAAAGGCGTCGGGGGTCTGGATATCCTTTCTCGACGCGTCCCGTTCTCCGGTCCCGGCCGGGACAAAAACATCCGCGCCCCGCTTGTAGTCCGCCCACCAGCCCTGTGCGGCGGCCGCGGGCAAAGCCTCGGCGTCCTTTGCGGAAAAAAGCAGGGAGAGGGAATCGGAAACGGGCGTACAGTTGCGCTCCGAGCACAAAAGTCCGGAAAATTCCGCCCTGACGGCCGCTCCGGCAAGCCCGGCGGGGGCCGGGAACTCCGTCCAGAAGGTAACCGGACCGGGATATAGGGGCGGATTTGTCGCGGAAAGACCCGGCAACGCGACAGATGCGAAGGGCGTATCTTTTTTGGGGGTGGCCGCCGGGGCGCGCACCGGCAGGGACAAGGCTTCCCTGTCCATTCCGGCGAAGGCGGACGCCTCTTCCATGGGCATGGCCTCAAGATGCCTGAAGCGCGCCCTGACTGAGGTGGGAATGCCCTCGACGCTCTCCGGGCCGTAGAGATAGCTCCCCTCCGGGACGGCGAGGGTCAGGGCGAGCAGAAGCTTTGCCCCGGCAGAGGCGCGTGGGTCGGACAACGCGGATTGCGGCGTTTCGTCCCGGACAACGGCGTAAGCCTGCCAGGTTATTTTACAGTCCGCATAGGGTTGCGCGCCGCCGACGTTTACGCCGGCAAAGACAAGCAGGAGGACTGACAGGACGAGACGCATGGAATATCTATGTTTTTACGTCAATGCGCGGGAAAAGGTTGGAGGTTCCGGCCAACCCGGTTCCGGCTTCCAGGGTCCCGAAGTTTTCCGCCTCCGCGGGCAAAAGGCCCCTGATCCCGGAAAAATCCGCTCCCTCCAAGGTCGGGCAGGCGCAGCCGAGCTGGGAGAGCATGCGCGCGGACGCATCCGGCATCACCGGCCACAGGTGCAGGGCCGTTTTGCGCATGCACTCCAGAAGCGTATAGAGCACGGTCCCCAAAGTTTCGCCGTCCCCCGTGCGGGCCAGCGCCCAAGGGGCCGCCTTGTCCACATATTTGTTCAGGGCGCGCACCAGATCCCAAAGCCTCTCCAAGGCCAGGGAAAACTGGGCCTGACCGAAAAAATTCTGAAAATTCGCAAGGCTGTCCAAGGCCAAAGCCTTTATCTCCCTTTCCCTGTCCGCATCCGGACCGGGGACCGGAACCCGGCCCGCGCAGAACTTTTCCGCCATGACCAGCACGCGGGAAAAGAGATTGCCCAGATCATTGGCCAGATCCGCGTTAAAGCGCGCAATAAGCGCTTCCTCGGAAAAATCGGCGTCAGACCCGAACTGCATCTCCCGCAGCAGGAAATAGCGAAATCCGTCCAGGCCGTAGAGCAGGGCCGTATCCAGAGGGGAAACCACATTGCCTATGCTCTTGGACATCTTGGCGGCCCGCGACAGCCAGTAGCCGTGGACGTTCAGATGCCGATAGAGAGGAAGTCCGGCGGCCATCAGCATCGTCGGCCAGAAAACGGCATGCGGCTTCAGGATGTCCTTGGCCACAAGATGTTCCGCATGAGGCCAGAACTTGTCGAAGGCGGCGCTCTCCGGCCCGCCCAGGGCGGTCACATAGGCGAGCAGGGCATCGAACCAGACGTAGCAGACGTAAGCGGAATCGAAGGGAAGCTCTATCCCCCAGCTCAGACGCGCCTTGGGACGCGAAATGCACAGATCGTCCAAAACCTCGCCCTCCAAAAGGGCCAGGGCCTCGGCGCGATAACGCGCCGGACGTATAAAATCCGGGTTGTCGCGGATATGCTTTTTCAAGCGCTCCTGATAAGCCGACATGCGGAAAAAATAGTTCTTTTCGCTTATGTATTCCGCCGGGGTCAGATGCTGCGGGCATACCCCGTTCTCAAGCTCCTTTTCCGTGTAGAAGCGCTCGCAGCCGTAGCAATAGTAGCCTCCGTACCCGCCGAAATATATGTCTCCGGCGTCATGTATCTTTTGCAGAAAAGCACGCACCACCGCCTTGTGTTCTTCACTCGTGGTGCGCACGAAACGCGCCGGGCGCGTTTGAAGTTCCGGCCAGAGCGCCCTGAATTCCCCGCTCACCCTGTCCGTCAGCTCTTGTACCGGACAACCGGCCTGTTCCGCGGCTTTTACGATCTTGTCTCCATGCTCGTCCGTTCCGGTGATGAACATGGCCTCGCGGCCCATGAGCGCGGCGAAGCGGGTCATGGCGTCCGCGACTATCGTCGTATAGGCGTGGCCCAAGTGGGGCTTGGCGTTTACATAATAGATCGGAGTCGTCAGGTAATAGGGCGTCATCGGTGTTCCGGCGTAAAGGTGTTTTCAATAGTGTTTGCGTCTGCGTTTTGCTTTTTCCGGTTTGCGGTCTTTGTCCCGGCCATCGGCCGGAAAATCAAGCTCGTCATCCTGCAGCAGGTATCCCTCGCCTTCAAGGGCCGCGCGTTCATCGGCAAGAGCTGCCGCCTCACCGCCTGCTCCGGCCGCGCGGCCGTCATCCTGTGAAACGTTTTCCATCCGGCGCGCACCCAACTCTTCCCATTCATCAAGGCCGAATTCGACTTCCTCGCCGTTGTCTTTCAGCGCCGATATGGTGCGGGTGAACATGTTGGCGCGCACGATACGCATCACCCCCAGGCTGGTGCCGTATCTTTTGCCCGGTTTCGGACAACTTTTGTTAAAACTCTCATAGTTTCCCTGTTCGAAGGAAAGGCAGCAAAGCAGGCGTCCGCACATGCCGGAGAGTTTCACAGGGTTCAGAAACAGATTCTGCTCCTTGGCCATGCGGATAGTCACCGGGGCGAACTTGCGCAGATAGCGGTGGCAGCAGCAGACCATGCCGCAGTTTCCAAGCGCGCCGATCATCTGGGTTTCATGGCGCACGCCGATCTGGCGCAATTCGATGCGCGTACGGTAGTTACGCACCAGATCTTTCACCAGTTCCCGGAAATCTATACGGGCCGGAGCCGTAAAATAAAAAATAATCTTGCTGCGATCGTGCAGCACTTCCACATCGACCAGCTTCATATCCAGCCCGCGCTGCCTGACGCAGGTCTTGCAGAAGGCCACGGCTTCCGCCGCCAGTATGGCGTTTTCCGTCCTGCGCGCCACATCCGCGGCCGTTGCCGGAGAAAGCTCGGTATTGGGAATGGTTTTCCCCGGAGCGATCCCGATGTCGTCCCCATAGCGGATGCTTTCAATCTCGCCCAAGGCCTGCCCCTGTTCAAAAGTCAGCAGAACCCAGGCGCCGATGCGCGCCTCCAGTTCCTCGTCATGAAAGAAAAAAACCTCTCCGCCCCTGCGCAGGCGGATGCCCAGAACGCGTTTGCCCCTGCCCTGCCCCGGAGGCAAGGACGAAGAAAAATCCTCCGTTTCTTCCGCAAGACACGGCGGCGGCCCGGTTTCCACGCATATTTCCCCATCCGCAAGCTGATATTTATCCATAACCGCGCACTTTCACCTTCTCTTTTTCTTTTTCCCGCAGATCCGCGCTTCAATCCATCACTGAAAG
>JAITRF010000128.1 GCA_031288535.1 Desulfovibrio sp. | reverse complement strand
GAGCGCCACGGCGGCATACACAAGACCAAGCACGATGCCGTTGAGAAAGAGCGAAAGTTCAAGCATAACGTCCCCTTTTGCACCCTGCGCGGCGGACGGAGATGGAAATCGCCGCATTTCAGGCAATAAACGGCACATCCCGGTGCGCCGGCCCGGGCCGCCTGACGGCGGTCCGGGCCGGTGTACGCTATTTCTTGCGGAGATCGATGGGGTTTTCTTCTTGGGTCATGTCGAACTGGGTGGCGTCGTACGTCTGGATCAGTTTCCAGATGTTCGTGCCCGTGCCGGCCGGGTTGCCTTCAACCATGACGACCTTGCTGAGGAACTGGTGGGTGCGGGGATCGACGTATGTGGGTTTGTCGCGCAAATTGTTTGTGATTTCCAGGCCTTCCAGGGCAGTGATCAGTTTTTCGACATCGTCGGCGGTTCCGGCTTTCTTGGCGGCTTCGGCCAGGGCCATGACGGCGACGTAACCGTTGTAGTTGCCGTTATCAATGACCGGGGCAGCGGCCTTCGGGAACATTTCGCTGAACTTCTTGGAAGCGGCCTTGGTTTTGTCCGATTCGTCCCAGGAGACTTCGGTCGCGTAGTAGCCGCGATGCTCCTGCGGCTGCAGGGGGTAAATGTCGCAGAATTCCTGCAGGGTGTAGACGACTTTCATCTTGTCGTGGATGCGGTATTCGGCCAGCTGCTTCATCAGGGCCACGTTGTCGAACCCGGCGCAGGTGATCATCAGCACTTCGGCGTCGGAATTGCGCACCTGCAGCAGTTGGGCGCTGAAATCGCGGGTGCCCATGGGGAATTTCACTTCGCCCACTTCGGTGCCGTTGTTCTTTTTCAGCACGTCACGCGCCCAGCGGGTGCCGGAATGGCCCCAGGAATAGTCGTGCGTCATGAAGAACCATTTTTTGCCGAGGTTGTTGATGGCGTAGGTGCCGGCGGCGCGGCCGAGGCTGGCCATGCTCGGGGCGATGCGGAACATGTTGCGCACGGCCTTGGAGGAGCTCAGTTCGTCCGAGTTGCCGTTGGTACACAAGTAGAGCACGTTGCGTTCGGCGGCGATGGCCCCTACCGCCATGCCGACGGAAGAGTTCACCGCGCCCATGAGAATTTTGACGCCGTCCTTTTCAATCAGGCTGCGCACGCGGCGGGCGGCGCTGTCGGGGTTGGTTTCGGAATCGGCAATGATGAATTCCACCGGACGATCAAGAATTTTTCCCCCAAGGTCCTTGAGGGCCATTTCCATGCCGCCTCTCTCCAGAGCGCCATGGTCTCCGTAGTTGCCGGAAACAGGGCTGATAATGCCGATTTTCAGCGGTTCGGCCGCGCCGGCCGACAGGGCGGCGCCGCATGTCAGCACAACAAGAGCGGCCAGACTCATCCAGAACATCCGTTTCATAGCATCACTCCATGGTTACAGGTGAAGAACGGACAGACAGATGTCGCCCACGACAGCCAATTTCATCCGGCGGGAACCGGCCTGTCCCCCCTTCCGGGAGAGGTCGCCGGATTGGCGTATCCGGTTTTGCCGTGCGTCGGGCAAGCGCCTTCCTGAAGGGGGAATCTGCAACCGGACGCCGCGCCGGACGTGCTTGAGCCCGACAGCGCGCCCGGATTGCCCGGATATAAATATGCTCCACTTATAAGATGATACGGGACTGGCGTCAAGTACCGGATCGGGGCGTGTCGCGAGCAAGTAAAATGTCCTTGATTAAGAGGATGTCCGCAGGGCAGACGCATCTAAAAAAAGTCTATAAAGTGGAGGTATGAAAACACCCACAGAAATTACTTTGGCAATTTTTCGAGCCCTGCCTGACCCACGAGTAGAACGCACAAAGGTACATAGTCTTGAAGTTATTATGTTTATTGCTTTGTGTACGTACTTGTCAGGTGGCGATGGCTTTTATGACATGGAGGATTATGCCCACGCCAGGCAGGAATGGCTCCGTGAACATATCGGTATGCGGGATATTCCCAGCCATGACACGTTTAACCGTGTGTTTCAGGCTATTTCTCCAGCCCGTTTTGGGGAATGCCTCATGGAATTGTCTCGGCACTTGCGCGAGCAAGTGACCGGCGACATTGTGGCTTTTGATGGGAAGACACATAGGCGGACTGGCAACAAGGATAGTCCTGCTTTACACATGCTGAACGCCTGGTCTGTGGAAAACCGTTTGGTGCTCGGGCAATTGGCAGTTGAGGAAAAGAGCAATGAAATCACAGCAGTCCCACAACTGATGGACATGCTTGATCTCAAAGGCTGCGTTGTTACCGCTGATGCGTTGAATTGCCAAAAGGCCGTGGCCGCTAAAGCGATGGAAAAGAAAGCCGATTATCTTCTGGCATTGAAAGGCAATCACCCTGTGTTTTATGAAGAAGTGCGCACATATATGGATGAGCTTCCCCTCCGCTCGCCTCCAGGTTTTGAGCAGATAGAAAAAGAGCATGGGCGCATCGAAACTCGTCGATGCTGGCAGTCCGACAGTGTGGATTGGTATAGCGACAAAGCGCAGTGGCCGGGCTTGCGAAGTTTTGTACTTATCGAGTCGATCCGCGAGCATGGGGACAAGGTCGAAACAAGCCGTCGCTACTATATAAGCAGCCTGCCGCAAGGCGAATCATACGCCGCCAGGAGCGCGCGAGCGCATTGGCGGATAGAAAATTCCCTGCACTGGTGCCTGGATGTGGTTTTCAATGAAGACCAGAGCCGTGCCCGTGCCCGGAATGCGGCCAAAAATCTCGGTACGCTCCGAAGTATTTGTTTGAACCTGCTCCGCCGTATACCGGGTAAATCAAGCCTGAAAGGCAAGCGCTTCAAGATTGCACTCAGTGAAGACTTCCTCCTACAGGCGCTGAGAATTTAGATGCGTCTGCCCTGGGCGCGGCCCACTGGCGTCTTGCCAGCCGATTTGAAAACACGTATATAGAACCCCTGCTCAAGGCAAGGCTGTATCCATGCAGAAAAAGGCACCGTTCTCAACATACATTGTCGCTCTGGCGCTTTTTCTCGCCGGTATCGGGTATCTGGCGTGGTCCGGATTCACCGTCGGGCGGATCCCCTTTGTCAACGTGGCGGAGGTGTTGCGAGCCCCGGCGGGAGCCATGGACAGGGCGAAACTGTTCGGATCGGTTTCCGGACAGGGGCTGAACATCAGGCCGGACGGCTTGGGCGCGCATTTTCTGCTTGTGGACAAGGACAACGCCGATCTGAAATTGTGGGTGGACTACCGGGGTGCCCTGCCGGACACTTTTCAGGAAGGCGCTGAAGTCATTGTAGAAGGCAGCCTGCGGCCTGCCGCGTTCAATGCCATCTCGCTCATCACCAAGTGCCCGTCAAAATATGAAAAAGCCAACAGGCGGGACAATACCTGAATCCTCAGCCTTCCACGACCGGTTGTATCCGGAAATGGAAGTATCAGGGGCGGTGCTTGTACCTGTTGGCCCTTG
>JAITRF010000042.1 GCA_031288535.1 Desulfovibrio sp. | reverse complement strand
GTGCCATGACGATGCGTTTCAGGGCATCACGCCAGTCCGCATAGCTGTCGCGACATTATTTTTGACCTCGCTGGAGGCTTCCTCCTCAATCCGCGCAAGGTGGTGGTGGATTCTGGCCTGGACTCCGTATTGACCTTTGTTTCCGACTTGCATAAATTTTCCTTTTCAAGGACATATATGAGCCACGCAGCACTTACAGCGAGATACCGGCCCCAGTCCTTTGCGGAAGTGGCGGGACAGTCGGTCGTCAAGTCCATCCTTTCCAGGGCCTCCCTGGAGGACAGGATAGCTCCGGCTTATATTTTCAGCGGCACCAGGGGGGTGGGAAAAACCACCCTGGCCAGGATTTTCGCCAAGGCCGTGAACTGCCGGCGCGCGCCGGGCGCCGAACCCTGTAATGAATGCGACCAGTGCCGGGCCATTACCCTGGGCAGTTCCGTGGACGTGGTGGAAATGGACGGCGCCTCGAACACGGGCGTGGACGACGTGCGCAGGCTCAAGGAGATAGTGGGCTACGCGCCCATGGAAGGGCGCTACAAGATATTCATAATAGACGAAGCGCACATGCTTTCCAAAAGCGCTTTCAACGCCCTGCTGAAAACCCTGGAAGAACCGCCCCCGCGCGTGACCTTCATCCTGGCCACCACAGAACCGCACAAGTTTCCGGCGACGATAGTCAGCCGTTGCCAGCACTACGTATTTAAAAGCCTTTCGGAAAAAGAGCTGATCGCCCATCTTTGCGCGGTGTTGCGCAGCGAGTCCGTGGAATACGAAGAGAGCGCGACGCGTCTGATAGCGAGGCGCGGGGCGGGAAGCGTGCGGGATTCCCTGTCTCTACTGGATCAGGTGCTGGCCCTCGGCGACGGTTCCCTGACGGAAAGCTCCGTGCGCAGCGTGCTGGGACTTGCCGGGACGGAGATGCAAAGGGCGGTGCTTTCGGCCATACGCGACGGAGACTGCCTGCGCCTGAGTTCACTGCTCGGCGAACTGCTGGACCAGGGTCTGGATATGGGTTTTTTCCTGCGCGAACTGTCCGGCATCTGGCGCGATCTTTTCATACTCGGACAGTCGGGGGTGGCCGCCCTGCCGGTGCTGGACCTCCCCCAGACCGAAGCGGACGCCTGCCTGGAATTGTGCCGGGGCTTTACCCTGCCGCATATCCACGCCTGCTGGCAGATGACCCTGGAGGGACAACGCAGAGTGCGGGACAGTCTGGAACCGGCCTCCGCCCTTGAACTTCTGCTCCTCAATCTGGCCATGCTGCCGCGCCTGCTTTCACTGGAAAACATCACGGCGGGCAGCGGCGCGCAGATATCCTCCCCGCCGCCTGAGGCGACCCACCCCGCGCGGTCGCTCGAAGCGGAGCGTCCGGCGCAGTCTCCTGATGCGGCCCATCCGGCCCCACAGGATACGGGAGCGCGGGAGATTGCGGAAGCGGTGCGCCTTCCCGAGGCGGAGCATCCAGCCCCGCCGCCCGAGGCGGCTCGCCCCGCGCGGTCGCTCGAAGCTGATCGCCCGGCGCAGTCTCCTGACGCGGCGCGCCTGGCGCCGCAGGATACGGGAACGCGGGAGATTGCGGAAGCGGTGCGCCTTCCCGAGGCGGTTCGCCCCGCGCAGTCGCCCGAAGCTGATCGCCCGGCGCAGTTTCCTGACGCGGCCAGTCCGGCGCAGCCGCCCGAAGCGGAGCGCCCGGCATCGCCCGCAAGATCGGCGGTTGATGCAAGAGCGGCGCTCCTTGTGGAGGCGACGCCCCGTGACATGGTTGCGCAGGCTCCGCCGGCCGTATCCCAATCCACACCCGCGGCTCCGAAGCGGGCATTTGCCCTGTCCGCCCCGGCCGCGCCTGCGTCCGGTGAGGTTTCCCGGAGCGGGAGGGAGAAGGGCCTGGAAAGCGGGCTGGCGCGGGCGGAGGAAAAGCAGTTTGCCCTGTCCGCCCCGGCTGCGCCTGCGTCCGGGGCAGGTTCCCGGAGCGGGAGGAAGAAGGGCCTGGAAAGCAGGCAGGCGCGGCCGGGAGAGAAGCAGGCGGACAAGGAAGAAATCCTGAAAAATTCCATGGTGCAGGAAGTGATCCGGCGCTTTGACGCCCGCTATCTGGACCACGGCAGGCGCTAGCGCAGTTCAGCTTTGAAAAGTTGGACAAGCGTAAAATGCCTGGAAGCCTGCGGGAATTGATACGGAACAACAAGGAGCGATGGTGCAGAATCTCCCCGAATCCCTGTCCGCCGTGGTGGAACAGCTTGCGCGTCTGCCCGGGTTCGGACCCAAATCCGCCCTGCGCGCCGCCATGGCCTTTCTCAGATGGCCGGCGACGGAAACCAGACGCCTGGGAGCGGCGATTTTCGAACTGCGCGAACATCTGCATCTTTGCGGAAGCTGCGGGGCCATTTCGGACACAGACCCCTGCGCCGTATGTTCCGATCCCGCCCGCAGCAAGGACGTCCTCTGCATCACGGCGGACTGGGACAGCCTGCTCTGCATCGAGGAGGGAGGTTTCTACAGCGGCCAGTACTTTATCCTGGGCGGGCTGCTGGCGTCCGCCGGAGACCGGGCCGCGGAAAACATGAATCTGGAGCGCTTTGACGCGCGTCTTGCCGGCGGGGAAATCCGGGAGATCATCATGGCCCTCGGGACGACGGTGGAGGCGGAGAACACCGAGGCTTTCCTGTGCGCGCGCGCGCGCAGGGAACATCCGGAGATAATTTTGTCCCGTCTGGCCCAGGGCATCCCCCTGTGTTCGGAAGTCAAATTCGTGGATCGGGATACCCTGCGCCAGTCTCTCAAGTACAGGCAGACGCTCAAGTGAGCGGCAAGGAGAAGGGCGTCCCCCCGCCTCCCCTGCTCCCCCGCACCGGGGTTGACGTTCACGCCCATCTGGACGACCCGCGTTTCGGGAATGATTTGCGGGCGGTGCTGGAGCGGGCCTTTGCCGCCGGTCTGGCCCAGATCGTGCAGGTCTTTCTGAGCCCGCGGGCCTGGGCCGAGGGGAAAGCCGCCTTTGATCCCTGGGCGCAGGTATATTTCACTCTGGGCATCCATCCCACCGAGGCGCAAAATTACGGGGCCGACACGGAAAGCGAAATGAAAGAGGCGATCGCGCGCGATTTGCGCATCCGCGCGCTTGGTGAAATCGGGCTGGATTACCACTGGAAGACTTGCCCGCCCGCGACGCAGAAAACGGCCTTTGTAAGACAACTGCGTCTGGCCCGTTCCCTGGACCTGCCCGTGGTCATCCATTGCCGCGAGGCCGAAGCGGACGTCCTTGACATCCTTGAATCCGAGGGTTTCAGGGACCGCCCCCTGCTCTGGCACTGCTTCGGCGGAGATACGACTCTGGCGGAACAGATTGTCGCGCGCGGCTGGCATATGTCCGTTCCCGGTCCGGTGACCTTCCCGGCCAACCGCGCCCTGCGCGCCGCCATAGCCGCCGTTCCGGCGGGACGCCTGTGTACTGAGACGGACGCGCCCTATCTCTCGCCCCAGCCTTTGCGCGGCAAACGCAACGAACCGGCGAACACGGCTTACGTCATCGAGGCCATGGCCGCGGCCCGGGGGGTGCCGGCGCAGGAATTGTGGACGGCTTGCGGCGACAACGCCAGGCGTTTTTTCGGGATTGGGGCGGGGTGACGTCGGAAGCGACAATTTCAAGCGAAAAATGTTTTAAATGATTGTTTTTGAACTATTGAATTATAGCCGCGAGGAGAAAGCATGAGCTTCGTCAACGCCAATTATCTGAACCTGCCCGGCAGCTATCTTTTTTCGGAAATCGCCAGGCGCGTGGGTGCCTATACGGAAGCCAACCCCGGTCGGAAAATCATCCGCCTGGGCATAGGGGACGTGACCAGCCCCCTGCCTTCTGCCGTAATCAGGGCTTTGCGCCGGGCTGTGGACGAACAGGCCACGGATTCCGGCTTCAGGGGTTACGGGCCGGAGCAGGGCTATCTTTTCCTGCGCGAGGCCGCAGTAGCCGACGCCTACCGGGGTCTGGGGGTGGAAGCGGATGAAATTTTCGTCAGCGACGGGGCGAAGTGCGACATAGGGAATTTCCAGGAACTTTTCAGCGCGGACAGTAAAATCGCGATCACCGACCCGGTTTATCCGGTCTACGCGGATTCCAACGTGATGGCCGGCCGGGGGGGTCCGCTGGGGGAAGATGGGCGTTTCTCGGGCATCATCTACCTGCCCTGCACGGCGGAGAACGCTTTTGTTCCGGCCCTGCCGAGGGAGCGTCCGGACATAATCTACCTGTGTTACCCGAACAACCCGACCGGCAGCGTGCTTGACCGGGGAGAACTCAAAAAATGGGTGGACTACGCCCGTGAGCAGGAAAGCGTGATTTTTTTCGATGCCGCCTATGAGGCGTTTATTTCGGAGGAGGACGTCCCGCACAGCATTTATGAAATCGAGGGGGCGCGGGAAGTCGCCGTCGAATTCCGCAGCTATTCCAAGGTGGCGGGTTTCACCGGCCTGCGATGCGGGTTCGCCGTGGTGCCCGGCGCTTTGTCCTGCAAGGCGGCGTTTGGCGGGGAAAAGGTCCGCAAGGTCGCCCTGCGCGATCTCTGGTTGCGCCGCCAGACCACCAAATACAACGGTTGTCCCTATATAGTGCAGCGCGCTGCCGAGGCCGCGCACAGCCCGGAAGGGAAAAGGGAATGCGCGGCCCTGATCGGGGGTTATATGCAAAACGCGGGGCGCATACGCGAGGCTTTTGCCCGCAAAGGACTGGTCGTCAGCGGCGGCATAAACGCCCCCTATGTCTGGGTCACTCTGCCCAAGGGCACGGATTCCTGGGGTTTCTTCGATGCCCTGCTGCGCGCGACGGGGATCGTGGGCACGCCCGGCGCAGGCTTCGGGCCGAGCGGAGAAGGCTGCTTCCGCCTGACCGGCTTCGGTCGGGCCGAAGATACCCTGGAAGCCGTCGAGCGTCTGGAAAAGTTCACGCTTTAGAGCAATTTCACTTTGAAATTGCTGTGGCGGCCGCGCGACGCCCGCCGGCGAAGGCGCAAGCGCAATTTATTTGCGCGGTTAAGCGCCGGAGCGGGCGCTGGCTGAAGATAAACCGTGTATAATCTCAAATTTAAAATACTCTAGAACAGTTCAACTTTGAAAAGTTGGACCGCTCTGCAAGGGTTTGCTTGCAAATCCTTGCCGCGAGCTGACGACAGCAGCGATAATGATTGCCCCCGGACCTCCTCGATAAGTAATTCATTGAAATATCTATCGGGAGTACAAAGGGCAAAGCCATCTCAAAAATAAATCAGTGCTTCCCAAAGAGGTTTGAATGCGGAAAGACACGCCCGCTTCGGCGCTTTACGGCGGCAGTCAATGCCGCCTGCGCCTTCGCGGCGGGCTGAAGACATTCAGCCGATACCGGTTTGCTTCCTGTCGGCCGCACTTGGCATCAGGTCCTCCGGGCGGGGATGCCCGCGTCCGCCAATTCATAGCTCGTGCTGCGCCCGCCTGCCGCGCTTTGACGTAAGATATCAAGTTT
>JAITRF010000123.1 GCA_031288535.1 Desulfovibrio sp. | reverse complement strand
ACCTCTACAAACCAGGATTTTTGTTTCCTGGCAAGGAAGGCGAGTTTCGACAAGGGGGAGTATATTCAACATATTCGACCCGTTGGCGAAAGGAGCCTGACGCCGCCAGGGGAGACGGTTTATAGAGGTTCCCTACTATTGTGTCACGGCAATTCAACCAGGGCGTGGCCCCGGAAAAGGTTGCCGGTCAGGTTGCGCCGGATCCGGCGAAGGCGCGCTCCTTCCGCGGCGCAGATATCCTCCAGATCTTTCCATCTCATGGTGAGAACGGGGTTCTCCGAGCGAATACGGGCATAAAGGTTGTGTTTGCCTGAAAAAATTTCGCGCAAGCGGGCCAAAAAGATGCCGGCGGTCATGCCGCCGAGCAACACCCCGGCCACATCCTTATAAATATTGTAGTCGATCAGCAAATCCGCGAACAGCAGCCGGCAGCCGGGAGCGGCGATCTTTTTCGCCCTTGCTATGAGGGTTCGCACCTCGCCGATGCTCTTATAATACTGGAGCACGCTTATGCAGAAGATAAAATTCAGGCCGCGCGGCGGCAGCCTGTCGATTTCCGGATAAGACTCCGGGTCGAGGTGATGAAAAAAAAGGTTCGGTATCCGCGCGTAGCGTTTGCCGGCCTCGGCGATGCAGTGTACGGAGGTGTCCGCGCCATGCGCCTCGCGCAAAAAGGGCGCAAGGGCCGCGACCACATGCCCCCGGCCGCAGCCGAGATCCAAAAGCGCGTCTGTATCCGTAAAAGAAAATTCTTCGCGGATCCTGCGCGCGATGAATTCGGACTGCCTGATCCAGGCGTTCCCCTCCATCGCCTCTTCGCGGTTCCAGTATTCAACCCAGCTTCTGACCATGCCTACCTGCTTGTCCGAATTTCAAATCCAAACCGCATCCATGCAGTTTTGATCTGTCGACTGCGCCGGGAACGCGGTCCCGCCCAGCCTCTCGAAATGCGCGGGGTTTGGGGCGGAGCCCCATCAATCAGCCCTTCCTTCAATATCCTTGAAAGTCACGACGGCGGCCGTGCCCGGGCATTCCTCAAGGCGGAAATAAGGCGTGTCCCTGTACAAAACAAGCCGCGCGTCCTTCGGCAGGGTCTTGCCATCGCGCACGGCCGCTCCGTATATCCTGAGCTGCTCATAACCCCAGCGCATATTGCGCGTCAACGGCACAACGGTCATCCGGCGAATCAGGGGAAAACGCCGGCCGACCCTGAACATGAGGGGGCTGTATCCGGCGCTGTTCGTAAAAATCACCCGGTCCAGGCCCTTTTCTTCCTTGAAAGCCCAAATGACCGGGGCAAGACGGGAGAGTTGGAGGTCTTCCCACTCGTTCTGGGCTGAGAGCATGTTGCCGTATACGGAGGCGAAAAGCAGCAGTTGCAGACCGACAAATCCGGCCAGCAGACCGGCGGAAATTTTCGCGCAATTCCCGCTTTTGCGTCCCGGATGCAGGGAGAGCAGCATAAGGGTCAGGACAGTTCCGAAGGCACAGAAAGTGCGCGGAGACCAGACCGGAAATTCCAGCAGGGCCTGTACCCCCAAGGGAGAGAGCAGAAAACAGAAAATCAGGGCCAAAATAACGCCGCATCGGCGCATGACCCCGCTGGTCGGATTTCTTCCGCCGGAAACGGCGAAACCTTTGCGCCTCCGCGCCGCGCGGCGCAGAAAAGCCGCGCAGAAACAAAAAAACAGCAGCAACAGAAGCGCCCCCAGGCTGTTTCCGCCCCAATCCCTGTACAACAGGGACAGATAATCGCCAGTATTGGCGAACACTTTCCCCGGCAGACGCCAGAAAGAGGGAGTGGCGCAATGCCGGGTCACATAGTCGCCGTACTGTTCCCCGGTCAGCCAGTATGAAACCTGGAAGGCGTAGCCCAGCGCCGCCAGGGAAAAGGGCAGGACGAAACGCAGGCCGAGCCTTGCCAAACTCCTCCCTCCGGCCCCGGCGACAAAGGCGCGCAGGCAGATAAACAGGGCCACTGCCGGATAGACGTTCATCCCGGCCTGGTAAATGGAGGCGGAACTGAAAAGACAAAGCACGCTGGCCGGGAAAAATCCCTTCCCTCCCGAGCGGCCGCCCCGGCGCAAACAAAGGAAGGGCAGGACGCAGAGCAACTGGGACAGGGCCATAAAGGGCGCGTCAAACTTGTAGGACAGGTTTTCCAGGCCATAGGGGGAAAGGCCGATGGGAATGCAGGCCGCAAGGACAAAGGGCGAAAACCCGAAGCCCAGGGCGCGGCAGAGAAGCAAAGCGGCGAGCGCGAGCTGGGCCGCGGCCAGAATCTGCGTGATGGGAGACGCGTCCACGGTCCCGGCGCCGAGAAAAAAAATACAGGAAAGCAGCTCGGCCAGAGGACGTCCGGCCGGCGCCCAATCCGCGTAGGCATAGAGCGCCCGCCCCATGTCGTCCAGATACAAACGGTCGGCGCGCAAAATGGAGAGCATGCCCAGGCAGTAGGAGAAAAAAAGCGCGAAAAAGGCATGCACGCCCTTTACCTGGGAAAATAAGAACCTGCCGGGGCGCATCAGTCCCCTTCTCCGGGGCGGACTCCGTTTTCAGGAACATGCCCCCCGCTTCGGCCGCGCTCAAAAACCTTCCCTCCGCCTTCACTCTCCGGGCCAAAGCCGGTCCCTCCGGCAGTCCCGAAGCCGCCGGGGTCATATCCTCCTGCCCCGGAGGAGTCTTGCATCCTTTCTCCCGCGCCCGCTTTGGCGCCGGATTCGCCTGTGCCCGCTCCCCGCCCCGGAGAGCCGATGCGTTCGCTGATCAGGTAGCGGGGCCGGCCTTTGAGTTCGTGAAAATTCTGGCGGATGTATACGGACAGGATGCAGATGGCCGAGAGGATTGAGGCGCCCGTGACCAAAATGAGCAGGATGACCGTGGTGAACCCGTCCAGGGCCTGTCCGGTGAAATACTTCCAGAGGGTTTCGGCGCCCACCAGGATGGAGAATACGAAAAAGAGCAGGCCCAGAAGCCAGATCAGGGTCAGGGGTTTGGAGCTGAAAGCAGTGATGGAATCCAGGGCGAGCCGGATCTTGTTGAGGAAAGACCATTTACCGGTCCCGCTTTGCCTCTCCGCCGGGACGAAGGGAAGCTCATGACGGCGGAACCCCAGCCAGGAGACCATGCCCCGGTAGAAAACCTTGCGCTCCGGCATGCTTTTCCAGGCCTGCACCACCTTGCGGTCCAGCAGCTTGAAATCCCCTGCCCCTTCGATGTCTATGGAGGTGAAGAGGAAAAACAGCTTGTAGAAAAGCAGGGCGGCAACCCGATCGGCGAGGGACTCCCTCTGGCGTTTTTCCTTGTGCGCTTCAATGACGTCGGCGGCGTTTTCCCTCCACAGTCTGACCATTTCGGGGATCAGGGCGGGGGGATGCTGCAGGTCCGCGTCCAGGGTGACGACGGCTTCTCCGGTCGCGGCCTCCAGGCCGGCGGCCAGGGCGGCTTCCTTGCCGAAATTGCGGCTGAGGCGCAGACAGCGCAACAAGGGGCGGGTTTGCGCCGCCTTGCGCATCTGGGCGAAGGAATCGTCTTTTGAGCCGTCGTCCACCAGGATGATTTCATAGCTCAGGCCGAGAGGACAGACCGCTTCTTCCACGGCGTCGAGGAAGACGTGGATATGCGCGCCTTCGCAATAAACAGGGCTGACTATTGAAAGTACGGGCATGGCGGTTATTTGATCAGCCCGGGACCCTTGCCGGGGCCTCTCATGTTGAGACCTCCGAGTCCCCCCAGACCCCCGGAAGAAAGCGTGAGGTTGGAACAGGCCTCCATGTACCTGGTTTTCAAATCCTCCGGGCAGTTCCTGTATTCGTAAATTACGTGACGCATGGAGACTGCGCCTTGAAACTCGTTGTCAAAGGGGTAGCCCATGGGCATGAGCACCATCTGCACGCCCTGCTGGGTGGGCAGGGTTTGCAGCACAGCCGGATCTTTGAGTTCCTGCGCGCCCGCGTCATATTTGCCGATCACGGTTTCCCCGCTGACCAGTTTTCCCATGCGTATGTCATAAGCCATGCTTGTCTCCTTTCATTCGAATCTTGTTCGGAACAGGTGTTTTCAATGACGAAATGCCCTTGTTTGCTCCCTATCGGTCGCGACCCGGAGCATTTTACGCTTGAAACGCCTGCTTGACGGCGAGCGAAGCCCGCCTGCAAGCATTTCGCGGCATCAGACCCCGAGGCCGGCGCGGATGGCCTCAAAATCCAGGCTCTCGGCGACCAGCCGGCCGCACTGGCGGATTTTTATTACATCCCGCAGTTTCTGCCGACTCAGAAGTCTCTCCATTTTTTTCGCGACCGTATAGGTGTCCTGCCGCACCAGAACTATGGGCACGTACAGGGCGTCGGCCCGGGAGAGTATCACGTCGTTGGGAAAGATGTTTCCGGTCAGCACCAGGCAGGGACAGCGGCCCTCAATGGCCACAAGCTGCAAATCCGCCCGATCCCCGCCGGCGATTACCGCGGTGTTGGGCTTGCGCCGGAAATAATTCATGAAGTTTTCCACCTGCATGGTGCCGATGAGAAAATTTTCCACCACGCCGCCCACGCGCTCGCGCGCGGTCACAAGGCGTCCGCCGAGCCCGTCCGCCAGTTCGCCCGGACGGATCGAGGCCATGAGCGGATCATGGGGGATGACCCCGAGCACCCTGACCCCGTTGCGTTCGAGATAAGGGATGAAGACGTTTTCGATCTCGTCCGTCGAAGACGGCGGGATATCGTTGAGGACCGCGCCGAGCAGCAGGGGGCCGATCTCATCTTTGACGTGCATGAGCTCGTCATAATTCACGTCCTGGCGCAGACGGTCTATGATCAGGGCCTTGAGCCCGAGTTCGCGCACCAGCCGCAGCCCGTCCAGGCGGCAATATTTTCCGGAAAGGGTATTGCCGGCCCCGCCGACCAGCATCAAATCCCGCCCGGCGCCAAGCTTCTCGTAGGCCTTGCGTATCTCCGGCAGATAATCCGCGTCTTCCCCGGCAAAGGCCCGCATCCTGAACTCTCTGGTCACGATGACCGGGGTCACGAGCTCAGCCGGCTGGTCGAGATCAAGCACTTCCTGAACAAAGGCGGCGTCCTCGTCCGTCACGCGCCCGTCTCTTTCCACAGGGGTCACGCCCACCGGCTTCATATACCCTATGTTCAGCCCTTCTTTCTGCAAGCGCAGACCTATCCCCGCGGCAAGCATGTTTTTTCCGGAATAGGCCCTGGTTCCGCCGATGTACAGCCCCGTGTCCATGCTTGCTCCTGAAGGTATGCAGATTACCGGAAAAAATGCCTGAACCCCCGCCTTTCGTCCCGTTTACGGATTTTCCCGGGGAAGGAGGCCGCATATTCCGCTATTTATCGTAAATTTTCAAGAGCGGCGGGCGAAAGCAAAATCCGCGCCCCCCACACATGGGCGCCTGAAGGGTCCGCCAGAACCGGATTGCATTCAACTTCCTGAATTTCCGGAAAATCAACGGCGATCTGGGAAAGGATAAGGAGAATGTCCTCAAGGGCCGTGAGCTTGACAGGCTCCTGCCCGTCGAGTCCGGCCAGGATCGGAAAAGCCTTGACTTCGCGCAGCATATCGCCTGCATCGTCCAGAGAAAGCGGGGCCAGACGGCAGGACAGGTCGTCGAAGAGCCTGATATAGTCGCGCAGTCCGAAAAGAAGCATCGGACCAAAGGAGTTGTGCCGGTTGAAGGCGAGGACCAGCTCATGCGCGTTTTTGGGGGCCATGGCCTGCACTATGCATCCGGAGATTCCGGCCTGCCCGCGCATGTGCCCGGACCTTGAGGCAATATCGGCAAAAGCGGCGCGCACCTCATCCGGGCTTTGCAGATTCAGGGCCACGCCTGCCGCCCCGCTCTTGCTCAGGATATGGGGCGAGGCGATTTTGAGGGCCACCGGCCCCCCGCAAAGCCTTGCGATTTGCACGGCTTCGGCTTCGGTGCGGGCAAGCCTGGCGTCCAGGCAGGGGATCTCGTAGGCGCTCAAAATTTCCAGGGCGTAATACCCGCCAAGCTCAAGCAGACCCTCGGCCGCGGCCTGTTCAATGGCGGCGCGCGCCCGCCCTTTATCGTGGCGGTAGCCTATTTCCACCGGCATATGGTTGTCTTTCCAGAGACTCTGGCGATACATGGCGGCCAGGGATTTGATGGCCGGCTCCGGGAAAGAATAGCAGGGGATGCCGCATTCAAAAAACCTGCGTCTGGCCTGAGCCACCCCCATCCCGCCCATAAGACAGGCCAGGATCGGTTTTTTTTCCGGATTCGGCAGGGAGGCGACGGTCTGGGGCAACCCGTCCAGCGCTCCGCGCGCGCTGGTGGCGGCGAACAAAAGCAGGCTGTTCACGGCCGGGTCCTCAAGCACCGCGGCGCAAGCCTCGGCAAAGCGTTCCGGAGTGGCGCCGGCCATCAGGTCCACGGGATTGCGGGCGCTGACGTAAGATGGAAGGCGCGTTTCCAGACGCTTGACCGTCTTATCGGAAAAAGGGGCAAGAACAAGGCCGCTGTCCAGGCAGGAATCCGCCGCGACCGCCCCGATTCTCCCGCCGTTGCCCACTACGGCGAGAGCCGGCCCGACGGGCAGGGAGCAGGAGGCAAAGGCCTGGGCCATGCCGAAAATATCCCGAATTTCTTTGGCCCTTATGACGCCCGTCTGCGTGAAGGCCGCGTCGTAGGCCAGGTCCGGGTTTACGCGCATGTCGAGGCTACCCGCGAAGGACCTGCCTCCGCGTCCGGCCTTGAACAAAATCACGGGCTTTTTGCGGGTCGCGCTGTAGGCGCAACGCAAAAATCTCGGCCCGTCGCTGACGTTTTCTATGTAGCCGACGATCACCTTTGTGTGCGGATCATCGGCCAGATAGGCGAGCATATCGGACTCGTCCAGAGAGACCTTGCCGCCCAGACTGACAAAAGTGGAAAAACCGAAATTCTTGTCCGCCGCCCAGTCGAACATGGCCGCGGTAAACGCGCCGGACTGGGAGAAAAAGCCAGTATAGCCGGGCAAAAGCCCGCCTTCCACAAAAGTGGCGTTCAAAGCGCCGGCGGCCACATAAAGGCCGATGCTGTTGGGACCCAGCAGGGCAATCCCGAAATCGCGGGCGATTGCGGCCAGTTTCTCCTCAAGCTCCGCGCCCCTCCCGCCGCTTTCGCTGAACCCGGCGCTGATGATCACGGCCGCGCGCGTGGGCAGGCGGCCAAGCTCGCAAAGCGCATCCGGAACCTGTTCGGCGGGCAGACAGATAACGGCCAGACACAAAGGGCGGCACCCGGCAGGGATATCAGCCGGCTTGCGCAGGGAATCAAGACCGAGTATCTTGTCCGCGTATGGATTGATCGGGAATATTTTTCCGGGGAACCCCGCTCGAAGCAGGTTGCGGAGCAGAATATGGCCGATCTTGGCGGGATCGCGCGAGGCCCCCAGCACGCAAACGGCCTTGGGCGCGAAAAGGGCGGCGATGTTGTTTTGCAAGCGCGCAGACATGACAAAACCTTCTCCGCGAGCGGAGGACAGTTTTTATGTACGAACAACTGCAAAGACATATCCCTTATCGTTTCACCGAAGTCAAGCTGTTGCGCACAGCGCTCACGCACAGTTCCCACGCCAATGAGGAACAGGGAAGCCGGGATCACAACGAGCGCCTGGAATTTCTCGGCGATGCGGTGCTTGAGCTTTGCATCTCCGAAGAACTGTTCCTCGACTGCCCCGAGGCGCGGGAGGGGGAACTGACCGCAAAGCGTTCAGCCCTTGTCAACCAGGAAAATCTTGCCGCCGCTGCCAGGCGCATCGGCCTTGACCGGTATCTGGTCCTGGGAAAGGGCGAGGAAGCCCAGGGAGGCAGAAACAGGGATTCTCTTTTGAGTGATGCCCTTGAGGCCCTGATCGGGGCCGTTTTTCTCGACGGGGGCTATGCGGCGGCGCGGCAGGCGGTGCGCGGGCTTTTTGCCGCCGATGCGGCGGCGGGGAAAAAAACCACGGGCGGTAAAGACGGCAAAAGCCGCTTGCAGGAAGCAAGCCAGCGCCTTTTCAAGGAGCGTCCCGTATACAGTCTGGTGGACAGCAAGGGACCGGAGCATGACAAGGTTTTCAAGGTGCGCCTGCGTCTTCCGGACGGCAGAACTTTTTCCGCGCGCGGCTCAAGCGTGAAAAAGGCCGAACAGGCCGCGGCCCTGCTGGCTCTTGAAGCCGTTGAAGTTCCTGAATTTACTGAAGCCTCGCCACGCTGCGCCACTTAGAGCATTTTGTCATTGAAAGTATCTTTCCGGTAAAATGCTCTGGCGGTGTGAAGCGAAGCGTAACACCGTCCGCGAGATTGGCGCAGGCGGGCTGCGCCCGCCGTCAAGCGACAATCTCAAGCGCAAAATGCTATAAATGCATATCGGCAGCGTAAACCGCTCTATAGATGGACCGGCCGCCTGACCTGTTTCCAGGACCGGCGGCCGGTTGTCTTTGGTCAGCCTCAGCCGAAATTCCGATATCCGACGACTTTCCGACCCTTTGCGGCGGCATCCGGGGAAACCGCCCCGGAAGTCCTTGCGCGCCGATCGGGACTGAAAGACTTATCCGCCTATGAGCGAGAGGGCCAACTGCGGCAGGGAGTTGGCCTGCGAAAGCATGGCCACCGCCGCCTGCGTGAGTATCTGATTGCGCACGAATTCCGTCATTTCCGTAGCCACGTCCACGTCGGAGATGCGCGATTCCGCCGCTTGCAGATTTTCCGCCTGGATCTGCAGGTTGCTGATCGTGTTCTCCAGGCGATTCTGCATGGCGCCCAGGGCGGCGCGGATCTTGTCCTTGGATATGATGGCCGCGTTCAGTCCCGCGACGGCCGCCTGAGCCCTGGACTGGGTGGACACGGAATAGGCAGCGGCGTCCGTTTCGGCCTGGTTGCCCACGCCCAGAGCGGAGGCCGTGGCATCGCCGATGCGGATGTAGTAATAGTCCTCCGCCGGGTCGTTGCCCGTTCCGAAGTGTATCTTCAACATGCCCTTGGAAACCAGCCCTGAACCGTCGTGAGTGTAGGACGAGAGGTTGCCGTTCAAAAGATGCACGCCGTTGAAATCCGTGGAGTTGGCGATACGGGTGATTTCCGAGGCCATGGCCTGATACTCGGATTCGATCATCAGACGCTGGTCGGAGTTGTAGGTGCCGGTGGCAGCCTGCTCGGCCAGCTCCTTCATGCGGATCAGCTTTTCGTCGATGACGCCCAAGGCCCCGTCTGCGGTCTGGATCAGGGAGATGGCGTCATTGGCGTTGCGTACGCCCTGATTCATGCCGGCTATTTCCGCGCGCATCAGCTCGCGGATGGCAAGCCCTGCGGCGTCGTCCGCCGCCGTGCCTATACGCAGTCCGGAGGAAAGACGACGGACGGAATCCGAAAGATTCGCATACGAATTGCCGAGATTCCTGGCGGCATTCATAGCCATCAAGTTATGATTAATGACCAAAGACATGATATTATCCTCCTTGCAGTTGTCTGCTGGAAAATTAGCAAGATAAATGCCAAATAAAAAAAATTCTATAAAATAAGGATATTGCAAAATAAATTTTGCCGTTTTTCTAGACTTTTTCTAGGTGTGGCAATTTTTTCCGAATAAGATTATAGAATCCCACGCTGAGATATATAACCCAACAATGATTCATCCTTGCCGGACTTCGGCGGGAGCGCCATGCCCACACTTGAACCCCTGCGTCCCCAGCTTGTCGAGCTTGGTGACGTGCGTGTTCAGGCGGACGGTTTCGCCCTGCGCGTGGTCTGGCTTGGGAGCGTGAACTCCGTAGCCATTCAGACCCTTGAGGATTACGGGGGGCTGAACATTGCGGAAGGCGAATCCCAGGCCCTGTGGTTTTTCTTTTCCTCCGACGCCCTGCTGGCCGGCGCGCGCTTGGCCGTATGGGCGCGCTTCAACCCGCTGTTCCTGCATCTCTATGTTTTCCCCGCCCGCTTTCAGTCGGCGCGCGGGGGTGAAAAGACCCTGATCTTCGACGAATCCATCATGCTGGAAGACGTACCGTTCCCGGACGGTTTCCAGATCAAGGCGCACGCGGCCCTGGGGGATACGGTAGCCGCCGTCCCCGGCTTAAGCTTCAAGGACAAGCACGAGGGAAACAAGACGGTGTGGCGGCTTTTGGACGTGGACGCCCGTCTTCCCTACCAGTCGCCGCTTTCCTGGTATGCCGTCATCCATCCTCTGGGCAATCCTCTGGATCGGGCCTTCATGAACGGCTGGAGGGAATTTTTCGCGCAGCTCGAAGCCGTGCTGCAACGCAACAAATTCCGTTTTTTCCTGCATAACAACTTCCTCATGTTTCCCTTGGACGGGATCAATCAGGCCCGGAACTGGTGCGGCGACTTCCTGCATCTGATCGCCCGTCTGAAAAGCGATTCCCCCGAGCAATACTGGCCCTGCGCCAGTGTGATCAAGGAACGCAAGGGGCTTAGCCTGAACGAGGATCTGCCCGCCAAGATCGATGTCGAATGGGACCTGCTCATCCCTGATTATCCGCACATGTCCATGCGCATCGCCCTTATGCTGGACAAGGAATTTTCCGTGCACGAGGCGCGCTTCGCCCCCTCCCGCCAAAGCCCGGACGACTGGGCCAGCATCTCCCTGCCGGATGCGCGCAACGCCGGTGCGAGCCTTTTGCCCCAGCTCGCCCCGGTCGGACTTGTCTCCGGACGCCACCCGCACTGTTTCTACTGCGGTCAGCGCAGCCACACCCCGGCCGATTGCCCGACGAAAAAAATGGACCCCATGCAGACAGGGGTCTGGCCCAAGGTCGCGCGCCTGGATTTTACCGGCATGCTTGCGGGCGTTAAGGGCATCGACAGGGGGCTTGAGAACGTCTCGGACTGGGAAGGCAAAGAGACCTTCATAAACGCGGCCATGCGCGAGGACAATGAAACGGGAATCATCCTGAACGCCTTTTATGACATCACCTGGCCCGTGCAATTGCGCGCGGCCAATTTTTTCTGGCGGGCCAGGAGCAAGGACCTGCAAAAGGCCGCCAAAAATCTGGCGGGCCAGGACAACAGCCCGGTCTGGGCCTTGCTGGAAGAATTTTCCAGCAAGGAAAAGGAAATCCTGGACTCGGAACTGCAAACCCTGGCCATAAAAACCCCCAAGGATTACCGGTCCTTGAGCCTGCGTGGCTTCCGCTCCGTGGAGCTCGGCGATTTGAACAAGGCGGAAAAATTATGGAAAGAGACGGAATATTCCGCTCCGCACCCGATTGTGCAAGCCTGGGCGGCGCTGCTTCAAGGCAGGGCGATGGAATGCCAGGGGCGCTTTTCCGAGGCCTCGTCCGTCTTCGAGCAGATATACCGCGTCAGCCCTTCCCTGCATGACGCCGCATACAGAAGGATCGTCTGCCTGGTCAAAAGCGGATTCACGGAAAGCGCCCTGCCGCTTCTGGTCTCCCTCATCGAAAGCAACGGGCACTTTTTCAACAAGGCGCTTCTGGATCCGGAACTGGAGCGGGGCTATATCCAGATCGCAGGCTGCCTGTACGGCCTTTGGACGGCGATGTCCGCACGGGCCGCGGAAGAAAAACAGACCCTCTCCAGGATGCGCGAGGAGCTTGGACTGTGGTTTTTGCCGGATAACAAGTTCGCGGACGGGATAACCGAACGCATCGACAAGCTGCTGACCATCACCTCGGTCAAAAATTACGTGGCCTTCCAAACCCTGGCAAACGGCCGCTCCAATATTGAGAAAGACATACAGGCGCATGTCGTTCAGGAGGCACGCCTCTACAAATCCCGGTTCAAGCAGTTCGCCCAGCGTCTGAAGGTCATCCACGACGAGTCCGCCTGGTTCCCTTTCCCCCGCACTCTGGTCGAGTTCAACAAAAGCTATAACGAGGGAGTGCAGAACATGAACTGGGCGCTTACGGCGAACTTCCACTCCCCGGAAACCTTCCGCAAGGCCCAGTCTTTGCTGAAAGGCGAGGGTGAGCGCCTGCAGAAGCTTGAGAACCGCATGCGTTTTTTGCGCGTGGTGCGCGACTCCACGCTTTTCGTGCTCACGATGGCCGAGACCTTTCTCTGGCTTGAGATTGCCGGAATCATCCTGATATTTGTCGTTTTGCCCATTTTCATACTCTATGGCGACAAAATCGGCTTCGCCGACGCCGTCGGCATGCTCGCCGCCGACCGCTGGCAGGTGCAGAAAGCTCTGTTCGTCCTGATCTCGGTTCTGGCCTTCGGGGTGGCGAGCCTGCGCACCATCCTGCGCTTCGAAAGCATAAGGGAAAAAATTTTGCGCAAGGCAATGGAGAGCACTGTGAAAACCGCCCAGAAACGCGGGAAAAAAGCCGGATGAAAAGGAAGCGCCGATTAGAACGGTTCAACTTTGAAAAGTTGGACTGCCCTGCAAGGATTTGCTTGCAAATCCCTGCCGCGAACTGCTTGCGGGCGAGCTTGGCCCGCCGTCGGGCAAGCGTTTCAAGCGTAAAATGCTCTAGCCCATGTTTAACAACCCTCTCTTGAAAATTGCCCCAAAACATATTTTTTTCAGTGTATGTTACGATAAAGTTCAATGAGTTCAATGAGTTTAGTTTTAAAACGCCAATGTAGTGCCTTACATATAAAAATAAATCTTGCATTTTTTATTTCCCATGGCATAATGCCACCATGTATATTAGAAAAACAACTACCAAAAAAGCTGCGGATGGCACTTACTATACCACATTCCGGATCGTTGCTTCGAAAAGGGTGCGGGGAAAAGTCAAGCAACGCACTTTGCTCAATAT
>JAITRF010000003.1 GCA_031288535.1 Desulfovibrio sp. | reverse complement strand
CGTGACAGGATGTCACGCCGAAATGCGAAGCATTTCGAGCGGCAAGGCGAAACAGCGCTTGCGCCGCAGCCGCCAAATCAAAACTGCATGGATGCAGTTTTGATTTGAAATTCGAATTACATCGAAAAAACAGGGAGCCAGCTTATGTACTCCTCTTTCTCCGAAGACGAGGGGCCGGATGTCTCCATGGACCTCACGCCGCTCATCGACGCGGTGTTCATGCTGCTTATCTTTTTCATCATGGCCGCCACCTTTGCCGGGCCGGTGCTTGAGGTGGCGCTGGCCCAGGCTGACGCCGCAAGCGCCGAAAAAACTGCCGGAGAAAAACTGACCATAACCATCACGGACGAAGGCGCCGTTTTTTTCGGCGACGAGCCGGTCGGGCAGGAAGAGGTTCCGGCCCGCCTGGAGGGTTTGCCGAAGCAGACGCCGATTGTCTTCAACGTGGACAAAGAGGCCCCCTTCGGCGTGTTCGTCAGGGTGCTTGACGCGGCCAAATGCCAGGATCGCTCCGACTTTATCATCAATTCGGCTTACCCGGAGGGGAGACGCCGATGACCGCCCCGGCCCTGGCACGGACGAGCAGCAGGCTCGCCTTCGCGGGCACGGCGGCGGCGCATATGGGGTTTCTGGCGCTGGTCTGCCTGCTGTCCGTCTCCCCCGCCACATCCCTTGTCCTGCCTCCGCCCGTGGTCCGCATCTCCCTGGCCGCTCCGGCCGAGGAGGCCGTTCCCGCGCCTGCGGAAGCGCCTCTTCCGGAACCGGTCACGGCGGAGACTCCCCCGGAACCTCCGCCGCCGGAGCCTGCCGCGCAGGAGATCCCCAAAGACGAGGTCCGCCCGGAGAGCGTTCCCGTGGAGCGGCCGCTTCCCGAAAAACCGCGCCGGCGCAACGCCGCGCCCGCCGCAAAGGCTGAAACCCCGCCGCCGAAGGCGGAGCGGACGGCAAGCGAGGCGCAATATTCCAGGGTTTCCGAGGAAGAGAGGCAATCACTGCTTTCAGCCCTGATCGCCGCGATGGAGCGGGCAAAACGCTATCCCGCGGCGGCGCGCCGCCTGGGACTTGAAGGCCGGGTCATCGCCGTCGTCCAGATAGACGGCCAGGGACGCATATCCGGCGTCCGCATCCGGAAGGAACAGGCCCATGCGGTGTTGGAAAAGGCGGCTTTGGACACCATGCTGCTCGTGCAGAGAAACTGGCGTCCCATGCCCGTCCGCGAACCCATGACCCTTGCGATTCCCGTCAGATACGCCATTACGCCCTGAACATTTTAGAGCATTTTGACATTTTAGAGCATTTGTCATTGAAAGCATCTTTCCGATAAACGCCTTTCTCCGCCATGCAGCCTGATTTTCCCGGTACACCAGCATGACCCTTCGGCCAAAGTTCGACCAGGATGCCGAATAAAACGCCTTTCTCCGTCATGCAACCTGATTTTCCCGGTACGCCAGCATGACCCTTCGGCCAAAATTCGACCCGGATGCCGAATAAAAATGCTCCGGCGGCGCGAAACGATGTCCCGCGCCGCCGGAGCGTTTCATGTCTTTCCGCATGCAAACGGGTTTGCATGCGGAAAGACCGCCGGATCGGCATCAGCCCTCGGATATGCTGCGCAGGAAGCTGTTCAGGGCGGCTTCCTTGGCGGTTTCGTCCGCGGCTCCGTTATAGGTGTTGATGAATCGGTCGAAGGCCGCGTTCGACTGCTCGAAGGTTATCTCCACGTCCTTGGAGAGCTCGCCGTCCCGAATGGTGATCAGGAGGGTCCTGTCGTCAAAGTGCTGGCGGTTCGGGTCCAGGCTGACGTTGACGCGCAGGAAGTCGTCCAGGGTTTCCGCCCTGGCGTCCAGCAGGTCGCTGAACCTGAGTCTGTCTCCTTCCGAGAAGTCCATGATGTGGTCGGAGGTGCCCTTGAGGCTGGCCTGATCCCAGGCGAAGGTGTCGTTGCCCGCGCCGCCGTAGAGGGTGTTGTTCCCGGCGCCGCCGTAGATCAGGTCGTTTCCGGCGCCGCCGTAGAGGATGTCGTTGCCCGCGCCGCCGTAGATGCTGTCTCTGCCCGCGTCGCCGTATATGACGTCCTCGCCCGCGCCGCCATAGACGGTGTCCTCGCCCGCGCCGCCGCGGATGGTGTCGTTGCCGGCGTCGCCGTAAATCAAATCCTTGCCGGAACCGGCATAGACGACGTCGTTTCCTCCCCCGCCGCGCACCAGATCGTTCGAGGCATGCGCCTGCAGGTCGATGATCTCGCCCTCGGCCGTGCCCTGATAGACATAGTCCGAGCCGCGCACGTGAAGGGCGGCCGAACTGCTGTTGTCGGAGGCGTCGTGAAGGGTATAGGTGAAGTCCTCGTTCGCGCCCGACCCGTCGCTGCCCAATGCGTCGCGGTAGGAGTAGCTGCCGTCACTGGATATGACCAGCTTGCCTCCGCTGTCGGTGGGGATGGTCAACTGCCGGTTGGCGCCGAAGACGTATTCCGTCCCCTGATAGGTCACGCTGTAGAGGAAGGTGGATTCGTTCATGATATCCACCCGGCCCTCCTCATCCGGCTGGGTGAGCACGTTGCCCCGGAAATGGCAGGGGTATTCCTGCTCGACCACGGCGTCGATGTAGAGGTAGGGCGTGGCGCCCGTACCGCTGCCCACCTGCAGGGTGCCCAGAACCAGCTTGTAGCCCGTTGGGTTATCCGTATAGGGCAGGGCGACGGAGCAGATGCCCGAGGCGGATTGCAATCCCGCGGCGGCCGACAGTTGGGCTATGGTGCCGGAGGCGATATGCCTGCCGTTTGCGTCCTGCAGTATCCAGATGGCGGCGTCGCCTTTGTCCGCCCCCGCCTGGTTGCTGGCCAGCACGTAGTCGAAGCGGATTTCCCCGCCGGTGGAGGTGAAGCTGCGGCTGATGAAGTCGCCGGCCAGCCGGCCTGTGCCCGGACTGTAGGGACTGTCGTGCAGTCCCAGGGTATTGATGAACCCGCCCAGGGTTATGCCGCTGCCGGTCACCTGGGTGGTATTGGCGGCGGACATCTGGGAGGAACCGTTCATGCACATGTAGCGGCCGTCGCGATAAGCGTCCAGAAGGGAATCCCCTTCGGCCGGACGCAGGTTTTCGTTGAAGAAGCGGGTCACGTTGCCGGCGGGGGTATCGGTGCCTCCGGCGGCGACCCAGCCGGAGCGGGCGAACCGGGCGGAGAAGCCGCCCAGCAGGCTGACGTGCTGCTCTTCAATTCCGCTCACATTGTCATAGGCCGTTACCGGCGCTATCTCGGGAACCAGCGTGACCGTGGCGGGATCCGACCAGTCTCCGTCGCGGTCCGTCAACCGGTAGCTGAAGGTTTTCAGGCTGTCTTCGGCGCTTGAATCGTTGCTGAACATATACGTGCCGTCCTTGTACACTACAAGCGTACCCTCGGGGGAGTCGAACTTCACGTGGTCGCTGCCGGCGCTGAAGATTTTGGTCTGACCGTTATAGGTGACAGAACCCATGACGGCCTGATCCCACACCTCGTCCACCATCCCGTCCGGGCCGGGATCGGTAATTACGTTGCCGGTATAGTCGCAGTCCTCCAACAGCGTCACCGGACCGACGTAAAGCTGTGTGTCGGTGCCGGTGGCGTTGCCGATTTGCTGCGAGACTATCACTACCGTATAGGGGCCGTTACCCGTGGACGGCAGCCCAATCTCGGCCAGACCGGAGGCGTAGGTCGTCGTGCCGGTGTTGTTCGCGTTCGTGGCCGACTGGTACAAGACCTGCTTTGCGACTATGTTGCCGGAAGCGTCTCTGACTATGCACCAGGCGGCGTCCAGGCGGTCGAACCGGCCGGACCACTCGAAGACGATCTTCGCGTCGCTGTCCATCAGAGGGGTAAAGGTCCTTGCGATGGCGGACATGTCGAAGGTGGACGTTCCCAGACCCGCGTTCATGTCGGCCTGCGTTCCGCGCACGCCGACGTCATGGATCAGCGTATACAGATTGTTCAGGGTGCTGACCCCGAAGGTGTTTTTCATGAAATCCAGCTCACCGCTGACGCCGGGCCGCAGGTAGTAGGGATTGTTCATGAACACGAACCCGTGCGTCATGTCCCCGGCATAGGGGTTGGGCGGCGGCGTCTGGAAGGCGGAGCCGAGGGCGCCGGTCATCTGCACGCTTTCCCCGCTGAACGACCAGCCTTGGGCGGACAACGCGTTTTTGGCCGTGGAGGTTGAGCTCGTCGTGGTGTAGAAGTCGCCCAGCGCTCTCACTCCATAGCCGTTTTCCTCAAGATAGCCCGTATTGTCGTAGGCCTCGGGACTGCGGTCGTGCACAGTCAGGTTGTAGGACTGGGAGACGCGGCTATCGCCGTCCGCGTCCGTCACCTTGAGGTGGAAGGTTATGTGCAGGTCCTCGTCTATGTTGCCGGCCGAGACCCTGTATGTGCCGTCCTCGTAGATGTTCATGGTGACGCCGTTCCCTACGGGGATGGACGCATAACGCAGGCCGCCGCCGGTCGTCTGGGTCATGGCATAGGAGCCTTTCGCCGGCCCCTCGGTCACGACCACGCTTTGCACCCCGGTATAGTCCGCGGAGGCGAAGCCGTCCATTATCTGCCCCTGGGCGCCCTCGATGAGGCTGACCAGTTGTTCGGCCAGATGCGAGTAGTCGCTGAGCCGCACCACGTTGTCGATGCCGCCCACCACCTTGGCCACGCCCTGGGAGCTTGCGCTGTTGGGGTTGTTGAAGTCCGAGCCTATGCCGATGCCGTAAGCCGTAAGCTCGTCATGCGTATTCAGGTACGGCACCCAGTTCTCCATGAACTCGTCCTGTTCCGCGTTCTGCGCTCCGTCGGTGACGAAGTAGAGCTTCTGATGGTAGCCGTTGTTGGATATGTCTTCACTGTGCTTGTCCAGAAGCGGAATCACCGCGTCAAAGGCGCGCGTGTAGTTGGTTCCCCCGCTGGGATAATGCAGCAGCTCGCGGGTATCCGTGGTGGGGGTCAGCATGCTCAGAAGGACCTCCGCCGAGACGCTCTGCAGTTCCGGAATCACCCAGGCGTCGGCGCCGAAGGTCACGACCGAGAACTTCGCTATCACGTTGTTGTCCACATAGGCCTGCACCAGGCTGTGCAGGGCCTTGATGTAGGAATTGAACTGATCGCCGGAGATACTGGAGGACACGTCCAGCACCAGCACCACGTCTTCCTTGAGATTGCCGCCTTCCGTCACGTCCACGGCGACGGCCGGGGCCTTTGTGTCGTAAGCCGGCGCGTCGTCGCGGATGACGATGCCCACGGCGCTCGACATGTGCGCCCCGCCGGGGGAATTCTGAGTGAAGGGGATGGTCAGCGACAGCGACTGGTCCGTGCCTGTGCCCGGTCCGCCATGTTGCACCGCGCTGTGCAGGGTGACGGTCAGCTCGCCGGTGAAGCGCCCGTTTTCAAAGTCCGGAGTGACTTCAAGCGCCAGTTGCCCGTCGGCGTAACCTTTAAGGGAATCGCCTTCCTGCACCCACTTCACTTCCTCATACTTGCCGTTGCGGTCGCCGTCCGCCAACAGTTTCGGCATGTGGCCAAGGTCCCAGTCAAGGCTTGTGGCGTTCGGGGCCAGAGCCACTTCGCCCAGCGTGACCGTGACGCCGGCTTCGCCGTGGCCCGCGGCATGGCTGCCGAACTCCAGTCCGGCCTCGTCCAGACGGGCCGTCGCGCCGGGCACGTTTTCGGACAAGGTGACGGTGAAGTTCGCGGAGGCGGAATCCCCGTCGGAGTCCGTGACGGTGAAGGTTATCCTGTCGGTATCGTTGCGGTGGCCGCGCTGGGCCTCATAGGTGTAGACTATTTCGCCCTTCTCGTACCACAGGGTGAGCAGGCCGGTGGAGGTGTTCACGCTGACGTGCGTCCCGTCCAGCGGCACCGCGCAGGACACGGTAGAAGTGCCGGTCGAGCCGCCGCTCGTGTAGTCGGAGCGGATGCCCACGGTCACGCTTGAGGCGTCCGCGTTGTCCGCGCCCGGACTGTAGTCGAGGGCGCCGGAAGCCGTGAAGTTCATACCCTGGCCCAGAGTGACGTTCCCGCCCGTGTCGAAACCGAGCAGCGGGGCGTCGTCCTCTATGGTCACGCTGATCGCGCCCACGGGGGTCCCGGCTATGGTCAGGGCGAACTGTTCCGCCCCGGCCGCCGCCTGATCCGGCCCGCTGTTCGGGGCGTGGCTGTAGTTGCCGGTCAGGGTGTAGGTGTAGCCCACGTTTCCGCCGTCCACCCGGAAGGTGACGTAACCGTGGTCGCCGTATACGACCAGGCCGTCCTTCACGGCGTAGTCGCCTTCCACTCCGCCCACGACGCCGTGCACCTTGAGCGTCGCCACTTCATTGGGCGTCAGGGTGATGGCGTTGGCGGCCGCGGCCTTCTCCGCCCCGCCCCCGGACTGATGCGAACCGGAGGTCAGGTAGGATTCGTCCACGGCCACTGTGGTCTGGCCGGTCGGCAGGTCGGACGGGGTGACGGTGAAGCCGATCTTCCCGGTGCGGACGCTGTCGCCGTCCGAGTCCGTGATGGTGAAGGAGATGCCCACGGAGCCGATTTCGCCGGGCGCCGGGGTGTACAGCACGTCAAACTCGCCAGGGGCGCCGCTCTTGGGGACGAGGGAAACCTTGCCGTCCGCGCTGGTCCAGGCTCCGGTCGCGGGATTGTAAGCGAGCCGCACAGAGTCGCCGCTGTCGCCGTAATTCAGCGCAATGCTTCTGTTCGCGCCGTCGTCCGCGCCGAAGTCGAACTCAAGCCTGCCCACGCTGTATGGGGCGGGGCGGTTTATCACCTGGGACGGTGCCCCCTCAAAGGCGGCGACCTCCGGCGCATCGTCCGTAATCGTCACGGTGATCCCGCCGTTGACCGTTTTGCCGTTCGCATCCGTGGCCTTTATCTCTATGCCGCCGATGGTCGCCAGATCGAAGGACGAACCGTGGCTCATGGGTTCCAGAAGTTTGGCGCCGACTGTGACGTTGCCCGCCGCGTCGATGCCGTCAAGCGTGACGATGACTACCGGCGCGCCGTTTTGCGAGCCGGTCCAGGTTTTGCCGTCAGAGCTCAACTGCCAGACCAGATTTCCGCCGGCGGTCGAAGGAACGCGGGCCGGGTCAAAGGCCGCGGAAGCAAAGCCCGCATGGCTGTCAAAGAGGTCCACAGTCATGGAGGCGCCGTCCGCCGCGCTCCCGCGCGCGTCCGCATCCTGCAGGGCAAGGGTCAGGGCCGTTCCGGCCGGGTCGTTCGCCCGCGCGTCGTCGTCCAGGATGACGCCGGTAAGGGATATGTCGCCCGCGCCGCCCGGGAAGGTCGCGTCAGCGACGCTGTTGGTCACCCCGGTAAGCTTCAGGACCAGGCTTTCGCCCTTGTACTCATATATCTCGTCGTCATAAGTCGGGATGCGGATCTCGGCCGAAGACTTGCCGGCCGGGATGGTCGCCGTGCCCGTCAGGGTCCAGGTGCCGTCGCCGTTGTCCTTGGCGCTGATGCCCGCGGCCGTGAAGCCGCCCGCGTTGAGGTCGGCATAGCCCACCACTCCGGCCGCGCCTGTCGCCGGGACGGTCACGCTCCAGGAGATCGCCGTGTCGCCGGAACTCACGATGTCGGCCCCGTCCGCGCCGCTCTGGTGCAGCTCGAAGACCAGGTCCTTGCCCTCGATGGCCACGGCCGCCTTGCCGTCGTCGTCAAGCGCCGGCTTGATCACGACCGGGACGTCGTCCTCGTCGTCCACAATCGTGCCCGTGGCCGTACCGGCGCCGATGTTGGCGTTGGTCGGGTTGGAGATGGTGATTTGCAGGGTTTCGTCGCCTTCCAGAATGGCGTCGTCAAACACGGGGAGGTGAATCCCGGCGCTCGTGTCGCCCGCCAAAACGGTGGCCTTGCCGGTCAGGGTCCAGGTGCCGTCGCCGTTGTCGACGGCGGTGACGCCCAGATCGCCGAAGCGGCTTGCGTCCAGGTCCGCGTAGCTAACTTTTCCCGCAACTCCGGACGCGGGCAGGGTAACGCTCCAACCCACGGAAACGTCCGTGCCGATCGCGTCGCTCTGGCTCACGGTAAAGACCAGGTCCTTGCCGCCCGCCTCGTCCACGGAGGCGACGCCGACGCTCAGGGTGGGCGCGACGCTGAAGACGATGCCGAAATCCGCGCCGTTGACGCTCACGCTGTCGCCGTCCGCGTCCGTAACCCTGACGTCCAGGTCAATCACGCCCTGATCCGCGGACATGTCGAGCTTGTAGTAAACCTTGCCGTCCGGGCCTATGCTGACCTTGGGGGTGCTCCAGGTCTTCGCGGCCTCGTCGTAGGTCGCCGCGACCCCGTTGATGCTTACGCCCTTTGCCCCGCCCGCGTCGTCAGCGCCGAAACCAAAGTTTATGGCGCCCACTTCGTGCCAGCCGTCGCCGTTGAACACCAGGCCCTTGCCGGTCGTATCGGCGCTGGTGAAACCCCGGATTTCCGGATTGTCGTCCGCGATGTCGATCCGGGCCTGCAGGTCGTAGGTGTTGCCGGCGTCGTCCTTGATGCGCAGGGAGATAAGCTCGGTCTCCCCAAGGTCTTTCCCGGCGTCGCCCTTGTCGTTGTCGGCCGCGCGATCCAGGGTGTAGGTCAGGGTCGGACTCCCGTACTTGGGGTAGTCGTAGGTCAGGCGCCCGTAAGCCCCGGCCCTGGTCCAGGAGCCGTCCGGCTGGCGCTGCCAGCCGCTGGAGGTGTCTATCTCGTAAGTGCCGTCCTTCGGATGCAGCGGCAGAGCTATGGGTTTGGTCAGGGCGCCTGCGTTCGGGGTGGTCCCGTCCGGAAGATTCTTTTCGGAGAACTTCTCGTCGTCTCCGCCGCCCATGTGGTCGGGGCCGCGATATTCGGGCTTGAGCAGTTCTATCTTAATCGCCCCGGACATGGCGGTATCGCCGTCCGCATCGTGAATCTCGAGGGTAAAGGTCAAATCGCCCGTGCGGTCGGGCGCCGCTTTAAAGCTGTATATCCCGCCGGAGAGCACGTGGAACGTCCCGTAGAACACCCCGCCGATGTAAACAGGCATGTCGACTCCAAGGCTCACGCTGATCCGGGCAGTGCCGTCCGGGGCGTCGGGGTCGCCCAAAACCACATGCAAAAGACTGTCGCCGTAGAAATCACCCCCGTCCGCGCCGTAGACCGGCCGGTCGAAGTTGCCCGAGACCGAGCCGCCGCTCTCGATGTCGGCATAGTCGTCGCCGTCGTCGGCGGCGTCCGCATCGGTGTCGACAGTGGCCTCGCCACTGAATGTGGGCGCATCGTCCCTGAAGGTAACGCTGCCTCCGGTTTCGTGGGTGTTGCCCAGGGCGTCCTTCAGGATCAGACCGGCGAACGCGTCCTTTGCCTGATCCGGGTCCATGCCGCCGGTATTCGCGGCCGGGCCGGTCAGTGTGTAACTAAGCTCGCCCGCGTCCGGATCATAAGTCAGGGTCCCGTAGGCTACGGTCCTGGTGTAAGTCCCGTCCGGGTTCGAGGTCCAGCCCGTGGTGTCCAGACCGTAGGGGCCGCCCGAGGGGTGGTTCGGGTCCGCGGGCAGAGACACGGTGCGGGTCAGATCCCCGTCCGCCAGGGTGCCGTCCGCCAGAGAGGCTTCCGTCAAAATTTCGCCCGCGCCGTCAAAGTCAAAGCCCGTGAAGTCCGCCAGACCCGCCGGTTTCGTCAGGGTCAGGTCAAAGCCGGCATGCGAGCTGTCGCCGTCCTGGTCGGTCACCGCCAGTTCGATGCGCAGGCCGCCCGCCAGATTCGGATTGGCCCGGAAGGAGAAGGTTCCGTCGGGGTTCAAAGTCAGCATGCCGTAGTCCGTGCCGCCCACGCTGACCACCGCCATGCCGCCGACGCTGATCGGAATGTTGCTGAAGACGCCGTTTTCATCCGTTACGGTCAGCAGCACCGCTTTCTCGGCCGCCGCCCCGTCCGCGCCGAACTTCAGGCCGTACCCGCCCGTAAGAACGCCGCCGCTCGGGATCTCATAGCCGCCGTCGGCATTGACCGGCGTAGTCTCCAAGGGCGTAAGGACCGCCACGGGACTGTCGTCGGCTATGTCGATCCGCGCGTTCAGGGTATGGACGCCGCCCTTGTCGTCCCTGATCGCGAGACCCGTGAAAACGTCCCGGCCCAAATCGGAATCCGGCGCGTTCTCCATGTTGTCCTTGAGGGTGTAAGTCAGGGTCCTGGAGGCGGAATCATAGGCCAGAACCCCGTTGGGGCTCTCCAGGCGGTAGATGTGGTTGTCCGGGCCGATGAAATCCGGAACCCAGCCGCCCGCTCCGGTATCCAGCGTATAACCGTCCGGCAGGGGCAGTTCCCTAGTCAGGGCGGCCGTATCCGGGTTCGTGCCGTTCGCCAGGTTCGCCTCTTCAAAAGGCGCCTGCCCGAAGCCTATATAGGGGATGCCTGGACCGTTCGGGTCCACGACGTTCAGCGTGAATTCCCCGGTCCCGCTCACGTCCCCGTCGCTGTCGGCGGCCGCGAGGGAGATGTTCAGGGAGCCGTTGAGGCCGGGCGCGGCTTCAAAGGCGAAGGTGCCGTCCCCGTTTACGGTCAGTTTTCCATAGCGCGCCCCGTCTATTTCCACGTCCATGGACGCGCCGGGCGTGACTTCGGCCGTAAAGGCCCCGGACGCGCCGGGCCAGGCGACCGTAACCACAAGCGCGCCGTCGTCCGCGGCCCCGTCCGCCCCGTAGGCCACGCTCCAGACACCCCTGTACTCCGCGCCGCTCTCGATCAGCGGAGGCCGCGCGCCCGCGCCGAGGCTCACCACGGGCACGTCGTCCACTATGCCGATCTTCGCGCCCAGCTCGCAGGTGTTGCCGAATTCGTCCTTCAGCGTTATGCCGGAAATGTTGTCCTGAATCCTGTCCGCGCCCTGATCCGGATGGCTTCCCGCCTTGTCGAGGACGTAGGTCAGGGCGCCGGAGTCCGGGTCGTAAACCAGACGCCCGTAGTCGCCGTCCAGGGCGTATTTGCCGTCCCCGTCCGGACCCTTCCAGCCGTCCGTGTCCACGCTATAGCCGGCGGGCAGTTCTATGGGAACGGCCGCGTCGCCCCCCCCTGTGCCGCCGGGCAGGCCGCTTTCGTCCACTGCCGCGCCCTTGCCCAGATAGTCGATGCCTGGACCTTCGGGCCGCGCAACCTTGACGACGAAGCCGTCGCCGGAGGACGCGCGGTCCCCGTCCCCGTCCGTGGCATAGAGGGTGAAGCGCAAATCCCCGGAAACGTCGGGGAGGGTTTTCAGCGCATAAGTTCCGTCGGCATTGAGGGTCAGCGTCCCGTGGCCCGGAACGTCCACAGGCGCGCCCACGCCGACCGCGCCGGCAAACAGGACCTTGTCGCCCAGTTTCACCTCAAGCTCAAGGCCGCCGCCGGCCCGTTCGCCGTCCGCGCCGAAATTGACGCCCCAGCGCCCTTCGTATGCGCGGCCGCTCAAAACCTCCGCGCCGGCGCCGGTAAATGTCGCCTCGGGCAGGTCGTCGTCAATGCCGATCCTCACCGGCAGCTCAAACCCGTTGCCTTCCGCGTCCCGCAGGGTAATTTGCGGGATGCGGTCCTCGGCGACGTTCGCGCCTTGCCCGGCGACGGCGGGGGCGCCGGTAAGCGTATAAGTCAGGGTGTTGCCCTTGGCGTCATAGGTCAGGACGCCATAGGCGCCGTTCAGGGTGTGGATGCCGCCGCCCTGGTCCGTCCAGCCGTCCGCGCCCGTATCAATCGTGTAGCCTTCGGGAAGGGCCACAGGCCTGACCAGCGCACCTTCGCCCGCGGCCGTGCCCTTGGGCAGCCAGGACTCGGAGAACCGCTCGTCGTCGTTGCCGCCCAGGTAGTTCATACCGGGACCGTTCGCATCCGTGATCTGGATGACGAAGCCGGAAGAGGCGGTCACGTCCCCATCGCCGTCCGTCGCGATCAGGGTGAGGGTCAGGTTGCTTCCGGCCTTGCCGGCCTCAGTCTCAAAGTGATAATATCCCACCTCCCTGAACGTCATCTTGCCGTAACCGGGTATGACCACAGGCTCGTCGAATTTCACGGAGTAGGTGCCAAGCTCGGTAAGGGTTCCGTCCGGGCCTTCCGCGCGCAGGGACATCTCCAGGCCGCCGCCCGCCCACTCTCTGTCCTCGCCGGAGTGCCAGAACCCGAGCCCGGCGTATCTGGAACCGCCCGTCACCGTATGGCCGTCGCCGCCGATCCAGGCCGTGGGCGCGTCGTCGCGCACCTCGATGCGCACCGGCATCTCGAACTGGTTGCCGTAAGCGTCCTCCACGTTGATTGTGACATCGGGCAGGGAGAAGAGGTCGCGCCCGTCGTCGGCCGACCCTTCCGTGCGCGCCGCGTTCAGGGTATAGGTAAGGGTGTTGCTTGCGGACACATAAGTCAGCGTGCCGTTGCCCGCGTCCAGGCTGAAAATGCCGTCGCCCTCGTCCGTCCAGCCCCCGGTGTTCACCCGGTAGCCGTCCGGCAGGGACAGTTCCCCGGTCAGGTCGTCCGGGTTCGGGGACGTGCCCCAGGACAGCCTGGCCTCGTCAAAGACCTTGCCGTCTTTGGCGGTTATGGCCTCGGCGTCCGGCCCGGCCGGCTTGTCCACGTCGATCAGCAAGGGTTCGCCGGAACTCGCGACGTCCCCGTCCGCGTCCACGGCCTGGAGCAGGAGTCTTACATCCGCGTCCAGACCGGCCGCGGGTCTGAAGGTAAAGGTGTGGTCCGCGTTAAGAGTCAGAACTCCGTAACCGGGAATGGACGCGGGCGTGCCGGGAGTGACGGGGACCGCCTCCAGCGTATTGCCCTGCCCGTCCACGATGCGGACCAGCAAGGGGGGAAGGCCGTCCGGGTCGTCCGGGTCGAAGGCCGCCGGGCCGTCCGCGCCGAAGACCGCGCTCCAGTGGCCGGTGTAATCCATGCCGCTGTACGCCGCGCCCGCGCCGCCGAGGGCCACTTCGGGCACGTCGTCGCTTATGGTGACGTTCACGGGCATGTTCACATGGTTGCCGCCGCCGTCCACCAGGCTGACCTTGCCGTCGAAGTTGTCGGACACCGCGTCCGCGCC
Source organism: Desulfovibrio sp. (assembly GCA_031288535.1). Taxonomy (GTDB): domain Bacteria; phylum Desulfobacterota; class Desulfovibrionia; order Desulfovibrionales; family Desulfovibrionaceae; genus Frigididesulfovibrio. Next base: position 4,377 of record JAITRF010000003.1, on the reverse strand, counting down.
CTGCGCCTTGTGCGCGCCGGGCCGATCCAGGGTGTAGGACAGGGTGTTGGCCTTGGCGTTATAGGTCAGATGCCCGTAAGCGCCCTCCAGGGTGTAGATGCCGTCGCCCCTGTCGGCCCAGTCTCCGCTTGCTGGGTCCACCTTCCAGCCCTCGGGCATCCGGAGCGTCCTGGTCAACTGGGAATCGTCCGGGCGCGTGCCCCCGGGCAGAAAGGCGTCGCTCACGCTGACGTTGCCGCCGGTGATCTCGCCCGGGGTATGCGGTTCGACGCGCAGGTCGAAGTCCCCGGAAACGACGTCTCCGTCCGCGTCCCGGCCCGTGAGGGTGAACCTGAAGTCTCCCTCCATGTCGGGCAGGGACCGGAAATCGAAGCTCCCGTCCCCGTTAAGGGTCATGGTCCCGCAGCCGGGTATGGAAACCACGGCCTTGCCGTCAGCCATGACCACATCCAGAGGTCCGATGCCCACCTCATTGCCGTCCGCGTCCTTGTGGCTCACGGAAAGCTGCAGGCCGTGCGCGGCCGCCGCGCCGTCCGCTCCGTAGTCCAGGCCCCATTCGCCGTGGACGGCATAGCCGCTGCTCACCTCCGTGGTCCCGTCCGCGTCGAAGACAAAGTTCGACGGCGAGTCGTCCGCCACGGTCAGGCCGAAGTCGGCGGCGATCACCTCGCCGTCGCCTTCCACGGCCGCAAGCGGTATGCCCGACACCACGAGGTCCGCCTCGCCCCGGACGTTGTGCGCGGGGTTGAGCAGGTCCACGGTCACCCCGACGTTGGCCGAGGTCCCCGGAGCCAGGTTCGCCGGGGCGTCCAGGGTGACGCGCAACAGCCCGTCGCCGTCCTCCGTGACGTCCCCGTCCCCGTCCAGGTCGTCCGGCGCGCCGTCCCCATCCAGGTCCCGGTAGCCGACGAGCACGTAGGGATTGGGCGAACCGTCCGCGTTTTTCCCGTATTCCCAGAGGACTCCGCCCTCGACGCCTTCCACACGGATGGCGGAAATATCCCCGAAGCCTATATGGGCGATGCCGTCCGAGCCGGCCGTGAGCGTCGAATCCCTGTGCACGCTCAGGCCGCCTTCCCTGAGGGCGGCTTCGGCCAGCACGCCGAAGTCGGAAAACGCGCCCGTATCCCAGGTGGAGGGAAACGGGGATTCGAAAACGGCCTGCGTTTGCATCACCAGACCGGGGCGGGAGGTATCCCAGCCCTCGGAGCCCAGCGCGCCGAGACGGTCCACCGAATCCACCAGAGCGCCCGCGTCGGCCTCATAGGCGTCGGTTCCGCCGCCGTTGGGAGCGGGACCGGCCGCCGTTTCCACGGACAGGTCCGGGTTGTTTGCGGCGATGAAATCGACGGCGGACACCACCACCCCGTCCGGCATGGCCATCTCGGGCAGGGGATACGCGCCCGTCTCGAAAAAACCGGCTATGACGAGGCGTCCGCCGCCGTCCGTTTCAAAAATCAGGTCATTGCCGTTTTCCGGGCGCGAGAGCGTGGCCGTGGACGGATCAAAGGCAAATTCCAGTCGCCCTCCGGGGGAGGACTGCACTATGGTTTCCGCGCCGGCTTCCGGCTTCGGGACTCTGACGAATTGCCGTACAGGCCGCAAGGAGCCTGAAGGATTTGCAAAATTGGACTGAGACATGTTTTCCCCTTATATGATGCAATCAAATTGGTTAATTATACCGGCGTCACGGCGTTCCGCGCACGAGGCCGGGGGGAGCGGTTCGGCGCTGAAAACGCATAAACCGCTCCGCGAGACTGGCGCGGGCGGGCTGGGCCCGCCGCAAGCGACAATCTCAAGCGTAAAACGCTGTTAGAGCATTTTCTCATCGAAAGTATCTTTCCGATAAATGCTCTGGCGGTGCGCAGCGAAGCGTAACACCGTCCGCGAGACTGGCGCGGGCGGGCTGTGCCCGCCGTCAAGCGACAATCTCAAGCGTAAAACGCTTTGATGACTTTAACGATGCGCCCCACAGGTAAAAGTTCTCCCGGCGCGCGCTTCGCGCGCACGGAGAATCGCCCTTTGGCGCAGTATAATATGGGTTTTTTTCCCCAAATCCGGACTGGATGTAGACTGGGCGGGATTGCCGCGGGACGAATTTGCTTCGCCGTCAAACGGCAATCTCAAGCGTAAGATACTCTTGAGACGCTCCTACAGGAAAGATGTTCCCGAGCGCGGCGCGCGCGGAAAATCGCCCTGCGGCACAGTCTGCTGTGAGATGATTTCCCCCAAAAACCCGGACTGGTTATGGACTGAAACGCGGTGCGCCTCCCCGGTGAAGGGTGAAGCGCAGGTTACCCGGCAACCCGGTAGCGGGTTCGGAATATCAGGGCGGATTACTTGAAGCTTGCGGGGCGCGCGTGAAAATAAATCCCGCCCGCGCCTTCGCGGCTGACGGCAAGGTATCCCCCCCTGGCCGTCTGATTCGAATTTCAAATCAAAACTGCATCCATGCAGTTTTGATTTGGCGGCTGCGGCGAAAACGCTGTTTCGCCTTGCCGCTCGAAATGCTTCGCATTTCGGCGTGACATCCTGTCACGCTTTCCATTTTCGATCTGAAAATGGAATGAAACGTTTTGCGTCAATGGCAAAACGCTCCAAGTTTTCATGCTTGCCTGAATTTCCTTTTGCCGATTCCTTTGCGTTTCAGTTCATTTAAGCCTTCCCAGAAAAAAAGCAAGTCCTTTTTTACAAAATGGCGATTAAATTTATAATATATTGTAATATTAGAGCAATTTCACTTTGAAATTGCTCTGGCGGCCGCGCGGGCGGACGCCCGCCGCGAAGGCGCAAGCGCAATTTATTTGCGCGGTTATGGAGCACTTTCTCCTTGACGTTCTGGCCGCGGTTGCGGCGGGCGTCATCGTGGCTTGGATTGTGAGACGGTTTAACCGCTAAACGTTTCAGGCCCCGGCAGGAGTAAGATTCCATACCGGGGCCTGAAACTTGTAGCTCTTCAACTACAGGAGGATGCCCCAGGGACGGGGGTGTTAGTCGCACTTCCGGCCCGCTTGTTTTGAAGTATAAGCCATCTCCGCCGTGTGTCAAGCCCCTTGCAGCCCCGCAAGCTCTGTCCGCAATTCCGCCGCCCCGGCAAACCGTCTTGTCATGCTGAGCGTAGCGAAGCATCCATCTTCATGCTTTTTTCAAGATGGATTCTTCACTTCGCTTCGCTCCGTTCAGAATGACAGAGCGTGGAAGAGGCAAAGTCATGCTGAGCGTAGCGAAGCATCCATCTTCACGCTTTTTTCAAGATGGATTCTTCACTTCGCTTCGCTCCGTTCAGAATGACAAATTCGCTTCGCTCAGAATGACAAAGCGTGGAAGAGGCCATTGCCCAAGGCGAGGCCACACAAGCCGATCATGACAAGCCGGCGGCGTTGGATGCGGAGGCTGCAACGCTCCGGACGAAGCTTGCCGGATTGGGGCAGACAGGATAAGGATGCTGTTGGCAAGCCCCCCGAAAGGAGGGTAAGCTGATGGCGCAGTTCCTTGCGAACGTGGCCGCCGCAGTCGTGGCGGCCGTTATCGCGGCCCTGGTTATACGTTACCTTAGCGTCTAAACAGGTTTGCCCCTGAAGGAGAGCCGTCCGTCAGGGGCAAGAAACTTGGATGTCGAAATCCGGGGGACTTGCCGGGGTCGGGGATGTTATCGCACTCCCCGACCCACCTGACACATATTATATATCCTTACCTCTGCCTGTCAAGCCCCTTGCAGCCCCGCAAGCTCTGTCCGCAATTCCGCCGCCCCGGCAAACCGTCTTGTCATGCTGAGCGTAGCGAAGCATCCATCTTCATGCCTTTTTTCAAGATGGATTCTTCACTTCGCTTCGCTCCGTTCAGAATGACAAAGCGTGGAAGAGGGGCATTGCCCAAGGCGAGGCCACACAAGCCGATCATGACAAGCCGGCGGCGTTGGATGCGGAGCCTGCAACGCTCCGGACGGAGCTTGCGGGATTGGGGCAGACAGGATAAAAGACCCGTGGGGCATCCTCCGAGTTTCAGAACAAGGAGGTGCCGCCTATGGAGCACTTTCTGCTCAACGTCTTGGCCGCTGTTGTGGCTGGCGTTGCGGTGGCTTGGATAGTCAAACGGTTTAACCGCTAAACGTTTCAGGCCCCGGCAGAAGTAAGATTCCATACCGGGGCCTGAAACTTGTGATCTCATCACAGGGGGATGCCTCAGGGCCGGGGGTGTTAGTAGCACTTCCGACCCGCTTGATTCACAAATAACATACCTGCGAAAAATTGCAAGCCCTTTGGGGCAGACAGGATAAAAGACCTGTGGGGCATCCTCCGAGTTTCAGAACAAGGAGGTGCCGCCTATGGAGCACTTTCTGCTCAACGTCTTGGCCGCTGTTGTGGCTGGCGTTGCGGT
>JAITRF010000130.1 GCA_031288535.1 Desulfovibrio sp. | reverse complement strand
ACCCCTGCGAGGAACGGAGCCGGCGCGTCCGGACTGATGCAATCTTCCGATAGTGCGGCCTTTGCCATTGGGAAGAGTCCAAGCTGTTCCAAGACTTTTTTGGGCCTGTCCAGGTACGGATGTTTGCGCTCCAAAAATTCCGCAAGAAGATCATTCGGCGCGATCATGGAGGTACGTCCTTGCAGGTTTACGAGATTCTCAACGTATTCATTCCAGCGGACAAGCGCGGTTGCCGCGGCGGCGTCATGTGCCTCGGCCCAGGCCATGCCGCCCGCGCCGTATTCCTTGCGCAGAAAATCGCTTTGCATATAGAGGCGCATGCCCCCGGCCAAGGCGGCGGCCATCCCTTCCTTAGCAAGAAGTATGCCGTTTTCTCCGGTAACAATAATCTCCTCCAACGCCGAATGCTGAAAGCCGAGTACCGGAATCCCCCGGCGCATGGCTTCCAGAAGATATTCAGGCGCCAGTGGCTCATATATTGAAGGCACGCAGAGCAGGTGCGCCGTGGCGTACATGTCTCGCGCAGGCAGGCCGGCAAAGACCACCCGGTCTTTCAGGCCGGCCTGCCGCAGGGGTTTTTCATGCGCCCAACGGTCATACACCTCGCCGTACAAATACAGATCCCAGTCCGGGTGGTGTTCCGCCGCCAGGCAAAACGCCTGGATCAAGAGGCCGAGCCGCCGCCTTTGGGCGAAAGGCCCCACGGCGATGATCCGCAGGCGCGTAGCGTTCTCATCCCCTTTGCCCGGCAAGAACTCGTCCTCCGGCAAGACTGGATTGGGAATGACCATGGCATTTTTTGCCTGACACGGGACAGCCTGACCCGCGAGGGGCCGGTGCAGCAGATCCGCGGCCGCAAGGCAGGCATCGTATTCCGATTGCGTCCAGGCTCTCGATCCGTAAAAAGCCTTGCCGTACTGTTCGGAAATGACAAAGGGAATGCCGGTGCCGCGCAAGGCGGCCGGAAACCACATGGCTTCGCTCATTTCCAGGAACAGGCAGAGAACGTCGGGCCGCCAGTTAAGGATTTTCTCTCGTATCTTTTCCACCTTTTTTTCATTGGGTGCACTGATATCCACCAGGGTAAGGACAGGATCCACGAATGGGGTAGAAGCTCTTTTGCCGCAGTGGAATATACAGACTTCATGGCCTTGCAGGCGCAGAGCTTGCGCAAGGACGAGCAGGCGGCGCGCCGCGTCGGTTTCATAATTCAGCAATTCCCACGCCACGAAACCTATTCGTTTCGGCAGGGGAACAACAGTTGTGGCGCTTTCGTTTTTTTCCATGAACGCGATACGCTTGCCGTGGGAGCGAAGCCGCAGGATATTGCCTATGATTTCCTGGAGATACCCGCAATGCGGCAGATTTTTATAGAGAAAACGAAGATGTTCGGCGGAAAGTCCGGCGAGGCTTTCCCTGGCATAACATACAAGCGGCTCTCTCATCTCTGGTTTTATAAGAGAAATAACCCAGTTGACAGTATCAAAAAGAAAAATATCCAAGTGCAGCAGCGCAAGATTGCTTATGTCAAGTTCTTTAAGAATACCTTTAGCCTCCGTAATTCCATCCATAACCATATAACGTCGTCTATCAGTAATATGTCTCATTTGCGGGTTATCGCTGTCACTCCGCATATTATCGATATAATGTACATAAATAGCTTTGTCAGATGCCAATATTTTTTTGGCAACCCACCGTAGCGGAATGATAAAAGGAAATTCATCATGTAAATATATTTTTTCAGACCAACGAAAACTGTGGGAAATGACAAAATTTCGGCGAAGTAAACAGTGCCATGCAAAGGGAACAGTCGCAAATATTTCCGGTCGTTCTACCGCGTTGAATATTTTTCCGGCCATTTCTTTTGCGAAAAATGCGTTTTGCATTTGCTTTGGCTGACTTTTAAAAATATCTTCCTGTATAAAATACTGTTTGTAGGCAAATACCAACATGTCGAGATCGCCGTCGGCTCCCTCCAGCATATTCCGTATCTCCGCAAAGGCATCCTCCGTGATCGTGTCATCGGCATCAACGGGCCAGATATAGCGGCCTTGGGCTGCATCAAGGGCATTATTCCGTGCGCTGCCACCGCCGGCGTGTTTCTGGCGCAGCAGGCGCATCTGGGGAAAGCGTTTTTGGAAATCTTCCATCACGGCATACGTGCCGTCTGTGGATCCGTCATCCACCACGATACATTCAAAGGACAAAGAGGCTGTCTGGGAGAAAATGGAATCCAGACAGCGCGGTAGCTCCTTTTCCACGTTCCAGGCCGGGATGATGATGCTCAGGAAGGGAGGGGAAGATTCCGTGAAATCCTGTTGTGACAAAGCGAATGGATTAGTCAGAACAGGCTTGAGTAACGCCGTGAATAAGGGACGTTTCAGGATCAGATTGTTTTCCCAAAATTCCCGTAGGAGTTCAGAAGGGATGGTAGTCAGAAAATCCCTTGCGTACGTTTCCAGTTGAGGACGCAAGTCTTCCCGGATCGTGGAAATACCCCAAGAGAGATGTTCGAGTTTTGCCAGCCAGTAATTTTTTACGATATCATCGGTGCGGCTCAATGAGGCGAACAAGGCATCGCAATCGGATAATATCCGTATGATGCTCAGTCGTCGCTCGTCTCTGATGGCGGTGACAGCGCCGTATGGGGCTGTTTTGCGGGCATCGGTGTTTTCATAATCAACAAAGCGATAAGCATAGATACAATCCCTGGACAGGCGGATTGTTTTTGCCGTTAAATACGCAGAAATGACAAAATAAATGTCGTTGGTCACAGGTGTATTGGAAAAAAGCAGATGATTGGCAAGAACAAACTCGCTCCGGAACAGTTGATGCCATGTGTATGCCTGCGTTCGCAGCAAGATCGGGAATTCCGCCAGGGTAAAATCCGTATCGGCAGGTATGGAATTATACACTGTGGTATCTGTGTCGAGCATGCCGATGTAATTTTTTGCACCATCAACATAGAGGTTATAGTAAAAAATCAGCACATCCTGAGAAGTGTTGTTCAGTTCCCTCTCCAGGTGGACAAAAGCATCTTCGCGGATCCGGTCGTCGGCATCCACGAACCAGAAATATTTTCCGCTGCCGAGCGATATCGCTCTATTGCGGGCGGCGCCGGCTCCGCCGCGCGGGCCGGTGAGGGTTTTTATCCGGGCGTCCCTTTCCGCGTATGCTTGCGCTATGGCGTAAGTGTCGTCGCTTGAGCCGTCATCGACAATAATGATTTCCACTTCCAGGGACGTGGGCTGTGCCAGAATGGAGTCAAGACAGCGGGGCAGGAGGGATTCCGCGTTATAGGCCGGAATCAGGATGCTGATATCGGTCATTCGTGTTCCTTTTCCGAATCATCGGGGGATGCAGGCCGCGCGTCCGGCGGCGCGTTACGCGGCGGTTCCCGCCGCCTTCAGCTCAGCATGTAGCGCTGTTCCGGGATAGGGGATGCAGGTGGACACTTGATACGTCCTGAAGGCATCGCCTCTGCCGATATTGGAAAAACCCAGAGCCTGAAGGATGCCCAGATCCATCGCATGTACGGTATCGGACTGGCCCGGCAAGCCGCGCATGGTTGTGAGGTGCAGCTTCAGCTTGGGATATTTGCGGGCCAGATACGATACCGTATGGAAAAGTTTGCCGGGGTCCAGTTTTTTGTTGATGCCGGCCAGAACCTTGGCGTCAAAACTCTCCAGGCCGAACTTCATGCCCGCGCAACCGCAGGCAATCATTTTTTCCAGCAGGGGCAGGGGCGAGGTGTCTATGCGCATCATGCCGCCCCAAGGGATGCCCAGTTCTTTCAGCAGATCACAGAGCCGGGAAATGCGCTCGTTGCCGAGATTGAACGTGTCGTCGTCAAAATAAATATGCCTGTATCCATGTCTGGCGACGCATTCCCTGATTTCCGCCACAATGTTTTCCGGCGAACGCGGCGCCGTGCGGCCCTGAAAAACCGTCTGCGGCCATAGGCAGAACGTGCACTTGAACGGGCATCCCTTGCTTCCCCAAATCTGGAGTTGCGGCCAGTCCATACCGGGGATCCAGGCATCGCGGACCATGTCGGCCCCCGGAAAATCCCGGTCGGGAAAAGGCAAAGCGTCCATATCCAGCACGACTTCCGGCTCGTACACGCCCGGTTTGCGGGTTTGCGCCAGCCGTACCGCGCTTTGGATGTACTCGCCCTGTAAGAAGTAGCGGATATGCGGATTTTCCGCCTGAAGCCGGTTCACAGTCGCCTCGGCGATATGCGGACCGGCCAGAGCGGTTTCCGCGAATCCGGCGATTTGCCGGCAAAGCCACAGATCGATGTCTTCCGTGGCTTGCGAGGTTTCTATAACCACGATGTCCGGCTTATGCTCCCTCACTTCGGCCAGAAACCGGCCGTACTGATGGCGGCGGGACGCTATGGAGTCGATAACCCGGGCCTCGAATCCGTGCGCCTTGAGATTGCCGGAAGCATACGCCAGCAAAAAAGGAAAAGGGGTGTAGGTATCGGGAGCCAGTTTCCCCGTAAGATGCGGCCAGCGCGAACCGGCGCGCACTCCCGCGACGAGGTCAAAATTTTCGGGATACATCTCGCGGGCCGTTTTCAGTCCGTGGACGCGCGCGGCTTCCGTTTTGGCCTCCATGTAAGCCGTAAGTTCGTCTATATCGGCAAAATTTCCCGTCTCCCCATGGCGCACAAAAGGAGGATTGGCAAGGACGATCTTCGGAGGTTTTTTCATTGGCCGAGCTCCCGGTGCAGACTGGTTCCCGGAAACGCCCTGCAGGCCGACAACTGATAGCTGCGGTAGGGGTTCGCCTTGTTCATGAAGCCCAGTTCCTCCAAAATTTGCATGTCCTTTTTATGGACGGCCTCGCTTTGTCCGGGAAGTCCCCGCATCATCGTAAGATGGAAACGCACGTTGGGATATTTCCGGGTAAGATGCGCGAGATTATGATACAGGACGTCATGCTCAAGGCTCTTGCATATGGTTGCGCGCACGCCCGCGTCAAAACTTTCCACGCCGAACTTCATGCCGGTGCAGCCGCAGGCGATCATTTTTTCAAACAGTTCCAGAGGAGAAGCGTCGATTCTGGCCATGATCCCCCAAGGCAGCCCGAAAGCCTTCAGATACCCGCACAGTTCGGAGATCCTTTCATTACCCAGGTTAAACGTGTCGTCGTCAAAGTAGATATGTTTGAAGCCGTACCGTTCCACGGCTTCCCTGATTTCTTCCATGATCTTCACCGGCTTGCGCAGGGAGACGGTATTTTTGTAAACCGTTTGCGGCCAAAGACAGAACGTGCACTTGAAGGGACATCCCTTGCTGCCCCAGATCTGCAATTGCGGGTTCTCGACAAAGGGGATCCAGCCATCCACGGCATCAAGCGCTCCGGGAAAGCTTCTGTCCGGAAAGGGAATGGCGTCGAGGTCTTTCACTACAGTGGATTCATACGCCCCCGGCCGGAGAGTCCGGGCCATTTCCAGGGCGGAAAGGATATATTCGCCCTTCAGGAAAAACGTGACGTGCGGGTTGTCACCTTGCAGACGATCAACGGTGGCGTCCGAAACGTGCGGCCCGGCCAAGGCCACTCGGGCGAATTTCGCGATTTTGCGGCTCAGCCAGATATCGATGCATTCCGTGGCTTCAGAAGTTTCGATAACAACGATGTCCGGATTTTTTTCTTCAAGATCGGAAACAAACCGGCCATAGCCGAATTGGCGGCCGGACACGCAGTCCATGACCTCCGCCCTGAATCCGTGCTGTTGCAAAAGACTGGACGCATAGGCCGGCAAAAAGGGAAAGGGGGCATAGCGGCTATGGATCGGGCCGAAAATATGCGGCCAGCGCGAACCGGCCCGCACCCCCCGCCCCAGCCCGAAATCATAGGGATAGAGTTTTTGGGCCATGCCCGAACCGCTGCTTTTATACGTCCGGTCCTTGCGGACCATGTATTCGCTCATCCCGTCGATGAATTTGAAAATACCCGTTTCCCGCTGGAGCACGTATGGAGGGTTCGTCAGTATGATATGGGGAGCGGACATCAATCGGCACCTGCCTCCGTAAAAAAAGGTTGTAATTCCCTGGCGTGGGCTTGCAGCCACTCATACGTGTCTTCCAGCAAAACGCGGACCGGCCGTTCGGGACGCCAGCCGGAATCCGCGCATATTTTGGTGTTGTCGGTGATGTACCAGGGAATGTCGGCCGGAGACGTCTCGGGCGTTGAAGCCGGTTCGACGCGTTTTCCGGTCAATTCGCGGCACATTTCGGTTAATTCCAGGAGGGAAACGCTGTTTGCGCGTCCGCCCCCGACATTCCAGGTATTTCCCCGGAGCCGCGAGAAATCGTCTATCTGCAGGCACAGCAAATCCACCAGGTCCCGGACGTGCAAAATATCCCTGACCTGCAACCCCCGGCCTCCGTAACCGATGTATGACAGAGGCTTTTCCCAGTAATGCCGCGCCAGCCACAGGGAAACAAAACCCTGGTCGACCTTTCCCATCTGGCGGGGGCCGGCGATGACGCCGCAGCGGTTGATCAGATACGGCAGGCCGTACATGGCGCCGTACTCTTCAATGAGCATTTCCGAGGCCAATTTGGTTGTGCCGTAAAGAGATCTGCTGCCTTTCAGCGGAAAATCCTCGCTGATCCCTTTTTCGGAACAGCCGGGAATGCCTTCGCCGCAAAAATCGAGCCGCGTGTCTTTTTGAGCAAGGGCAAGCGTATTCAAAGACTTGACGGGGTACACCCGACTCGTCGACAGAAAGATCAGAGCGTTTTTTTTGCCGCGCGCGTATTCCAGGCAGTTGATCGTCCCCAGCAGGTTTGTCTGGACGAGATACTCCGGGCTGTGGCCGTAGCCCGCATGGACGGAAGGCTCGGCTGAACATTCAAGGATCAGGTCGCACCTGTCAACGGATTCCAGATCGGCTCTGCTGCGGATGTCGCCGTGAACAAAACGGACGCCGGCCCTGGCCAGATAGGGGAGGTTGAGTTCACTGCCCCTTCTTTTCAGGTTGTCGAGAACGGTAACGCGGAAGCCTTTTCTGCGGGCCAGTCCGAGCGCCGCGTTGGACCCCACGAATCCGCATCCTCCTGTGACCAGAATGTCGAGCATGTCCGTTCTCTCAATGGGTGGGTGGTGTCGCGTCCGGCCAGGCGAGAGCGGGCAATGCGTAACTGCCTTCGCGATCAAGAACAATGTTCAGGTATACTTCCTTGTTGTTAAACTCCCGAAAAGCACGGCTGGCCGACGCGGCGAGCTGTTTTCTCTCACGCCAGCCGTTCTCGAAGGCGAAGAATGTCTCCGCCAGAGAAGAGGGTGATATTTCTTCAATGTAGGCGCTCCCGTTATTGAGACGCCGCACGTCGTCTTCAAGAGAGGAATTTTTGGGAACGACCGTTGATGTGCCCATGGCCACCGCGTCCATGGCGACCTGCGAAATGCGCCCTTTGTACAGTTCGGGTGGATAGGGCAGAACGATGGCGTCGCAGGCGGCGATGTGCCTGTAATAATCAATGCCGTAAAGAGGCGCGAATCTCAGCAAAACCCGATCCGGATATTGTTCGCCGAGGGCGATGAGTTGCTCGTGCGCTTTTCTGGTGTCCGGATAGTCGTTCAGGAAAAAATGGGCCTGGATGTTAAACCGTCCTTTTCCGCCTTGCTCGAGATACAGCTTCATGGCCGGCGCGAATACCCAAAGGTTTTTCTCCGGCCGCGCTTCCCCGGCAAAACCGAAGACAGGGCCTTCTTTTGTTTCGCTGTTACCGCTGAAAGCCGGGTACTCAAACGGCAAAGGCAGCATGGGGATGTCGCGGCCCGCATATTTTTTGAGCAGGCGGCAGATATTCACATTACTGCCGAAAATCCGGACCGTGGGAAATTCGTCCAGCAATTTTAACGAGGCGCAATAAATCGTTTCGTCCACTTCATCTTCGGAAATATGATTCTGAAGATTGATGAGAACCGGCGGGATCTTTTCTTTATCCAGCGATTTCAGCCATCTCGCAACGGCGTACATCACAAGGGCGTTGCCGGAATGGCATAATACCGTTCCGTCCCAAGGGAGGAGCGGCGTCGCGTTGTGTTTTAAATCGTAAGTCAGGTCATTTCCATAAACAAAATAGCTCTCCATAAGAGCTTCGCCACGGTCGAAACGATTGGGGTGATAGAGAACGTCTCTTAACGCGCCTTGAACCGTGCAGTTGAACAAATCCGGCGTGAGGCTGCCGTTGAGATGGTGGGCTCCCAGAATGGTGAGCGCAACCGTGCGTTCCTTGCAGGCGGCGTCAAGCATGAGCGCCGTCGAGTAATGGTGTCCGCGAAGGCGTCCGAAACCCGGTTCCAGGACCAGCAATTTTTGTGCAAACACAGAAACACCTTTATCCGGCGTCAGAAGCCGGCCGTAGAACGTTTTGCCATTCCTTCGCGCAGTTCTTCCAGGATATTTTTCATGGAATAAGAGTAACGCCATTCGGGGAAGTGGGACTGGAACTTTCTCATGTCGGAAATCCACCACCTGTGATCGCCTGTTCTGGCGGTGTCTTCATAGACGATGCGCATTTTTTTGCCGGTCAACCGTTCACATTCCGCAATGGCCTCCAGCATGGAGATGTTCGAGTGCCGCCCGCCCCCGATATTGTAGACTTCTCCGTAACGGGGAGCGGAGAAAAAATGCCAGAAAGCGCTGACGACGTCGTTTGCGTGTATATTGTCCCTGACCTGCTTGCCTTTGTACCCAAAGACCGTATATGGCGTGTCCGTAAGCGCGCACTTCATGAGATACCCCAGAAAACCATGAAGACGGGCCGCGCTGTGATCGGAACCTGTCAGGCAGCCGCCGCGAAAAATACCTGTTTTTATGCCGAAGTACCTTCCGTATTCTTGGACCAGCAGGTCCGCGGCCGCTTTGCTGACGCCGAACAGGCTGTGTGTGCACCGGTCAATGCCCATGCTCTCATCCACCCCGTGGGCGGCGAAAGGATGGTCGTCCACGAGTTCGAATCTGGTATCAAGTTCTTTACAGGGGATTTGGTTGACCGTGTCGCCATATACCTTGTTTGTGCTGGTAAAGATGAATACGCACTCGGGACAATTGGCTCTGACCGCTTCCAGCAGGTTGAGAGTTCCGTCCGCGTTGATGCTGAAGTCCGTGCGCGGCTCCCGGGCGGCCCAATCGTGGGAGGGCTGTGCCGCCGTGTGAATTACCAGCGCTATTGAAGTTCCATAACGTGAGAAAAGTTTGTCGATTGCCTGCTGGTCGCGGATGTCCATATCGTGGTGACTGTAGTTGGCGTATGCCTCATTGATTTTTTTTATATTCCAGCCGGTTCCCGCATCTTTTCCAAAAAAGTAGCTGCGGGCGTCGTTATCAACGCCAACCACATCCAGACCCCGGGCGCACAAAAAACGGACCGTGGCGGAACCGATCAGGCCTCCTGATCCGGTAACAAAAGCAACGGACATAGTTCTTTCCTGGTGATGACGCCATAATGCCGGGCGTGCGCCAGACGGGTGACACATCCCGCATGACAGCGCAACATGAGTGTACCGTCATTGAAATAGCCGCAAGCTTTTCAGGCCATGCGCCAGACCTCCGCAGATCTGACGCGTCTTATTGCGTCAGTCCTGCGGCGATGCGCAAGCATGGTCCGAAGCCGCGGGCTTCGTAAAGAGCAAGGCGGCTTTGTCGCCGCCGCGAATCTCAAAGGTATATATCGTAATACCCTGAATTAACAATATAAAATTTTAAATGCGTCAGCCCTGCCGATCTTCGGGAAGAGCCTTGCCAAAATCCGGCGCCCCGGATATCTATCAACTCCGGGCAGGGCAGCCAAATTACCGGCTTTGCCCTTACAGACGTTCTGCAATATAAGGGAATACGCATCCGCCGACAAGATGAAAAATAAAACAGTTATCGTCCACTTGGGTACGGCAGGGTGCAATGTTCTTGCCCGTAAGGCCTGGTCCGACAATCCGGATCTTGTCTCCGGCTTCGGCGGCAAGCCTGTTTTTTTTGATCTGAACGACTTTTTTCCCTTGGACGCGGCCAAGGTGCCGGTTGCCCTGCCTGCGGAAGCAGGCGTTTATTTTGTTGACGGCGATTTTTTCAGCGGCGGGGCGGCGATGAGGAGAGAAGATTGGCAGGCGCGTTTTCCCGGCTGCCGCCTGCTGGCTTTTTTCTCCCTTGTCCGGCAGGACATGGCGCTGGATGCCTTTTTCGCCTGGCGTTGTCTCTGCGGTATGCCGTGTTCGCCGCAGGGGTTGGCGGCAAAATTGCCTGTCATCCGGATGGTGGACTATGCGGAAAACCTGCGCGGCGCCTTCCGGCTGTTCGGCAGAGAAAACACGTGGCTGCACGTTGACCTAAGCGGGAAAGACCCTGACGGCGCGTTAGATGCCTTCTGGCGCTTTGCCGGCTTGCCCGCGCCGGGGGCAGGCGGCCTCTATCCGCGTCCGCGCATGTCCCTGAGCTTGTCGCGGGATTTTCTGCGCTTCATCCAGATATGTATTCCTTTAGCGGTAACTTTGCAAAAGGCTTGGGATTCGCCTTGGATTGCGCACTCTCAGTATTTTGAGGAACAAAACCCCCGCAGTTTTTTCAGCCCGGAAGAGCGGCGGGATTTTCTCGCCAAATTTGCCGCCTCCAACGCCGAGGCCGCCGCCATACTCGGTCTTGAACGTCTTTTTTCGGACCCTGCGCCCGAGCCGGACTGGGAACCCTTCCCCGGCCTGACCCCGGAAGCGGCGTACGGCGTGGCCGAACGCCTCGACCGCGATTTCGCCCGCGCCCGCATGGCGGAGTTCGACGCCGCGTCCGTATGCTACATGACCCGCGAGCAGCACCTCGTCCGCCGGGCGCTGCACGACGTATGCGACGGCCCCTCCGCATTTTCGCCCGCCCCGGCCAGGCACGCCGCCGGCCCCAAACTCTCCGTCCTCACCCTCGCATACAACCACGCGCGCTACATCACCGAGAACATCGAAAGCGTCCTGGCCCAGCGGGTAAATTTCCCCCTCCAGCACATAATCGCAGACGACGGCTCCAACGACGGCACGCGGGACATCATCCTCAAATACGCCGCCAAACACCCGCACATCGTCCCGGTGTTCCAGAAAAACCGCACCTACGGAGCGGAGAACCTGCGCGTCCTCTTCGACATGTGCCGCACGGAATACGCCGCCCTGTGCGACGGCGACGACTATTTCACCGACCCTCTGAAGTTGCAGAGTCAAGCGGATTTTCTGGATGAACACAAGGATTGCGGGATGTGTTTTCATCCTGTGCGCGTGATTTTTCAAGACGGTACGGGGCGGGAGCCCGTCGTCTTTCCTGACCCCCAGACCATGCCGCGCGGGGTGCGTCCCTTTTATTACCTGATCGAACTGGTCAGATGGAATTTCATGCAGAGCAATGCCGTCATGTACCGCTGGCGTTTCAAAGACGGTCTTCCGGGCTGGTTCCGTACCGATCTCTGTCCCGGCGACTGGTACTGGCATTTACTGCATGCGGAACAGGGCAAGATCGGCTTCATCAACAAAACCATGAGCGTCTACCGCCGCCATTCGGGAGGCGTCTATCACCTTTCGGATACCGACAGACCCAAACACCGGGCCCGTGTCGGCATGAAACAGCTTGAGTCTTACGATGTCATCAACAAACACTTCAACAGAAAATATGAATCCATTCTGCTGGAGCTGACAGACTCCGTTTTCGCGGAATGTTTCATCTACGACACGGAGAGGGCGGAGGAGGAAGGCGGGGCGCCGGTTATGGAAAAAATGTGCGACGCCTACCCGGAGTTCGCGCAGCACTTTATCGACACCGTCACGAAAGGCGGCGGGCAGAAGCCCGGTTGACGCGCCGCATGGCGATTATCCAACTTCCGGTCCCTGCTTAATTTTTGGAGAAGGCGAGATTGCAGGCTGGAAAGTCGCATGCCGGGCCGCAAAACAGAGCAATTTCACTTTGATATTGCCCTGGCGGCCGCGCGACCTGAACATAACCGGAAAAAGTCGAATTTTCCGGAAGCCACAGGCCCGTTGCGTGGCGATTCCACCCGCCTGCCGAAGAGCGTCCGCGATGAAAACTCATTACCACGGCATGGAAAAGAAGCATATTTATATTGTCGCCGGGCCGAACGGCGCCGGTAAAACTACCTTCTCCAAGTGGTTTGTTTCCGCTTCCGTCAATTTCACCCGATTCGTCAACGCCGACCTTATCGCCTATGCCCTTTCACCTTTTGCCTGGGAACGAGAAGCTCTCCAAGCGGGAAAGCTTATGCTCCGTCAAATAGACAGGCTGGCGAACCAAGGTGAAAGTTTTTGTTTCGAAACAACTCTGGCAGGCCGCGCCTACGCCCGCATGATTCCACAATGGCGAACAAAAGGCTTTGCCGTGCACCTGATGTTTTTGGCCCTGCCGGACGCGGAAACAGCTATAGAGCGGGTAGCCGCCCGAGTGGTTCAGGGAGGACATTATGTTCCGGAAACCGTGATTCGTCGCCGGTTCGTGGCGGGATTGCGGAATTTCCACCAGGTGTATAAAATGCTTGTCGATGACTGGATGTTGTATGACGCATCCGGTAGCTTTCCTGTAAGGATTGCCGCAGGGGAAAACCATGTCCGTGCAAACAGATGATTTCAGTCCTGAGTTTCAGGCGCTTATACAGCAAGTTGAAACGGCGCTCGTTCTGGCCGCCGTTGATGCCCGCCGTCTGGCCGAGCAAAGCGGAACAAGGACGGTAGCATTGGATAATCCGTTGCGGATGCCCTCCTCACGGGAAAGGGAGGAAATTTACCGCGCCGCTGAACGGCTCCGTTCAAAACAATCCGGTCCTGCGCAATTGCCGGCAACTCCCGCGCCTTGGGAAAATGAATAGCGGCCTCCCCGTTTGAACGGTACAAGGGAGCGGCGGATGAACGATGCGTCAAAACCCCCGCTTCAGGTGGAATTTCCCCTGAACCGCGCCTTTACCTTTGTCGAATCCGGGCCGGTTCTCCTTGTTTCCACGCGCCACAAGGACAAAAGCAACCTCATGACCGTGAGCTGCCATGCCTCCATGGGTTTTGAGCCGACCCTGGGCGTGGCTCTCGGCCCCTGGAACTTCAGCTACGCCGCTCTGGCGGAAACGGGCGAATGCGTTGTCGCCGTTCCCCCGGCAAGCCTGATGGAGAAGGTCGTGGACATAGGGAACTGCTCCGGGGAAACCCTGGACAAGTTCTCCGCCTTCGGATTGACCCCGCTGCCCGCCGCCCTGGTCGCGGCCCCCCTGGTGGGAGAATGCCTGTATAACCTTGAATGCCGCGTTGAGAACCGGGCGCTTGTGCGCGACTATCATTTTTTTGTCCTGCGGGGCATACGGGCGTGGAGCGACCCGGCGCCAGAGGACTCGCGTTCCTTTCACGCCGTGGGCGACGGCACTTTCATAATCGATGGGGAAACCGTCAATCTGCGCCGCAGGATGACAAAATGGCAAGGATGCATTTAGAGCAATTTCACTTTGAAATTGCTCTGGGCTCCTGTCCCGTATGCCAGTCAGTAATTTCAAGCGCATCTGATAATTTAACAGTATTAGAACAATTTAACTTTGAAAATGTTTACAGGAATTCGCCGCGCGGATCCTTGCCGTGAGCTGCCTGCGCCGCGAGCGCTGGGGGCGAATCGGCATCGGCTGAAGGCAAAGCCTTCAATCCGCCGCGCAGGCGGCATGGACGGGTTTGCGGCTGCGGAGTGCTTTTCGGCGCTTGTCCGCATGTTGCGCTTGTGTTATTTAGATTCAACGCGGGTGATGCTCGTCCCGCATAACAACCATCCGTGGCGTGAGCGATGATAACCAAGAAAATATGCATGCTTGGAGCTTTTGCGGCGGGTAAGTCCTGTCTTGTCAAACAGTTCGTCCACTCTATCTTTGACGACCGCTATCTTTCCACCCTGGGTGTCAAGATCAGCAAAAAAGACGTTTCCGTCGGAGATCAGCCCATGAGCCTGGTTCTCTGGGATCTTGAAGGCAAGGACGTCTATACGACGGTGAATATTTCCTACCTGCGTGGGGCGATGGGGTTTTTCGTCGTGGCGGACGGCACCCGGCGCGAGACTTTGGACGTCGCCCTGGAATTGCGTCGGGAGGCATTGGAGGCCGTAGGCAGCATACCTCATTGCCTGCTGGTGAACAAGGCGGATTTGGTCGCCGAATGGGAGCTTGCCCGCGACGATATAGAAGCCGTCCAGAAAACCGGGTTGCGCGTCTTCGTGACCAGCGCAAAAACCGGACAGTCTGTGGAAGACGCATTCATCTCCCTGGCCGGGGACATGCTCTGATCTTGTTGTTTCATCACAAGTTCCTTCAAATCAGTTTGAACGCGGCCTGGT
Source organism: Desulfovibrio sp. (assembly GCA_031288535.1). Taxonomy (GTDB): domain Bacteria; phylum Desulfobacterota; class Desulfovibrionia; order Desulfovibrionales; family Desulfovibrionaceae; genus Frigididesulfovibrio. The sequence goes on along the minus strand of JAITRF010000130.1, from coordinate 41,372 downwards.
ATGAAGCGTGCCCCTGAATCCCAAACGTCCGGGAAGCGTGAGAGAAAACCATGCACAAAGCGCGACTTGCTGAAAAAATCCTGAAAAATCTCAATACGGCCGTCCTGGTGCGCGAGGCGCCGGGGCAATACTCTTTTCTCGGCGAAGCGCCGCCGTTTTACAACCGCATCTTTCCTCAGGACGCGGATACGGGCGGACCCTGCACCACGCCCTGGCGGCATTCATCCATGCTGGACTTTTTTTTTCAGATGGCGGAAGAATTTTTTGCCGGCGGGTCGGAAGGCATGATTTCTTCCGGGACCTGGGAGGAGGACAACATCTGCGAAATAGATCAGGCGATGGTTGCGGAAGCCATGTCTTTCCCCGGCGCCGAAGTCATCACCGTGCGCCTGCTCACGGACGCCTACGCCGAGCGGGTGGCGCTTTTGCACGCCGTGCGCAGCGAGCTTCTGGAACGGCGCATTTTGCACAACGATCTTGAGGAATACAAGCTGAAGTCCACTATTGACGGCTTGACCGGGGTGCTGAACCGTACCGCCTTTATGGAAGAACTCCGGGTGCGTCTGCAAGGCGACGGTGAAGCAGTGCCTCCCTGCGCGCTGATCATGATCGATATCGACCACTTCAAGCGCGTCAACGACACTTACGGACACCAGTCCGGAGACCTGGTGCTGATCGACATGGGCCGGATACTGCTCGGCAAAGTGCGCCGGGGAAAGGATCTGGTCGCCCGGTACGGGGGAGAGGAGTTCATCGTCATGGTTCAGACGCGGAACCAGAGGGCGGTTTTCGGCATCGCGGAGAAACTGCGCATCTCCGTGGCCGGTCACAGCTTCGGTTCCTTGCCGCGGATCACCGCCAGTTTCGGCTGCACCGTACATGTGCCCGGAGAGAGCATCGAAGAAACGATCCGCCGGGCGGACGAGGCGCTGTATGATGCAAAAGGCAGCGGCCGCAACTGTGTGCGGGCGCATTGGCCTAAAATAAATTCTTCTTGAGGGCCGTTATCCTTCCGTAGGATTCCTCGATGCGTCGTCTTTCTATCTTGCCGGACCGCACGAGTTCGAGAATGATGTCGTAAGTCCTGCGACCCTGCCTGGGGTCGTGCCGGAGATTGTTTCCGGTCAGGATGACGTCCGCCCCGGCCTCCAGGGCCAGGCGGATTGCCTCCTTGAGGCTGTAAGCGCCGGAAACTGCGTCCATCTGCAGGTCGTCGGTGATTACGACGCCCTCCCAGCCGAGTTCGGCCCGCAACAGCCCGTTGACCGTGGAAGAAGAAAGGGAGGACGGGCGCGACGGATCAAGGCCCATGTGCAGCAGGTGCCCCACCATCACCATGCCCGGCATGTCCTTGCGCAACAGCCGGCGGTAAGGGTCAAGCTCCTCTTTCTTCCAGGTGCGGGTGATGTCCGCGTACTCGGCGTGGCTGTCTTCGGCGGCGCTTCCGTGACCGGGAAAATGTTTGTAGCAGTATAGCACTTTGGCCGAGGCCAGGCCTTCGGCAAAGGCTCCGGCGTGCCGGGCGACCGGTCCGGCTTCGGCGGAAAAGGCCCTCCCCATGCGTCCGATGGCCGGGCTGTCCGGATTGACGTCAAGGTCGACGACCGGGGCGAAGTTGGTGTTGATCCCGACCCGGGCCAGGAAGTCGCCCAGTTCTTTGCCGCGCAGATACGTCTCGGCCGGGGTCGCCCTGCCCATTTCCCGCGCCGCGGGCGTGGCCGGCGCGCCGTGGGCCGGCAGGAGCCTGCGCACCCTGCCGCCTTCCTGGTCCACGGCGATAAAAAGCGGGATCGGGGCCTTTTTCTGCATCATCGCGGTCAGATTCCGCAACTGCCTCCGGCTTTGGATGTTGCGCCCGGATTTGGTGATGTAGTCGGGCTCGAACAAGATGACCCCCCCGACTTTTCCTTTGGCTATGTCTTCCAGCAAAAAGCGCAGGTCCTCGCTCAGCGGATGCCCGCCCGTGCCGCGAAAACCCGTCATGACCATCTGCCCGACCATCGCCTCGAGCGGAGGCGGGTTTTCCAGCGCCTGCGCCATCCGGGCGGAGAACGTCGGGATCGGAAACAGGGCCGAAAGCAGGGCCAGGAACAGAACCCGGCCCGCGCGCGCGTATGAGCTTTTCAGGGTTGCGTCTCCCATGCCGGTCCGCATTCAAGGGGATTAGATCAATTTCGCTTTGAAATTGCTCTGGCGGCCGCGTGAGCGGACGCGGCCTGAAGATAAACCGTGCATAATCTCAAAGTTAAGGTGCTCTAGTCCTTGAAAGGGGATAGTTCCCGCAGGCGGGCGATTATTTCGGGCAGCGCCCCGGCCACGAAATTCACTTCCTCCTGCGTGTTGTAGCGGCAGAGGGAAAGGCGCACGGACCCGTGCGCGTAGTTGAAAGGCACGCCCATTGCCCTCAGCACGTGCGAGGGCTCAAGGCTGCCGGAGGTGCAGGCCGACCCGGAACTGGCGCAGATGCCGTGTTGGTCCAGCAGGAGCAGAATGGCTTCCCCTTCCACGTTCCGGAACGAGATGTTCAGGGTGTTGGGCAAGCGGCATTCCGGGTCTCCGTTCAGACGGGAGTCCGGTATTTTTTCGAGCAGGCGCTGCTGCAAATCGTCGCGCAGGGCTTTCACCCTGGTGTTTTCCTCCTCGATGTGGCTTCCGGCCAACTCGCAGGCCGCGCCGATGGCCACGATGTTCGGAACGGCTTCCGTGCCCGCCCGGCGTCCGCCCTCCTGGTGGCCTCCGCGCAGAAAGGGGCGGAAGGGCGCGCCCCGGCGCACGTAGAGCGCGCCTACGCCCTTGGGAGCGTGGAGTTTGTGCCCGGACATGGCCAGGTAGTCGACGGGCAGGGTGGCGAGGTCGATGGGCAGCTTGCCCACGGCCTGTACCGCGTCCACATGGAAGGGGACGCCCCGTTCCCGGCAAAGGGCCCCGACTTCGGCCACCGGATAGATATTGCCGGTTTCGTTGTTGGCGTACATCATGGACACCATGGCGGTATCCCGGTTGAGGGCGCGGGCGAAATCATCGAGGTTCACCCGGCCTTTCTCGTCCACCCCCATCCAGGTGACGGCGTAGCCTTCCTTTTCCAGATACTGGCCGAGCGCGAGAACGGCGGGATGCTCCACCCGCGTGGTGATGAAATGTTTTTTCTCCGGTCTGGCGCGCAGGGCGGAGAAAATGGCCGTGGAATCGCTTTCCGTGCCGCAGGAGGTGAAAATGATCTCTTCCGGGTTCGCTCCGAGCAGCGCGGCCGTCTGTTCCCTGGCTTTTTGCACGGCATGCTGGGATGTTCCGGCAAAGCGGTACATGCTGGAGGGATTGCCGTATTCCCCGCCCAGAAAAGGCAGTATGGCCGCGCGCACTTCCGGGGCCACTCCGGTGGTGGCGTTGTTGTCGAAGTAGATTATCTTGCCGCTCATTGGAGTATCTCCCTGACTGTGATGCCGGGTTCCACCTGCTCGCACAGCGTCTGCTGCACAAAGCCCTCAATGGTCAGGCGGCTGGAGGGGCAGCTGGTGCACATGCCCCGCAGGGCCACGCTCACCACCTTGCCCTCTATGTCCACGAGTTCGATGTCTCCCCCGTCCTGTTTGAGGCGCGGCCGGACGATCTCGTCAAGGGCGGTCATGACCTTTTGCATGCGCTGAACGTTGGAGAGGGCGGGCGCGGCTTCTTTTTTCTCCTTGCGTAAATCGGCAAGTCCGAGAGGCAGGCGCTTTTCCGGGTCCGTTTCCTTTTGTTCCTCGGCCAGAACGCGGGCGAGGATTTCCCCGATTTCCTCCAGGCACTCTCCACAGCCGCCGCCGGCCTTGGTGAAGTTTGTCACGTCCTCGACGCTGGTTAGCTTGTTTTCCCGGATGGCTCTAGCAATCTGCGCATCGGTCACGCCGAAGCATCTGCAGACGAGATGCCCTTCCCGGTCCGGAGCGGGGGCCGGCTCGCCCCGGTAGGAACGGATCGCCGCTTCCAGGGCGTCCCGGCCCATGACCGAACAGTGCATTTTTTCCTTGGGCAGCCCGCCCAGAAAGTCCGCTATCTGTTTGTTGGTGATGGACATGGCCTCGTCCAGGGTTTTGCCCTTGACCATCTCGGTCAGGGCCGAACTTGAGGCTATGGCCGAGGCGCAGCCGAAGGTTTGAAAAGAGGCGTCCGTGATTACTCCGTCTTTGACCTTGATATATAGTTTCATGGCGTCGCCGCAGGCCAGGCTGCCGACTTCCGCCACGGCGTCCGCGTTTTCAAGCGCTCCGCTGTTGCGCGGGTTCAAAAAATGTTCTCGAACTTTGTCCGTGTATTCCCACATGGCACTTCTCCCTGGCGGTTGTCCGCCGTGATTGATTTGTTTATAATAAGTCCGCTTTATCGATTTGAAAAGAGGGAATATGTCCGGCAAGCATCCTGCCATGGAGGCGTCAATGCATCTTTATTCCTGGAACGTCAACGGCTTTAGGGCCGTGCTGGCAAACGGCGGCTGGTCGTGGTTCGGAAGCGCGGGCGGTGATGTGGTGGCGCTGCAGGAGGTGAAGGCCGAGCTTGCGGATCTCCCGGAAGAAGCGCGGGTTTTTCCCGGCTACCACGTTTCCTGGTTTTCGGCGGCAAAGAAGCGCGGCTACTCCGGGGTGGCGGTGTTTTCCCGCCTGAAACCCCTGGCCGTCAATTTTGATCTGCCGGATCCGGCCTGGCAGGGGGAGGGACGGCTTATTCACCTCGAACTGCCGCGCTTTCACTTTTTCAACGTCTATTTCCCCAACGGACAAAAGGACGAGGAACGCCTGAACTACAAACTCGGGTATTACGAGGCCTTTTTGCGGCATGCGCAAAAGATGCGCGAGACAAAACCCGTCGTGGTCTGCGGGGATTTCAATACCGCCCACCGTCCGGTGGACTTGGCGCGGCCTGGGCAAAACGAGAAGTTTTCAGGATTTTTGCCCGTGGAACGGGCCTGGATGGACCGCTTCACCGCCGCCGGTTACGTGGACACTTTCCGGCTGCTGCACGGCGATTTGCCGGGCATGTACACATGGTGGTCCTACCGCTCAAGGGCGAGGGAAAGCAATACCGGATGGCGCATCGACTATTTCTTTGTTTCCGGGGAGCTTGCGGGCAATGTGAAAAACGCCTGGATAGACGCCGCGATTCCAGGCTCCGACCACTGCCCCGTGGGCCTGGAACTTGAATTTGGGGATGAATGACGGCACATCCGTCCCCAGAGGATGATGCGCTTTTTATCCCTCTGCCGACTGATGCCTGCGCTTTGAGGCGTTGGCTTCCATGAGGGCTTTCACGAAGGGCGCGTACTGGTGGTCCGTCACCCGGATATGGTTGAGCAGCCAGTTTTTCAGAAATTCCAGCAGGTCGTCGCCTACGTGGGCGCTGCCCGTCGCAAGTTGCGCCTCCACCGCGATCACCTTGTCCACAAATTTCTTGTGGATCTGCATGTGTTCGGCCGTATGCGGATATTGGGTGTGCGTGAAATACTGCTCTTCCGTGCTGAAATGGCTTACGGTGTAGCTTTTCAGGCTGGTCACGATGTCTCTGCCCACCAGTTCGAACCGGCCGTCCCGCAGGGCGCGGTTGAGGGTGTTTATATAGGCGCAGAGCATTTTGTGCTGGTTGTCGATAAGTTCTATGCCGACGCCGAGGTCCGGGGTCCATTCGATCAGGCGCATGCGGTTGCCGGCTGCGGAGAGATCGCCTGAGGCGAAGGCGCGGGCTATGCTTTCCAGAATTTCCATGTTGTCGGTGATCCGGACGAGTTGGGCGGTGAAGGTTTGCACCTGATCCGCCGTTCCTGAGGCCACGTCGGCGACCTGCTCCAAAGCGGTCTTGGTGCGGGCGCTGCTTTCCAGCTGCTCCTGTGTGGCCTTGCCCACGCTTTCGAACTGCTCGGTGGTCAGGTCCATGTCCGACACGATCTGGTCCATTGTGCTTCCCGCGAGGGATGCGAGCTCGGCGCAACGCACTATTCCGTCCGCGGCGGTGGTCACCTCCTGTTTATTGTCCGCGGCGGTTTCCTGGATGTCGCCGACCACGTTGCGGACCTCGGTTGTGGCCAGCATGGTTTTTTCCGCCAGTTTCCGCACCTCGTCTGCCACAACGGCGAAGCCGCGTCCCGCCTCTCCGGCCCGTGCCGCCTCGATGGCCGCGTTCAGGGCGAGCAGGTTCGTCTGATCCGCGACTTCGCTGATCACCCCCATGACGGAGCGGATGTTGTGGGTTTTCGCGTCCATCTGTCCCATGGCGTCGCGCAGGCTCAAAGCCATCCGCTTGACTTTTTCTATGTCGAGCACCGCCTCGCGCAGTTCCTGCGCCCCCTCCTGCGCCTTGGAGCGCGAGGCTTCGGCCTGCTCGGCCGCGATGTTCACGCTGCGCGTCACGGCGCCCACGCTGCCGACAATCTGCTCCATGGCCTCGGAGGTTTCGCTCAAGCGGAAACGCTGGAGTTCGGCGTTTTCGCCCACTGCGGCCACCATGCTCGACAGTCCGCAGACGTCGCGGTTTAAGTCCGAGCAGGCCTGGACAGTTTGTTCGGCGATGAGCTTCAGGTGATTTTCCGAGGCGGCGATTTTTTGCCGGCATTCTTCTTCCGACTTGGCCGTCTCGGCGCGCTCGCGCTCGCATTCCGCGGCGCGGCCGAGCGCTTCCCGGATTTCCTCGCGCTGTTTTGCCGCGTAAGCGTTCAGGGTTTCCAGTTCCCGGGCCAGTTCCCGGGTCCAGACCGGCAGGGCGTCGTTTGGCGTTCCGGCAGCCGGGCCTTTCTCATTGCTGATACTGCGCGCGTAGGCGGACAGGGTTTCACAGGCGTGGCGGGCGTCTTCGTCGCCGGGACGGGTCAGGATGCAGGCGAGAACGGCAATGATGTTCAAGGCTGAGAACAGCAGGGGATAAAAGGAAAAATAAATGCCGCCGGCGACCAGCAGGCTTGTGATCGCCGCGGCCGCCAGAGAGAGGAAAACTTTCATGGCCGCCTACCTCGTCATGCTGTAAGGGAGCTGTTTGCCCATGCTTTTCGTCCGCGTAAGAGTGCCATACGAGGTAAGCTTGCGCAAGAAAAATTACGGATCGGCGTTTCCCAGCGACCCGCCCGGAAACAGGAATTTTGCCGGAGGATTGTGTGTTTACGGTTACGAATTTCCGTCGCTTTGCGCAAGCGGGGCGAAATGCCGTATCGGCCGATATTTTTGCGTCTGCCTTCGGCCCGGATTTGCCGGATCCGGGTTTTTGAATTTTAGTATAAAAACTCTATATTATTTCTATTAATAAGATCCGGCAGATACGATTTCCGCATGGAAATTTGCGCGTCCGGTGGGGTGTTCCGCCTCCGGGTGCGGCATCCCGCTTCGTTTATGGTTTGAAACCCCGGCCTTCGGGCCGGCTGCGTCCGCCCTGGAGGGACATGCCGCTTTGTTTGGTTCCTCCGGACGGATTGGGGATTGCGTTTTTTGGGCTTTGTTAGTAAACTTGCGCCAATGCCGGGCCGTACGGCTTCGTGCGGGCCGATAAAGAGCAAGGAGTTTGACATGTCGAGGCAATACGAGTTTTCCTGGGATTTCATCGGCGATGTGGACGAAGGGCGTCCGAATCTCGGCAATACCACGCGTATTGAGGTCTACAGGCTTTTTCAATATACCCTGCGTGACGTCCTGGAGGAAAGGTACGGCACGGAGACCGCGGATCGCATCCTGTACGACGCCGGGTTCAAGGCGGGCATAAATTTCTGCACGCATCTCATCGGCAAAGTCGACGACCTGGGCACTTTTGTCGAAAACGTCAAGCAGGCCCTTCTCGATTTGAACGTGGGCATCCTGCGGGTGGAGAGCGCCGATGTGGACAAGTTGACCTTCAACCTCACCGTGGCCGAGGACCTGGATTGTTCCGGCCTGCCGGATATGGGCCACGCGGTATGCACGTACGACGAAGGGTTCATAGCGGGAATTTTTTACGCGCACAGCGGCCAGAAGCTGGAGGTCAAGGAAACGGACTGCTGGTGCACAGGGGACCGTACCTGCCGCTTTCTGGTAAAGCCGAAGGCCGCCTGACCCCGTTTGCGGTTTTGCGCCTGCAAGGCAAAGTCCGGCCATGAGCACGCCCTTTGAATTCAAGTTTCCGCCGGCTGCCGCGGATGTTGCCCGGCAGGCCGCGTCGGAGGACCGGCTTGCCCTTGAATCCGAAGTCGTGGACTATCTGTTGCAGGTATTGGGTTCGCCCAGGTTCAAGGCCGAAGCGGCGCCCGAAGAACTGCAGGGCGTTAAAAATCTGGACGATCTGGTCGTGCTTGTCTGGGCCATTCGCAAACTGGCCCTTGCCCTGAGCAAGGGCGACCTGGAATACGCCACGGACGCCAGGGGCGTGGTCATAGGCGGGCTGAAGGCCCTGCAGTCCAACCTGAAGCACCTTACCTGGCAGGCCAAGCAAATCGCCGGCGGCGACTACAGCCACAAGGTGGACTTCATCGGCGAGTTCTCCGAATCCTTCAATCTCATGACCGAGCAGTTGTCCAACCGCATCACGCGTCTTGTGGACATCAGCGAGGAATACAAGGATAAATCCTTCAAGGACGCCCTCACCGGCATCTACAACCGCTCGGCCTTCATGCACTACGCCCAGGACGTGCTGTGCAACGTCAAGGAGGGCGACGCCTCCAGCCTGATCATCACCGACATCGACAGATTCAAGCTGTTCAACGACGTGCACGGACACCTGTGCGGAGACGAGGTCCTTAAGGCCTTCGCCGCCCGCTTGTCCGGTTCCATGCGCCCTTCCGACATCTGCAGCCGCTACGGAGGCGAGGAGTTCCTCATGCTTCTGCCCGGCACCCCTCTTGCGCCGGCTCTGACAATCTCCGAACGTCTGCGTTCAGGGGTTGAGGCGATGGAGATAAAGTTTGACGGCAAACTGCTGAAAATCACCGCCAGTTTCGGGGTGGCGGAAATCTTCCGCAAGCCGGATCACATGTCCTTTGAAACTTATATAGCCGACGGCATCCGCCGGGCGGACGCCAACCTGTACAAAGCCAAGGAGGCCGGGCGCAATCGGGTGGTCGGCTGATTTTGCGGGAAAGGCGGCGGCCTTGCGGCCGATTTCTGCGGGTTTCCGTGCGGAAGCCTGCGGAAATGCGGCCTGTTCCACCCAATCAGGCAAATCAGGAGTTCGCCTCGGTCTTCCTGACGCGTCTTTGCCAGAGCTGCATGTCCAGCATCTTTTTGCGCCGCTCGCGCTGCAGGGCTTTGCACACAAGACGGGTGCCCTTTTTGTATCCGCACTGTTCGCGGTATTCCTCCGGGGTCAGGCCGTGTGTGAGAAGGTGTTTCTTGGTAAGCAGCTTGAACGATTTTCCACAAACGACGCAAGTGATGGAGCGTTCTTTTATGGCTTTTTTGGGATCGGCGGCCGTATTTTCTTCAACAGTTGCCTCTTCCGGGACATCGCTGATGCTGCGGATGCTCTCAGCGAGTTTTCTGACCATGGCGGTGATTTCCTCTTCCGTCATGATGCGCACTCCCGCCTGCGCTTTGACGATTTCCAGCGCGTCTTTCAGATAGTTGTCCATTTCCTGCTCCTTGTATGGTTGAACGTTGGAGGTCAGATAACACAAAAGAAAAAAATATCAAAGAGATTTTATACAACAAAGTTGATTGTTCTTGTAAAAAAAAATATGGTGAGATAGATGGCCGTTCCCGGACACTAACCGTTCGGGGGCTTTATCCGGCCGCTTGCCCAAACGCGGGTTAATGCCCTATGAAGTACATTATTTGTGAAGATTTTGCCGGCCAACCGATTCCGTTCCTTTTTCCCGATCGCGTGGCCCACGCCGACATGCGGGAGCAACTGCCCTATGCCAGGGTTATTTCGGCGGGATATGTCGAACTGGCGGACGGGCGTTTCGTCTGTTCGGGCGGAGACGGGGAAATGGCCTTGTCCGCCGGTCCGGAGGACGCCGGATGTATAACGGCTTTTTTCAGCAGGAAGAAGTGACGCGCGATCCCGGCCTTGTTCTCGATCCGGCGGGAAGTCCGGAGGAGATAGAGGCGCGTTCTTTTGCCATAATAGACGCGGAGGCCGGCGGGCGGAACCGCTTTTCCGGCCGCGCCCGGGTAATCGCGCGCCGCATTGTCCATGCCGGGGGAGACCTCGATCTCTTCGACCTCATGTACCTGCCGGAGGCGGCCGTAGACGCCGGGATCAGGGCACTGAAGAGCGGAGTTCCGATTTACGCGGACACGCGGATGCTGTGCAGCGGCATTCCTTTGCGCCGACTCGGCCCTTTCGGCACGCGGGTGGTCTGCATCCAGGACGTTCCGGGGCTTGCGGAGGAGGCCGCGGCCTTGGGCGTCACCCGCGCGCGGGCTGCGGTGGGCCGCCTGAAAGGCGAACTCGGAGGGTCGATTTTTGCCGTCGGCAACTCGCCCACGGCCCTGCTGGCCCTTCTCGGCCACCTGGAGGCGGGAGGCGCGCCGCCGGCCTTGGTGGTCGCCATGCCGGTCGGGTTTGTCAACGCCGAGCAGTCCAAGGAACTCGTCCTGCGAAGAGGCGAACCGCCGGTCCTCGCCCTGCGCGGGCGCCGGGGAGGTTCCCCCCTGGCGGCGGCGGCGATTAACGCCCTGGCCGAGCTCGCGGCGGAGGCATAAAAAAATGCGGAAAACACGCAGAACTGACGCATCTTGTTGCGTCAGCCCCGCGGCGATGCGCAAGCATCGCCCGAAGCCGCAGGCTTCGTAAGGAGCAAGGCGGCTTTGCCGCCGCCGCGAATCTCAAAGGTGTGTATCATAATATCCTTAATTAACAATATAAAAATTTTAGATGCGTCAGCCTTGGGAAAACACGACAGTCCGCTTGACAGAGGCGAAGTTCCGGTCTATGTACTTTCCCCCGCGGCCGAAGCCGGCCTGCGGGCGCCTTGAGCGAAAATGCCTATCGGAGGAATGATGCCGACAATCAACCAGCTTATACGCAAAGAGCGCAAAGCCATTCTGAAACGGAAAAAGACGCCGGCCCTTCAGGCCTGCCCGCAGAGGCGCGGCGTATGCACCCGCGTGTACACCACCACGCCCAAAAAGCCCAATTCGGCCCTGCGCAAGGTGGCCCGCGTGCGCCTCACCAACGGCATGGAAGTCACGGCCTATATTCCCGGCGAAGGACACAATCTGCAGGAACACTCCGTGGTCATGATCCGCGGCGGCCGTGTAAAAGACCTCCCCGGCGTGCGTTACCATATCATCAGGGGTACCCTGGACACCTCCGGGGTGAACGATCGCCGCAAGAGCCGTTCCAAATACGGCGCGAAACGTCCGAAATAATACAGTTTTCAAGGAGAGTTGCGAATGCCGCGCAAAGGCCCAGTTCCCAAAAGAGAAATTCTGCCGGACCCTATCTACAACAGCCGCCTGGCGGCCCGTTTCATAAACCGGCTTATGTACAACGGCAAAAAAGGCGTGGCGGAGAAAATATTCTACGCCGCCCTTGCCGGACTTGGGGAAAAGACGAACGACGATCCTTTGCAGGCCTTTGAAAAAGCCCTGGAAAACGTCAAGCCGCACCAGGAAGTAAAGGCCCGCCGCGTCGGCGGCGCTACTTACCAGGTTCCCATGGAGGTGCGTCCGGACCGCCAGATATCCCTGTCCATCCGCTGGCTGATCAACAACGCCCGCGCGCGCGGCGAAAAGAACATGACCGGCAAGCTCATGGCGGAGTTCCTGGATGCCTACAACAACCGCGGCGGGGCGGTGAAAAAACGCGAAGACACGCATCGCATGGCCGAGGCCAACAAGGCCTTCGCGCATTTCCGCTGGTAAAAGGCGGCATATTTTTTGCCACCGGATGCGGCGGACGCCGTTTCCGGTTTTTCCGTTTCCAAAGCGAAATTGCTACCCGCAATTTTGTTTTGGCGGCTGCGGCAAAATCCCGTTTTTGCCTTGCCGCGCGAAACGCTTCGTATTTCGGCACGACTTCCCGTCGTGCCGTTCCATTTCCAGGTACAAGGGGAATTTGCGTCTGGAAACGGAAGCGGGCGCGCCGTCGGGCGGCGGGAAATACGCCGCCATACCGGAACGGAATTTCCGTTCAACAGCAGCATGGAGAATACAGTGTCCCGTAGAACACCGCTTTGCGATCAGCGAAATTTCGGCATCATGGCGCACATAGACGCCGGCAAGACCACGGCGACCGAGCGCATCCTTTTCTACACCGGCGTGTCGCACAAGATCGGGGAAACCCACGAGGGCGAAGCCACCATGGATTGGATGGAACAGGAGCAGGAACGCGGCATAACGATTACCTCGGCCGCCACCACCTGTTTCTGGCGCGATCATCGTCTGAACATAATCGACACCCCCGGGCATGTGGATTTCACCATGGAGGTGGAGCGCTCCCTGCGCGTTCTGGACGGCGCAGTGGCGGTCTTCGACGCCGTGGCGGGCGTGGAGCCGCAGTCGGAAACCGTCTGGCGTCAGGCCAACCGCTACGGGGTGCCCCGCATATGTTTTGTGAACAAGATGGACCGCGTGGGGGCGGATTACCTGCGTTGCGTGGACATGATCCGCGACCGGCTGAAGGCCAAGCCCGTGCCCGTGCAGATCCCGGTGGGCAGCGAGGACAAGTTCGAAGGCATCGTGGACCTTATCCGCGGCAAGGCCATATTTTTCGACAAGGCCAGCAAGGGCGCGGAATTCCGTTTCGCCGAGATCCCCGAGCGACTGAAGGATGAGTACGAACTGCGCCGCACGGAGCTTCTTGACGCCATCGCCGAGGAGGACGACGCCCTGCTTGACAAATATCTCGGCGGCGAGAGCCTGGATGAGGATGAAATACGCGCCTGCATCCGCAAATCCACGATTGCCAGAAAGATTGTGCCCGTGCTCTGCGGCTCGGCCTTTCGCAATATGGGCGTACAGCCGTTGCTGGACGCCGTGGTGGACTTTCTGCCTTCCCCGCTGGACATTGAGCAGATGGAGGGAGAGGACCCGAACGACGCGCAGAAACGTATCGTTTGCCGGGCCGATGACGCCGAGCCTCTGGCCGGACTGGTCTTCAAACTTTTCTCCGACCCCTATATCGGGCATCTGTCTTTTTTCCGTATATATTCCGGCATGATCGAATCCGGCATGACCGTGCTTAACGCCAACACTGGGCGCAAGGAGCGCATAGGGCGTCTTTTGCAGATGCACGCCAACAAGCGTGAAGACATAAAATGGGCCGGGGCCGGGGACATCGTGGCGGTTGTGGGTTTGAAGCAGGTTTCGACGGGCGATACGCTTTGCGACGAGAAACGGCCGGTTCGTCTGGAATCTCTTGATATTCCGGAACCCGTCATCGAAGTGGCCATCGAGCCCAAGACGAAGACGGACCGGGACGCGCTTTCGGCCGCGCTCGGCAAGCTGGCCAAGGAAGACCCTTCTTTCCGCGTCAAGGGCGACGAGGAAACGGGTCAGACCCTCATTGCCGGAATGGGCGAGCTGCACCTGGAAATCATTGTGGACCGCCTGACGCGGGAATTCAGCGTCAACGCCAACGTGGGCAAGCCCCAGGTGGCTTACCGGGAAACCGTCACCAAGCCGTCCAAGGTGGACGTGAAGCATGTCAAGCAGTCGGGCGGGCGCGGCCAGTATGCGCATGTGGTCATAGAGCTTGAACCCAACCCGGAAAAGGGCTATGAATTTGTAAACGGCATAACCGGCGGCGTTATTCCCAAGGAATACGTTCCGCCGGTGGACAAGGGCATTCAGGACGCCCTGAAAAGCGGCGTGCTGGCCGGGTTCCCCACGGTGGACGTGAAAATCGCCCTGGTGTTCGGTTCGTTCCACGATGTGGATTCCTCCGAGCAGGCCTTCTACATAGCCGGGTCCATGGCCGTCAAAGAGGCCGTCGCCAAGGCCGGTCCGGTCTTGCTGGAGCCGGTCATGGATGTGGAGGTCGTCACCCCGGACGAATATGTCGGCGATGTCATGGGGGATTTGAGCGGAAGACGCGGGCGGGTGCAGAGCATGGAAGCGCGTCCCGGCTCCCAGAGCGTGCGCGCCCATGTGCCGCTCGCGGAAATGTTCGGATATGCCACGGACTTGCGATCCCGCACCCAGGGCAGGGCCACGTTCACCATGCAGTTTCACCATTATGAACGTGTTCCGCAGCAACTGGCCGAGGAAATCACAAGGAAGAAATGAAGTATCGCGCGCGCCTTGCCGCTTTTTTTCTGATTCTCTTTTGCGGATTCTCCTTTCCGCTTGGGAGCCGCGCCGAGATCATGAATTTCAAGGATTTTTCCGTGGATCTGCCGCAAGGGTGGCGGGTCGAGCGTGAGGGAAGCGCCACGGCGTTTTTCGCGCCGGACAACTCCGCCAGCATGCAGGTAGCGGTCGAGCTTTTATCCCGCCTGCACACGGATGACATGAAGGCCTCCGAACTGGCCGAAATCTATGCCGCCGAACTGCACGGCAGTCCTCCGGTCATGGTGGACAACGATCCGAATTATTATTCCTTCGAGTTCAAATCTCCCGAAGGCGTGCCCTCCGAGGCCTCCATAGTGGTCGCGGGCAAGCGTTTCTATCTCGTCACCGTCACTGGCCGGCATAAAGACCTGGCCGGAATGGTGGAATCCCTGCTTTTATCAATCATGTAGAACATTTTACGCCTGATTCGGATTTCAAATCAAAACTGCACCCATAGCAGTTTTAATTTGGCGACTGCGGCGCAAGCGCTGTTTCGCCTTGTCGCTCGAAATGCTTCGCATTTCGGCGTGACAGGATGTCACGCTTTCCATTTTCAGATCAAAAATGAGGACATTTTTGATCTGAAAATGGAATGAGACTGTCGCTTGACGGGCGAAGCCCGCCTGCAAGCGTCTCGGGCGGAAACCTCCGGATGCGGGCTTATGGCCTGAAACTCAAGGGAACCTCAATTCACTTTGCTGAAAAAAGTCAAAGCGCGAGGGTCGGTCGGAATTTGCGGGAAGCGGCATCAGGGGATTTCCCCGGCCGCAAAAAAAGACAGGCCCTTTTTCCCGATCCGGATTTTTTTGCCTCCGGGCAGGAGGTGTTCGGTGGGTTCCCCCCCGGCAAGCCAGGCCGCGTCCGCTTCCAGCAGGGTGGCAAGGCGCGCTTGTCCCGGTCCCAGAGCGTCGAGAATTTTTTTGTAGAGACGCAGGCGCAGGGCCTTGTGCAGGCCGGCAAGCCTTTGTCCGGAAATAAAAATTTCCCGTCCCGGAGCTTGCGGGGCGGCATCGGCGAGCAATGCCGCGAAATATTCCTCGTCCGCCCCGCCCAGCAGGCGCAGTCCCGCGGCGGCTTCCAGAAAGGAGGGGTTTTCCCTGAGGATGAGCGGCAGGATGTCCAGGCGGACGCGGTTTCGTAAAAAGGCCCGGTCCAGGTTGCTTTCGTCGCGCAGCCAGACAATGCCCAGATCGGCCAGAAAGCCTTCGATGCGCGTCCGGGGTATGCCGAGCAGGGGCCTTATCAGGGCGCGCTGCCGGTCATAAGCCCGCATGCCGGAAAGGCCCGGCCAGCCCGCCCCCCGGATCAGGCGCATGAGGATGTCTTCGGCCAGGTCGTTGCCGTTGTGGCCAAGGGCGATCAGACTGTCCGGAGTTTCCGCCGTCTTTTCGGCGAAAAATGCGTAACGGGCTTTTCTCGCCCGCTCTTCCACTCCGCGTACCCCTTCGTTTTTCAGATTCAGGCTCCGGACGCCGCATTCAAGCCCGAGCCCGGAGCAGAACCTGCGGCAATATTCGGCCTCCGTCGCCGAGGAGGGGCGCAAGCCGTGGTCAAGGTGCAGGGCCTGCAGGGTGAATCCGGCTTTGGGACGTAGCCAGCGCAGGGCAAGGAGCAGAGCCGTGGAATCCGCTCCTCCGGAAAAGGCGGCGAAAAGGGCGGAACCTTTGAGCGGACGCCCCAGAGTTTTTTCCATGCCGCGCAGTATGCGGAGGCAGAAATGCGCCTGCGCGGGCGCGAGGTCCTGAAGCCTTTCCGGAAGGGAGGGCGGCTGCGGGCAGGCGCGGTATGCGGCGGGGGGATTGGACGTCGGTTTGCGCGAATCGCCGGACATGGCGGGATCAGAAGGTGACTTGAAGTTCCGTGAGCATGTCTTCCAGGTATTTGATCATATGGTCGCGCAACTTTTCTCCGGCAAAACAGACGCATTCGCAGTGGATGCGTCCCTGTCCCCTGACCAGCAGTTCCATGTTGATCTGGTCGGACTCCACCTCAAGCGCCAGACAATAGGGCCCGCATTGCTCCAGATGTTCAACCTGCCTCGGGGTCAGCATCTGTCCAGGGACGGGCAGCCAGTAGACGCCCTCCAGGCCGGCCTGAAGTCCCATGTCCAGAAGGCGCGCGTTTAAGGCGGCGACATCGGCTTCTTCCAGTTGGTCTATGGTATAGGTTCTCATGGGTTTTCGCGCTTCGGCGTTTACGTTTGAGATGCTTGCGGTTTGTACGTTTTCAATGTCAAACCGTTCTAGAACATTTTACGCTTGAAACGTTTGCCTGACGGCGGGCGAAGCTCGCCTGCAAGCATTTCGCGGCAAGGATTTGCAGGCAACTCCTTGCAGAGCGGTCCAAATTTCAAAGTTGAACCGCTCTAATCAGCGATCAGGATTTCTCCGGGCCTTCCTTGGAATATTCATCCTGCTTTTCGTTGTCAAGGTTGAAGATGCGGCGCACCGTGCCGATGTGGCGAAGCTTCGCCTCGGGGTGGTCCGCGCAGGCCTTTTTGAGGTACGTTATAGGTTCGTGGTTGAGTTTTTTGACCACGGAGGAAAGCATGACCTTGAGCGCGTCACAGGCGCCGTCCGGCAGGGGGCCGAGGCGTTTCAGGGTTTTTTCCAGTTCCCGGCCGGCGATCTTTTCCCCCCTGCGCACCAGGTCCACGATGGTCGGCTGCAGGACCAGGGAACGCATCCAGGAGCAGAAGGCCAGCGTTTCCCCATCGACGATCTCCTGTCCGCGCACGGCCTCCGAGCGGCGGTGGAGGAGATTTTCCTCCACTACTTCCCTGAGGTCGTCGATATCGTAGAGATAGACGTTGTCGATGGCGTTCACGGCCGGTTCCACGTCCCGCGGCACGGCGATGTCTATGAAGAACATCGGTTTGTTTTTGCGTTTCTGCATAAGTCCGCGCAGGTCCGTTTCCCTGATGATCGGTTCCGGGGAGCCGGTCGAGCTGATGATGATGTCGACTTCCGCCAGATGCCGCGCGAGGTCTTCAAAGGGCACGGCTTCGGCGCGGAAGCGTCCGGCCAGATGTGCGGCGCGTTCCTGCGTGCGGTTTGTTATCTTGAGGGAGGCTATCCCGGCGTTGACCAGATGGGTAGCCGCAAGCTCGGCCATTTCCCCGGCGCCTACGAGCAGGGCGCGGGTTTTCCCCATGTCTTCGAAGATGCGTTTGGCCAGTTCCACAGCCGCATAGCTGACGGATACGGCGCTGGAGGCGATGCCGGTCTCGCTGCGCACGCGTTTGGCCGCAAAGAAGGCTTTGTGCAGCAGATGGTTCAGTATCTGTCCGGTCGTGCCTCCCTCCAGGGCCTTTTTGTAGGCGTCTTTCAGTTGCCCGAGGATTTGCGGCTCCCCCGGCACCAGGGAATCCAGGCTCGCGGCTACGGAGAAGACATGGCGCACGGCTTCACGGCCTTTGTGCGTGTAAGTATAGGGGCGCAGGCGATCGGGGGTCTCGGCGCGAACCCCGGCCCAGGCCTCGAGCAGACGCTCCGGGGCGGTTTCCGGCCTGCCTACGGCCAGGATCTCGACCCGGTTGCAGGTGGACAGGATCAGACATTCGCTGACATCCTCCCCGGCGAGCAGCGTGTTCCCGGACAAGTCCCCCTCGTTCAGCGCGAAGCGTTCGCGTACTTCAACAGGGGCCGTCTTGTGGTTCAGGCCGACGATAAGGAGTTCGCCGTCCATGTCAGTCGGGAAGAAACCGGTAGCTGTGATGGAACGTCGCGAAGTCGATCATCAGGGACAGGGCGGAGACGCTGAAAATGATAACGGCCATGAGGGCGGTTTTTTTTCCCCTGTATCCCAGGGCGGTGCGCTGGTAGAAGAGCAGGGCGTACAAGAGCCAGATGAACAGGGAAAGCATGGCTTTGGGGTTTGCAGCCACCGTCTGGGCCGCCGGAGCCCATACAATCCCGGCCATCAGTCCGAGGGTGAAGAGGGGAAAGCCGGCGATCACCGCCCCTTTGTTTATTTTGTCGTAGGCGCCGAGAGCGGGCATGTCCCGCGTGAACCCGGCCAGGGGCTCTTTATTTTTGATCCTGTTTTCCGTGTAGATGAAAAGCAGACCGGCGCCGAAGGCCAGGGCCATGATGGCGAAGCTCAGGTACAGGGACCAGACGTGCAGGCTGAAGAAAAGAGCGGAAAGGTTGTCCGGCAGCAGGTTTTTCAGCCCGGTCAGGCGCAGGGAGAGGATGTAGAGGAGCAGGGCCAGGGGCGCCGCGGTCATGCCCAGAAAGGGGTGGCGCAGCTTGTATCTTGCGGCCAGGTAACAGGCGATGATGCACCAGGCCAGGAATTGCAGGTGCTGGTTCGCGGACAGGTCCGCATAGCCCACGGTGACGAAGGCCAGGAGCAGGGAGAGGCTGTGCAGGGCAAACCCGGCCAGGGTGAGGATCTCGGCCGCCGCGCTCAAGGGACGGCGCATCGCCAGCGTGCCCATGAGAATGCCGAAGGCGCCGAGGGAGTAGAGAAAGGCTACGCAGACAAAGAGCAGATTTTCATAGTCCATGCAGAAATTCTCCCGCGCGGGCTTTAAGCGCGTCCGGCAAGATGCCGCGAAGCAGGTTCGCCGCCTTGTCTGTCTCCCCTTTTTCCAGGCACTCCTCCAAGGGAGATGCGGCCAGGGCGCGGAAGATTCCGGCGTCGTCCCCTGCCCCCGGACCCAGTTCTAGCAGGGGGCGGCGCAGTCTTTTGAGCAGGATGAGGGTGAGGGCGTAGCGCGAACCGAGGCGGGCTTCAAGGTCTTCTCGCAGAAGCTTCGCAAGGGCGGGGCTCGCTCCCTCGGTGCCGACCGCAAGGCAAAGTTCGTCTCTGGAAAAATGCGCGGGCACGAAAAAGTCTCCCTCGCCGGGTGTAGACGCGCAGTTGCAGAGTATGCCGCGCCCGGCGCAGAGCCCGGCGATTTCGGCGTTGAAGCCCCGGTCGGAACTGGCGGCGAAAACGAGGTCTTTGCCTTGCAGGTCTTCGGGACGAAAGGCGCGGGGCAGGCATTCAATTCCGAGGGCTGCGAACTTTTCCAGGGCGCCGGTGGAAGACAGGGCCGGGTCGATCAGGGTTATTTTTTTCGGCGAAGCCTTGAGCAGGGAGCGTATTTTGCGCTCCCCGACTTTTCCCGCCCCCAGAACCAGTATAGTTTTCCTGGAAAGATCGATGAAAATCGGAAAATAGCGCATCAGATTTCTGAGGGGGAAAAAACGCGGAAACCGCCGGCGCGCAGGATGTTCGCCGCTTCTTCTGTTTTGTCGAAACGAAAGACCATGACGTTTTCTTGCCCGCACCGCGGGAAGGCGTACATGTATTCCACGTTGATCGTTTGTTTTTCCAGCAGGGCGAGGGCGCTGCGCAGCCCGCCGGGATTTTCCCCGACCCCCACGGCCGCGACGCGCGTGCGTCCGGCCGTGTAGCCCCTGGTCTTCAAGGCCTGGTACGCGGTTTCGCTTTGATCCGCAATCAGGCGCAGAATGCCGAATTCGGAGGTGTCGGCGAGAACCATGCTCCTGATGCGCACGTCCGCTTCCTCCAGTATCTGCGCGACCTCGGCCAGACGGCCCACCTTGTTTTCCAGCAGCACGGACAATTGTTCAATCAGTTCTTCCATGTACGCCCTCCGTCCGGAGGTTTCATATCGTTTCCCGTTTGCGATGCAATCTATTGAACAATTTTTTCCATTAAAATTCAGCATGTTGAGTGCATAAATAACGACATTGACGAAAGGAAACGCTATCATCCTGAAAGGTCCGGCGTCGCGGGCTTTGCCGTCCGCCGGAAAACAGGCGCGGGCCGGAGACGTTTTCGCGGGCTGCTTGTGTGAAACTCAACAGAATTCGCGGCCGCTGTCAAGCCGCGGGTAAGCCGCCGGCAGGGCAGACGCAATAAGATGCGTCTGCCCTGCCGGCGATGCGCAAGCATCGCCCGAAGCCGCAGGCTTCGTAAGGAGCAAGGCGGCTTTGCCGCCGCCGCGAATCTCAAAGGCGTATACCATAATATCCTTAATTAACAATATAAAATTTTAGTAGACTGGGAAACCCCCCGGCACTGCCGGGGGACTAGTAGGGTTTGACATGCGTCTGCCCTGAAGCCTCCGGGACGACCGCACGGCGGTTGCATAAAATTCTTTCCAAAATGCCGGCGCGCTTTCATTATCCGGGACTTTTCCCGTGTTTCCCACTTGCGCCGGACGGCGCTTGGGCTTATGAGGGTTAGCCGGCGTACGGAAAAGGGAGAAAAATTTTCTGCCGCCGGGCGTACGATTTCCGCATTTCCGCGCGGGCGGCGTTGACTGCCGCCGCAAAGCGCCGAAGCGGACGTGCCTTTCTGGTATGAGAGGAGAGGAGTTTGGCCGCCGACAAAAACAAGCTGCATATCGTATGCTTCGCGCTGATCACCGCCCTTTGCCTTATCGGCGATTCCATGCTTTATGTGGTGCTGCCCATTCATTTTCAGGAGGCCGGTCTGTCCTCGCTTTGGGAGGTGGGGGTCATTCTGGCCGTGAACCGGATCGTCCGCCTGCCCCTGAACCCGCTGGTAGCCCGCCTGTACGGGCGCGTCAGCGAGCGGACCGGGATACTGGCCGCCATAGCCATCGGGGTGCTGACGACCGCCTCATACGGCTTCATGCCCGGATTCGCCTTCTGGATAGCGGCGCGCTGTCTCTGGGGAGTGGCCTGGACCCTTTTGCGCATCGGCTCGCTTTTCTGCATTCTCAGATTGTCCTCGCCCGGCAATCGCGGCCACTACACCGGCGTCTACAATGGCGTCTACAGGCTCGGAAGCCTTGTCGGCATGCTCTTCGGCGGCATTCTCGCGGATTTTGCCGGGGTGAGCTTCACCGCCCTGCTTTTCAGTCTGATTTCGGCTGTTTCGCTTATCCCGGCCCTGCTCTTTATCCCCAAGGGCAAATCCGGTAGTGAACAGGCGGCTGTTTCCGGATTTGGCGCGGATTTCAAGGTCGTTTTCTCCGATCCGGACGTCTGCCGGCTTCTTCTGGCGGGCGGCGCAATCGCCCTGGTTGTGCAGGGGGTTCTGGCCTCCACCCTGAGTCGTCTGATTGCCGTGCATACGTACGGAGGCATCGAACTGGCCGGGCTTTTCGTCGGCGCGGCTTCTCTGGGCGGGTTTTTCCAGGCCCTGCGCTGGTCTTGGGAACCGTGGCTCGCGCCGTTGACGGGCAGACTTTCGGACAAAAAATACGGCCGGCTGCGCATGTTGTTTTGGGTACTCTGCGCGGCGGCGGTTTTTCTGGTCCTGCTGGCCGCGCCCCTGCCGCTGGCTTTGTGGTTCTGCGTCCTGCCCGGCATGCAGGTTCTGGCGACGGCCCTGACCACTCTCTCGGACGCGGCTTTGGCCGATGCGGCCGCTTTTTCCGGCAAGAGAAACCTGCTGGTTTTTTATGCCTTTATCGTGGACGCCGGCGCCGCCTTTGGTCCGCTGGCGGCTTACGCGTTCATCGAATTTTCAGGCGTCGACGCGGCATACGTTTTCGCCGCCGCGCTTTTTTGCGTTCTGTCCCTGTCCCTGCGGCCGCAGGCAGCGCGGGGGACCGTTCGATAAAACGGAACAGTCGGAATTCGAATAAGGAGGAGACATGCACCGGACTGCCGGGTTCACCGACAACAAGGCGCTCATCGACTGGGTGGATGAAATCGCGGGGCTTTGCCGTCCGGATTTTGTCCACTGGTGCGACGGATCGGAAGAAGAGAGGGCCGCTCTGGAAAAGATACTGGTGGACAGGGGGGCTTTTATCCCCCTTGATCGGAAGAAGCGTCCGGGCAGTTTTCTTTGCCGTTCCGACCCGGCGGATGTGGCGCGCGTGGAGCAGCGTACCTTTGTCTGCCCGGAACGGGAGATTGACGCCGGACCCACCAACAACTGGGTGGCCCCGATGCAGATGCGCGCGAGACTCGCCTCTCTGTTCAAGGACTGCATGCGCGGTCGGGTGATGTACGTCGTGCCCTACAGCATGGGGCCGGTCGGATCCCATATGGCGAAGATCGGCGTGGAGGTCACGGATTCCCCCTATGTGGCGCTCAGCATGCGCATAACCACGCGCATGGGCGAAAGGGCGCTCAAGGCTCTGGGGCGGGAGGGGAGCTTTGTCCCCTGCGTGCATTCGGTCGGCGTTCCCCTGGCAGCGGGGGAAAAAGACCCGTCCTGGCCCTGCCGCCCGGCTGACACCCATATCGTGCATTACCCGGAGAGCCGCGAAATCTGGTCCTTCGGCAGCGGATACGGCGGGAACGCCCTGCTCGGCAAGAAATGCCTGGCTTTGCGCATAGCCTCGGTCATAGCCAGGGACGAGGGCTGGCTGGCCGAGCATATGCTGATCCTGGGCATAGAGGACCCGCAGGGTGAAAAGACCTACATAGCCGCGGCTTTTCCCAGCGCCTGCGGCAAGACCAACCTGTCCATGCTGGTTCCCCCGGACGGATTCGAGGGTTGGAAGGTCCATACGGTGGGCGACGACATCGCCTGGATTAAACCCGGTCCGGACGGGCGTTTTTATGCCGTCAACGCCGAAGCGGGCTTTTTCGGCGTCGCCCCCGGCACTTCCCAGCTGACCAACAAAAACGCCCTGGTAAGCTGCCGCGCCGGAACCATATTCACCAACACGGCCCTTACGGACGACGGGGATGTCTGGTGGGAAGGCTTGAGCGCCGAGCCTCCGGCGCATCTTGTGGACTGGCGGGGCGAAGACTGGACGCCCGGCTGCGGGCGTTTTGCCGCCCATCCCAACTCGCGCTTCACCGCCCCGGCCTTCCAGTGCCCGAGCATGGACCCGGACTGGGAGAACTCCGGGGGGGTGCCGATCAGCGCTTTTGTGTTCGGCGGGCGCATGAGCAAAAACGTCCCTCTGGTCTGCCAGGCCTTCAACTGGGAGCACGGGGTGTACATGGCGGCTACGACGGGTTCGGAAAAAACGGCCGCCGCCGACAGCACCGAGGACATCCGCTACGACCCCATGGCTATGCTGCCTTTTTGCGGCTATAATATGGGCGATTATTTTGCGCACTGGCTGCGCATGGGCCGTGCCGTGCCGAAACCGCCCCTGATTTTCCGGGTGAACTGGTTCCGCAGGGACGAGGCCGGGAACTACCTCTGGCCGGGTTTCGGCCAGAACCTGCGCGTGCTGAAATGGATGGCGGACAGGGCGCGCGGGCGCGTGGGCGCAGCGGAAAGCCCCTTCGGATTCATGCCCTTCCACGAGGACATCTACTGGAAAGGTCTGCGCTACAGCAGAGAGGATTTTGCCGAACTTTCACGCATAGACGCCGGGGAGGCCCTGCGCGAGGCCGAACGACAGAGGCTCTTCCTCGAAGTGTTCGCGCGGATGGGCAAACTTCCGGAGGAATTCACGCGTCAGCAGCGGATGCTGGTTCAGCGCCTCGGGCGTTGCGGTTCCGACTGGAGTCTGCCGCGCAAGTAACGCAGATATTTTTTAAGAGAACCTCTAAAAACTTTTTTCAAGTGGAATTTGTGCCTATAAATGCAGCAGTTGTCTGATCGATCTATCCAAAAATGGCATTTTGAGAGGTGCCCTTAAATGACACAACCAGTCAAAAGGAAGTTCCGATGAGTACGCAAGATGCCCGCAACCAGCCTTCGTCGCAGCCCGAAAAGCCCGCGTCCGGGTGGATGGGGGAGATGCTTTTGTTCCTGGTCGTCGTTGTCGCCTTCATCGCCATCTGGAAATTTACGGGGGATTTGGAGCCGCCGGCCACCGGCCCGGCCGCCCGCCTGCAACAGGACGACGCGGCGCGGCAGGCCGAAAGGCAGAAAGAACTGGAGGCGGCGCAAAGCGGCGAGGAAAAAAAGCCGAAGCTCTTTTTGCGCGTCGAACATCTGTCCGGACAGATCGACGAAGGTGTCTGGAAGGTATCCTGGCTGCTGCTTGCCGATGAGGACAAATGCGCCTCTTATGCCGGCAATGCGGAGCAGTGCAGGGAGCTTCTGGACAAGCTCCCCCTGCGTCCCGAGGAATGGAAACTCGCGCCGCCCCTGCCGGCGGCCTGGAAAACGGAGAAACATAACGGAAGGGTCAGGCTGAATTTTTCCGCCGCTCTGGAAGACCTCCCCGATCCGGCCAGGGGGCGGAAGTTGAAAATCGCCCTCCCGTCTTTCGGGGAAAATGTGGAGATCAATCTTGCCAAGGGTCATGATGGTCTTGAAGCGGAGTTTCCGCAGTGGGATTTGAACCTTGATCTGTCCCGGGTGTTCGCGGACCCGGAGAACTCCTCCCGCCTGCTTGTCCAGGCCGAGGTAAAAAGTTCCCTGCCCTTGAACCGGGAAAGTCTCGAAAAACGCCTGCGGTTCAGCTTTGAAGGCGAAGGTTTTGCCGCCGGGACCCCGGCGTTGCGCTGGGGAAACGATTATTCCTGCGCGGCCGTTCTGGAGGTCGCGCGTCTTCCTGTTGCCGACGGAAGCATTGTCGTCACTGTGGACAAGGGAGTGTCCCGCCTCAAGGGCAACGGGACGAGCGCCGCCGCCTTGCGTAAGGGTGTGAAGGCGCCGGGACGCGATGCCTTTGTCGCCGTCAGTTCCGTGGAACTGAGCACGCTGATTGACGACAACGCCACGGCGCGGCCCATGGTGTTCCTGGACTTTACCTGCCCGGTGGACGTTGCGGCCGTCGCGGCTTCAATCAAGGGGCGGCTTTTGCCCCTGTACGCGACGGAAGAGGACCGCAAAAAAGACAAGCCCTTTGATTGGGCTAATTCGCCCAAAGCCGTAACAGGCAAGATTCTGGCGGATGCTCCGGCGGTCGGGCTCGCTTTGCAAGGCAAAACCGACGGCTTCGCGCAGAGCCTGGCCTTTTCCTACAACGCTCCGTCCGGGCATTTTCTCTATATTGAGGGCGCGGGCGGAATTTCCGGCTCCCCCGGCTATGTCATGCGCCAGGGCTGGCATGGCGTGCGCCGCGTGCCCGCGCTGGCGCCCGAGCTGCGTTTCATGCAGGACGGGCATATTCTCGGTCTTGACGGGGCGCGCAAACTCGCCCTTGAAGCGCGCGGGCTGGATGCCATAAAGTGGCGAATCTGGCAGGTAAGGACGGATTATCTGAACATTCTGGCCAACCACAGCGGGAGCTTTACCGAGCCGGACATCGCCGGGGACCATGAATCCGTGGAACTGGATGAAATCAGCGAAGCGACGGAAGGCGTCATAAATCTGCCCGGTTCGGACGGGATCAACCCGCAGTACGCCTTCCTGGATTTGGGCGAGCTTATGCGGGAGGGCAGGCGCGGCATCTTTCAGATACGGATGGACGGCCTCAAAGGACACAGGTGGCACAGGGAGGTAAAGAGCGCAAAGCGCTTCATCCTGCTGACCGATCTCGGCATGGTCGTCAAGAAGGGTCTGCGCGGAGAACGCGCCGTGTTCGTCAGTTCCCTGGGCAAAGGCGGGCCGGCCGCCGGGGCCGAGGTACGCGTCATCGCCCGCAACGGCGTGGCCCTGTTTACGGCGACGTCGGACGCGCAGGGCAGGGCGGATTTGCCGGATCTCGAAGGTTTCGTCAGGGAAAAATCCCCTGTGGCGATTGAGGCGCGCCTGGGCACGGACATGACTTACATGCCGATTGAGGAGGACCGGCAGACACGCATCCGAACCGGCATAGTGAACAAGCGGGAAAGCGCGCGCAACGACGGGCTGAGCGTCTACGCCTTCAGCGAACGGGGAATTTTTCGTCCCGGCGAGGAGTTGCGCTTCGGCCTGATCGCCAAAAACGCGGACTGGGATCCGCTGGCCGCGCAGGATCTGCCGCTCTTCGCGCGCCTTGTCGATCCCTTGGGCAGGGAAAGGGGGGTCAAGACGGTGCGTCTGGGGCCGGACGGCATCGGCGAGGCGGTTTTCCCCGGCTTTGAAACCCCAGTCGGACGCTGGTATCTGAATGTTGAACTGGCCAAGCGGCAATTGGAGGCGACCTCCGTCCAGGTGGAGGATTTTCAGCCCGACCGCATCAAGGTGGGCAGCCGCTTTTTGAACGAAGGCGGCGCCTCTGCCGAAGACCTGAAGATAGAGGCGCGCGTCGAAAATCTTTACGGCGGACCCTCGGTGAACAGCCTGGTGCGCGGCTCCTTCAGGGCGCAACGGGTCGAGGCGGGCTTCATCCGCTATCAGGATTACTCCTTTTTCGCCCCCGCGCCGACCGGCAGTTCCCGGTTTGAGGAAGGGGTCCTGGGCGAACGGTTCACGGATGAGACGGGGACTGTGCATTTTACCCTGCCCCTGCGCAAACTGGAGCAGGCCACCTATGTCCTGACCTTTTCCGCCGAGGGCTTTGAGGCCGGAGGCGGGCGTAGCGTGCTCACCCGCGCCGTGACCCTGGTTTCGCCCTTCAGCCGTTTCATAGGCACGCGCAGCGATGCCAATCTGGATTTTCTGGCCAAGGACGCCCCGGCGCGCCTGGAGTTCATCTCTGTGGACCGGGCGGGCAATCCGGCGGATTCCGAAGCCCTGAACCTGAAAATACTGGCCGTGGATTACCCAACCGTCCTGGTGAAGAGCGCCTCCGGGGTTTATCGGTATGAAGTCGGGCGCCGGACCAGGATAACGCGCGAGGAAAAGATCGGCATACCGGCTTCCGGGTTCGGCCTGGATTTGCCCGTCGGGGAAACGGGTGATTTTGAACTGCGTCTGGAAGACGAAAACGGGGCCTTGCGCACTGCCGTCAAATTCACGGTTGCCGGAGGGGCGAACCGTTATCTGGGGCTCAAGCGCGATGCCACCCTGCGCGCGCGTCTGGACAAGGAAAGTTACAGGCCCGGAGAGGAAATGCAGGTGTTCGTCAGCGCCCCTTATGCCGGATACGGCCTGATTACCCTGGAAAACGACTCCGTGCGCGCCCATGCCTGGTTCCGCTCCGAGACCACGGATTCCGTGCAAAAGATAGTATTGCCCGACGGGTTTGAAGGACGCGGCTATCTTGTGGTCCATTTGCTGCGGGATGCGGCTTCGGATGCCGTTCACAGCAATCCGGCCGCGAACGTGACCCTGCCTTTTCTCGGGGACATGGAACGGCGCGATATGGGGTTGAGCGTGGAAACCCCGGAAAAAGTCGTTCCGGGCGAGGAACTGGAGATTACGGTCAGGGCGGAGAAAGCCGGCAAGGCCCTGGTCTTTGCCGTGGACGAGGGGATACTCCAGCTTACCGGCTTCAGGACACCCTCGCCTCTGGCCTGGTTTATGCGCGACAAACCGCTTGAGGTCACCGGTAACCAGAACTGGAACCTGCTCATGCCGGAGTACGGACTGGTACAGCAGCAGTCCGCCTTTGGCGGTGACCTGAGCCGCGACGCCCTGAGCAAACTGAATCCGTTCCGCCGCAAGGGAGAAGATTCCGCGGTCTACTGGTCTGGCCTCGTGGACGTGGGACCTTCTCCCCGTACCTTGTCCTGGAATACTCCCGCCCATTTCAACGGCAGGCTGCGGGTCATGGCCATAGCCGCGGGGGAAGGGACCGTAGGCGAATCCGAAACCGCGCTTTCGGCGCGCGCCCCGGTGATCATCACTCCCACCCTGCCGGTGGCGGTTGCTCCGGGCGATGTTTTTGACGTGGCGCTCTCTTTGGCCAACAATGCGGAAGGCAGCGGCAAGGGCGCCATGGTAAGCCTGGAGGTGCTGCCCGATGCGGGTCTGGTTTTCGAGAGCGAAGCGGCAAAAGAGGTCGCAGTCGACGAGGGGGGCGAAGCCTTGGTGGTTTTCCGGCTCAAGGCCACGGAGCGTCTGGGCGAGAGCGTGCTGCGCCTTGCCGCCGCCGTAGGGGAAGGGCGGGAACGCAGGTCCGCGCAGCGGCCGGTTTCCCTGTCCGTGCGTCCGGCTGTTCCGCGCATCAGCGCCTCTGCCGCCGGACGGCTGGACGCGGCGGAAAAGACGGTGCCCGTGGCCCGGGACCTCTATCCGCAGTTCTCGATGGTGGAGGCCGGTCTGTCAGGGTTGCCTCTCCCGCTTGTCCAGGGTCCGGCGCGTTTTCTGGCGGATTTCCCCCACGGCTGCACGGAGCAGGTGTTGAGCATGGCCTTCCCTTACGCGCTGCTGCACGGGCACAAGGAACTGCTGCCCGCGCGGGCGGACGGCAAAGCCGCGGTCAGGGCCGTGGACAAAGCCGTGCAGACCTTGCGGGAACGTCAGCTCAGAGGAGGCGTCTTTTCCCTGTGGCCGGGGCAGGATGCCAATCAGCGTTTTCTGACCGTTTACGGGCTTGATTTCCTGTTGACGGCAAAGGAGTCCGGGTTTTCCGCGCCGCAGGATCTGATTGCCGCCTGCGCTTCCGAGACCCGGTCCATGCTTTCCGATCTCCCCTCCGACCTGAATTCGGCCCGCATGATCGCCTATGCCGCCCTGACGCATACCCGCGCCGTGGCCATGGGCGTGGGCGGAGAGCGCTTCCGCGACGTTTCCCGGTTGATCAGGCACTGCGACGAACGTCTGCCCGGCTGGAGAAAAGACGTGAGCGCCGCGCTTTTCGCCGGGACATACAGCCTGATGCGCCAGGACAAGGAGGCCGCGGACTTGATCAAGGACGTGGTTTTTGCGGATCCGCAGGGAAAGACGCCCTGGCGCGGAGATTCCTGGTTTATAAGCGATCTTTGGGCCAATGGGCTGTTTATGCATGTGCTGGCCGAACATTTCCCGGGCAAGCTGCAAAGCAACGCCGGGCGCGGGCTTTTGATCGCCCTGATCAATGCCGTGGCCGAAGGCTGCTACAGCACGACCGGGGCGGTTCAGGCCATACGCGGCATAACCGCCTATGCCGCGGCGCAGGTTAAAAGCGCCGGGAAAAGCTCGGATACGCCTTTTGACATTAAAGCTGTGGATCGCGAACACCGGCTCCTGTCCCTGGAAAGTTCCGGGACCGAGGTCAAACGTCTGCGCGGCGACGCCGTAATCGCCGAATTCGTCTTTTCCGGCGGCAAGGGTCTGTACTGGCAGATCGGCAGCGAGGGCTTCGACCGGGTGCTTCCGCCCGGCGCGGAAGCGAAAAAGATCGAGGTCAAGGCGGACTATCTTCTGCCGGACGGGCGGCCGCTTGCCGAACTCAGGCAGGGCGACGACCTGCTTGTGCTGATTCGGGCGAAAACGCTGAACGGAGAGAAAATGGACAATATCGCCATTACTTCCCTTTTGCCCGGTGGTTTCGAAATGGTGGTGTCAAGGGCCGGAGAGATCGAGGAAGCCGGGAGCGGCGCGCGCGAAGCGCTCAAAGCGGCCGGGCTGGAACATGTGCAGGCCATGCGCACGGTCCATGTCGAGCGGCGCGAAGATCGTATGCTGATCTACGCCTCCCTTGACGGCACTGAAAGCATGTTCGCTTACCGCGTCAAAGCTGTGAACAGGGGACGGTTCACCCTGCCGGTCACCTATGCCGAAGCGCTTTACGACCCGGAGGCGCGCGCGCGCACCGGCACGGGGGCGGTGGAGACGCGGTGAGAAGCTCGGGGCTTGTTCCCTGCGCTCGGGTTGGCAGGTTTGCGCGGGCCGGAGTGAAAAGCCGGGTGTTTTTGCTCACTGCCGTTCTCTGCGTGGGGTTCGGGCTGTGGTGGGCCTTTGTCCCCAAGCCCCCTCTGCTGGACGGCGTGCCTTTCTCCGCGCGCGTTTTTGATCGGGACGGATACCTCATGCGGCTGGGGCTGGCCGCAGATGAGAAATATCGCATCCACACCCCGCTCGAGGACATCGCCCCCGAGTTGATCGAAGCCACCCTGCTTTACGAGGACCGCCATTTCTACCGCCATCCCGGGGTCAACCCCTTTTCCGTGTTGCGCGCCGTCTGGTCCACCTGCTTCGGCGGGCGGCGCATGGGCGCGTCCACCATCACCATGCAGGTGGCCCGCCTGCGCTATCGGCTGGATACCTCCGACATATCGGGCAAACTGCGTCAGATCGGGCGCGCCCTTGCCCTGGAAAGGCATTACGGCAAAAGGGAGATACTGGAAGCCTATTTCAATCTCGCCCCTTACGGAGGCAACATAGAGGGGGCGGGCGCGGCGGCGCGGATTTATTTCGGGACCGAGGCGCGCGATCTGACCCTCACGGAGAGCCTGTCGCTGGTGGGCGTTCCGCAAAACCCCGCCCTGAGAAATCCCCTGCGCGCCGAAAAACAGAGCCCTCACGCCCTTGAGGCTTCCCGCGCCCGTCTTTCCGGAATTTGGCTGTCCAGGCACCCGCAGGATGCGGGCAACGCCTTTTTCCATCATCTGCCCATAGCGGTGCGGGGAACGTCCGGTCTGCCCTTCATGGCTCCGCATGTGGCGGCTGAAGCCCTGCTGGCCGATGCCGGACGGGGCGCCGGGATTCACACCACGATCGATTCCCGCGTCCAGTCCCTGCTTGAGGAGCAGGTGCGCGCCTTTACGGGGCGCGGGGCGGGCCTTGGCCTGAACAACGCCTGCGCGGTGCTGCTGCACTGGCCGGACATGGAGATCCGCGCCCTGGTCGGGTCCGCGGATTTTCACGACCGCGCCATTTTGGGGCAGGTGGACGGCACCAGAGCGCGCCGTTCGCCCGGCTCCACCCTGAAGCCTTTCATTTATGCCCTGGCTTTGGACCAGGGTCTGATTCATCCGCAAACCGTGCTCTATGACGCGCCTGTGAACTTCAGGGGCTATGATCCGGAAAACGCCGACGGCATGTTCCGCGGGCCGCTTTCCGCGCGCGACTCTCTGGTTTTAAGCCGCAACGTCCCGGCCGTGCATCTGGCCAACCGTCTGTCCGGTCCGGACCTTTACGCCTTTTTGCAGATGGGGCACGCCGGCCTGCCCTATGACCGGGAGCGTTATGGTCTGGCCCTGGTGCTGGGCGGCGGGGAAATAAGCCCGCGCTCTCTGGCCGCTTTGTACGCCATGCTGCCCAACAGGGGGGTCTGGCGGGAGCCGGTGCTGTTCCGTTCCGGACTTGGCGCATCCGTTCCGGCAAGGGCGCGGGCGGTCCAAAGCGGCGCGCCCGCCCCGGCCCTGCCCATGACGTCGCTGCTTTCGCCGGAGGCGGCGGCCCTGACTCTGGACATGCTGCGGGACAATCCTTCGGCGCTGCGGATGCACTATATCGGGCGCAATTTTCCGAAACTTCCCCTGTACTGGAAAACCGGCACCTCCAACGGGCGGCGCGACGCCTGGGCCGCCGGGGTGTTCGGGCCGTACGTCCTGGTGGTCTGGGTCGGCAATTTTGACGGCAGTCCCAATCCGGCCTTTGTCGGCGCGTCGTCGGCGGCGGTTCTTTTTCTTGATGCGGCCGGGGCGCTGAACGCTTCGGGGAATTTGCGCGATCTGCCCCTGGCGCATATGGGCGAGTTGAATCTCAAGCGCGTGCGCATGTGCGCCGACACCGGCGATGTGAAAACCGATCTCTGCCCGGAAACGGTGAGCGGCTGGTTTATTCCCGGTGTGTCGCCCATAGCGGATTCCGGAATCTACAGGGAAATTCTGGTGGATACGCGGACGGGTCTAAGGGCCTGCGTGGAGGATGAAGGAAGGACGAGGCGCGAGGTGTGGGCTTTCTGGCCCTCGGATTTACAGGCCATGTTCAGCGCCGCCGGCGCGGGCAAAAAGCGTCCGCCGCCTTTTGGGCCGGAGTGCGAGCAGGCGGCCCTGGGGCAGGCGCCCATGATTTTGAGTCCCAAAGAAGGCTTTGTGTATATGCGCAGCGCCTCGCGAACCCAGGGCGGAAGTATCGGCCTGCGGGCCAGGGCGGATGCGGAGGCCGGCGAACTCTACTGGTTCTATGAGGATAAATTTATAGGCCGTAGCGCCCCGGACGCCGTCCTGTCCTGGGTTCCGCCGGGCGGAAGCGGCACCTTGCGGGTGCTTGACGACGCCGGACGTTTTGCGCATCGCGCGTTGCGCGTGGAGCTTATGCCTTGATGTGGGGCAGTCTCGACTTGCTCGGGCAATTCCCCCTTGCCAAAAGCGGGGAACTCCGTTTTGATGGAAGTACGAATAAACCGTCAACCGGGTGCTGTGCCCACGGCAGGGCTGACGCATCTAAAATTTTATATTGTTAATTAAAGATATTATGGTACATACCTTACCGGACTTCTCAATTTCGCCGGTGTCGGCGTGGCGGCCGGCACGTCCTATTTTCCAAGTTTGGACAGTTTGCGCCGCACTTCCTTTAGATTTGCCGCCTGACGCTGGATGGCCTCTTTGTAGCCTTTGGCCGCCTCTTCCCTTTTTCCGAGCGCCAGGGCTATGTCCCCGTAATGTTCCCAGATGACTGCATCGTCCCCTCCCAGGCTTATGCAGCGGTTTATGTTGGTCCAGGCTTCGGCGTGCCGCCCCAGGCGGTACAGGACCCAGGCCAGGGAATCCACGATGAAATCCGCTTCCGGGTTTTGTTCAAGCGCCTTGGTGACAAGCGCAAGAGCCCGGTCCAGTTCGACGTTCCTGTCGGCCAGGGTGTACCCGATATAATTAAGGGCCTGATAATTTTTCGGGTTTAAGGTGATGATCTCCTCCATGGTCCGCAGGGCCGCGCTTTTGTTTCCGGTTTCGTCCTGGATGTTGCCCAGGGAAAAAAGCAGGTCTTCGTCTTCGGGATAGTGGCGCAGGGCTTCTTTGAGCACGGCTTCGGAAGCGGCGGCTTTTTTCAGCTTGGCCAGCGCGAAGGCCTCAATGCCCCAGAGGTCTTTCCGGTCCGGAAAAAGCTTGCGGCCGGCATTGGCCGTCCGGCGGGCGTTTTCATAATCCCCGGACTTGAGATGGATGCGGGCTTTTTGCTCGAGCGCGGCGGGATAAGCCGGGCTTTGCGGCTTGATGTCCGCAAGCGGCGCAAGTCCGGCTTTGGGATCCTTCGAGCTTTCCTGTCTGATCATGGACAGGTAAAGGGAGACTTCATCCGCGTCCGCGCCTTTTGCCTGCGCCTGTTTCAGGAACGCCTCCGCCTGCGGGTAATGGCGTTCCCCGGCGAAGCGCAGGGCGGCCTGCATGAGCTGGCTGGCGTTAAATTCCGCGTCTTCAAGGACGCGCATGGCCGCGTCCGGATTTTTCTCTTTCAGGCGCAAGGTGATGACGCGCAGATGGACGTCCTTGTTTTCCGGCATCAACTGCGCCGCTTTTTCGTAAGCTTCGACTGCCGCCGCGCTGTTTTTGTCGCGGTCTTCAAGGTAGGCCAGTTCCAGCCAGGCTTCCGCGTAATCCGGCTCTTTTTTCAGCAGTTCCCGCAGCAGGGTCTTGGCTTCCTCCGTCCGTCCCACTGTGGAGAGTACCCCGGCGCGGAAAAGCTCGGCCTCGGGCGACGTATCCGTTTCGGGTAGGATTTTCAGGATTTCCGAGGCTTTTGTGGTATCGCCCTGCCTGATGTAGATGCGGATCAATTCCTCCTGGATTTCCCGGTTTTCCGGATTTTTGGCAAGAGCCGCTTCAAGCAGGGCTATGGCTTTGCCGGTCTCGTCGCTTTCGTTGTAGACACCGGACAGGAGCAGGCAAAGCAGCGGGTTGTCCGGAAAACGCTCAAGGCCCGCAAGGACCGTCTTTTCCGCCTCCGCCAATTCCCCGCGCGAGAGCAGGATGGCCGCTCCGTCCTGAAATACGGGCAGAGACGGGTCGAGGAGGATGAGCGCGTTTATGGCCTGGATCACTCCCGTCCGGGAATTGTCGAAAAGGCTTTGCGAGAGCGCCAGATAATAGAAAAGGCGCTGGGCTTCCGGGTTTACGCCCCAGGAGGATGCGTCCGGGAGGGCGGCTTCCGTTTTTGCCGCCTCCCCGCCCGGCGGAGGCTTTTTTCCGGGACCGGCGGCGAAGGCGGACGGGCAGAGGAACAGACAGAAAAACGCCGCGAAACAAGTCAGGCAAAGCGCGGCATTGCGCGCAAGGCCGGGATGCCGGGGTGGGTGGTGTCGTCGTTTCGGCATTACTGTTCTATCCAGTCGCGTGAAAAGTCCTTGATGTTCGCAAGCAGATGATCGCGCGCCTTTTGCAGAAGCCGGGCCTCGATCTGCCGGACGCGTTCCCGGGTGATATGAAAAAAATCGCCTATCTCCCGCAGAGTTGCCGGTTCGTCCGTCAGCAGCCGGTTGTAGAGGACGTATTTTTCCTTGTTGCTGAGCCGGGGGATCAGGGATTTCAGGCGCTCGCGCACCAGATGGGCGATTTCTCTGTCGGCCAGAATTTCCTCTATGCCCGGACCCAGAGCGGGCAGGTAGTCCATTCTGGTCGCGCCCCCGGCATTCTCCTCTCCCACCCTGGCGTCCAGGGACGTATCCGAGGCGTCCAGGCGCTGTTCCATTTCGATTACCTGCTCCTCCGACACGTTCAGGCGCTCGGCCAGGGTCGAGGCATCCGGCTCAAAACCTTGGGCGGTGAGCTGCTGGCGTTCCTTGTTCAAATTGTAGAAGAGCTTGCGCTGGGTCTGGGTCGTGCCGATTTTGACCATGCGCCAGTTGTCCATGATGAACTTCAGGATATAGGCCTTGATCCAGAAGGCGGCATAATAGGAGAATTTTATTCCCTTTTCCGGATCGAACTTGCTGACGGCTTTTACCAGCCCCACGTTGCCCTCCTGGATCAGGTCCAGGACATTTTGCATCCAGCGGCGCTGAAAGTCCATGGCGATCCGCACGACCAGACGCAGGTGGGAGGAGATAAGGCGGAAGGCGGCGTCCGGGTCGCCCGTGTCGCGTACCTTGCGGGCCAGCGTGATTTCCTCATCCGGGTCGAGCAGGGGGAAGCGGTGGATTTCCCGCAGATAGGTGTGCAGGCTGTCGCGGGCTTTTTCCGGCGGTCTGCTGACATAGGGGGCCAAAGCGTCCGGGGCGGCATCGGCAGGAGCGGGGAGGACGGGGGACGTGTCCCCGTAATCTTCCGGAGCTTCAGTCAAAAGCCGGTCTTCCTCAAAGAGGTCGACTGTCTCCTCGGGCTCCGGGGCATATTCTTCTTCTGTCTGCGCCGCCGTTTTGCCGGCGGCCTCGGCTTGCATGGTCATGGGTTCGCTTGGCGGGAGTCCGGGTAAATTATTCTGTATTTTAAGCAATCTTTGCTCTATATAATTTTTGTTTGTTCTTTTCAAGGTTTTTCAGTAGATACACGGAATCCGTAATCGACATTTTCTTAGACTTTTCAAGCCCTCCGATCGGAGAAGCGGCGTGGATAATTTTCGCAGAAGGCTTGCGCAGGGCGCGCGGCTGCTTTTCGACGGCGCCATGGGCACCATGCTGCAGGTCCGGGGGCTTTCGCCGGGGCAAAACCCCGAGCTGTTCTGCCTCGAGCGCCCGGATATCCTGCGCGCTGTGCATGCAGAGTATATCCGGGCTGGCGCGGATGTGATCACCACCAGCACTTTCGGCGGAACCCGCTTCAAGCTGCCGCCGGGGATTGAGGCGCGTGAATTCAACCGGCGCATGGCAGGAGAGGCGCGCCGGGTCGTCGAGGAATGCGGAAGGCGCGTTTTTGTCGCCGGAAGCGTGGGACCGACGGGAAAATTTTTGCGCCCGCTCGGGGAATTGTCCTTTACGGAAATGGTGGAGGCCTTCAGGGAGCAGATCCGCGGACTTCTTGAAGGCGGAGCGGACCTTGTGCTCGCGGAGACCCATTTCGACATAGCCGAAGCCAGGGCCGTGGCCGTGGCCGCAAGGCGTGAAGGCAACCCGCCTCTGGGCCTGTCCATGACCTATGAGGACGGGCGCACGCTTACCGGTTCCACGGTTGCCGTCTGCGCGGCCACCCTTGCCAATCTCGGGGCCGATCTGATCGCCATGAACTGCGGTCAGGGACCGCTGGAGATGCGCGGCGCGGCTTTGGAGCTTCTGCGCCTGTCGCCGGTTCCGGTGCTCATCCAGCCCAATGCCGGCTTGCCGAGGCTTGAGGGGGGAGAGACGGTTTTCCCGCTCGGGCCGGAGGAATTCGCCTCGCCGACTGCGGATTTCGCGCGGGAAGACTTCCACGGCGGCGCCCAATGCCTGGGCGGCTGCTGCGGCACCACCCCCGCGCACATAGCGGCTTTGGGAAAAATTTTCCGCTCCTTGCCCCCCCCGGGGCCGCGCCCCGCGCAAGCCGGCATAACCCTGACCTCGCGTTCCGGCCTGACTCGCATCGGTTTCGGGCAGCCTTTGCGCATCATAGGCGAGCGCATCAATCCCACAGGCAAAAAACAGCTTTCCGCCGAGCTTAAGGACGGCGTGTTCACAACCGCCCTGCGCTTCGCAGACGAGCAGGCGCAAGGGGGGGCCGCCGCCCTGGATGTGAACGTTGGCGCGCCGATGATTGACGAGACCCTGTGTCTGCCCGCCCTGGTCGAGGCACTGCAAACGCGCGTGGCTCTCCCCTTGTCCGTTGATTCCACAAACATGCTGGCCGTGGAAAAGGTTCTCCGCGTTTATCCCGCCTCGCCTCTGGTCAATTCCATCAGCGGAGAGGAGGGGAGGCTGGAGTTTCTCGGGCCGCTGTGCAGGGATTTCGGCGCCCCTTTCATACTTTTGCCCCTGCGCGGCAAAAAGCTGCCGGTGCTTGCGAAGGAGCGCATCGCCATCCTGGAGGAGCTTCTGGGGCGCATGGACGCGCTTGGCGTGCCCCGTTTTCTGGCCATCGTCGACGCCCTGGTGCTGGCCGCCTCCTCAAGCCCGGAGGCGGGCGGCGAATGCCTCAAGTTCATCCGCTATTGCACTCATACCTTGCGTATGCCCGTGCTCTGCGGGCTTTCCAACATCTCCTTCGGCCTGCCGGCGCGCGAGTTGCTTAACTCCTCGTTTCTGGGCCTCGCCGCCGGGGCGGGCATGAACGCCTGCATCGCCAATCCCTCCAATCCCCGCATCAGGGAGACGGTGGATTCCGTCAATCTGCTTTTCGGCCATGATCCGGGGGCGGAAAACTTCATTCGCGCCTATGCCGGGCGGGAGGCGGACGCGGTAAAAATCGCGCCTTCTCCGGAGGCGAAGCGGCCCCTTCCGCCTTGTTCGGAGCTGGCCGCGGCGGTTATCGAGGGTATGAGCGAAGGCATTGAGGATTTGGTGCAAAAGGCCCTTGACGCGGGGGAAGACCCCTTCGCCATAGTCCGGGAAAAGCTGATCCCGGCCCTGGACGTGGTAGGGCGACGCTATGAGCGCAAAGAATATTTTCTTCCCCAGCTCATCCGTTCCGCGCAGGCCATGCAGAGGGCCTTCGGCGTCCTCAAACCCCTGCTTGAGAAAGCCTCGGGCGGGACGGAGCGGCCGGTGGTCGTCATGGCGACTGTGGAGGGGGACATCCACGATATAGGCAAAAATATCGTCTCGCTTATGCTTGGAAACCACGGCTTTGAAGTCGTGGACCTGGGAAAGGACGTGGAGGCGGGGCGCATAGTGGAAGAGGCCCGTGCGCGCAATGCCTCCCTCATCGGCCTCTCCGCCCTGATGACGACGACCATGGTGCGCATGCGCGACACGGTGGAGCTTGTGGAAGAAAATGGCATGCCCCAGAAAGTCATGGTGGGAGGGGCGGTCGTGACCGAGGAGTTCGCGCG
The DNA here is from genome assembly GCA_031288535.1 of Desulfovibrio sp. GTDB lineage: Bacteria > Desulfobacterota > Desulfovibrionia > Desulfovibrionales > Desulfovibrionaceae > Frigididesulfovibrio. The sequence goes on along the minus strand of JAITRF010000130.1, from coordinate 3,750 downwards.
CTCCATAGGGGCGCATTACGCGCCGGACGCTGTGGCGGCTGTGCATCTGGCCGAAAGCCTGCTTTCTGATACCGGGTCGCTACCGGCAGGTGACGAATCGGTATCGGTCGAAAGCGAAACCTTCAACCCGCCGCGAAGGCGCGGGCGGCATTGACTGCCGCCGTAACGCGCCGAAGCGGGCGTATATTTCCGCATTCAAATCCGTTTGAAATGCGACAACATGGTTTTTGCTTTGCCCCGGCGGCTTCGCCGCCGCGCCGGGCTTGTCGCCCGGCGGCTGGTACGCTGCTTGATCTGCACTTTTAAGTGTTACGGCGCACTGGTATGAAACCTGGAAAAGGACAATCAGGACGCAAATGAATCCTTCCGGCATTTTTATCCGGCGTCCGGTGGCCACCACCCTGGTCATGATCGGGATCATGCTGGCCGGGCTGATGGGCTATCGCTATCTGCCCACGGCCGCTCTGCCCACCGTGGATTTTCCGACCATCTCGGTGATCGTCGACTATCCCGGCGCGAGCCCGGACACCATGGCTTCCACCGTGGCCACGCCTCTGGAGAAACAGTTCTCCACCATCGCCGGACTGGATTCGATGATTTCCACGAGCAACCTGGGGCGCACGCGCATCACCCTTCAGTTTTCCCTGGATCGGGACATCGACGCCGCCGCCCTTGACGTGCAGACGGCAATCTCGGCGGCCATGCGCAGGCTGCCCTCCGATTTGCCGACCCCGCCGAGCTTCCGCAAGGTAAACCCGGCGGATTTGCCGGTTTTCTATCTCGCCATGTATTCGCCCACCATGCGCCTCACCGACGTCAACGAATACGCCGAAAATCTCGTAGCGCAACGTCTTTCCACGGTGAGCGGGGTATCCCAGGTATCGGTTTACGGCCAGCTCAAATACGCCGTGCGCGTGCAGGTGGACCCGGAGGCCGTGGCTTCGCGCCAGATAGGCATAGACGAGATCGCCGACGCCCTGAGGGAGGGCAATTCCAACCAGCCGGTCGGGTCCCTGAGCGGCAGGGTGCGCGAATATACGGTGCAGAGCACCGGGGCGCTCTACAAGGCCGACGAGTACAAGCCTCTGATCGTGGCCTGGAGGGGCGGGGCTCCGGTGCGCCTCTCGGAAGTGGCCACGGTTCTGGACAGCGTGGAAAACGACCGCCGGGCGGGGTGGTTCAACGAATACCGGGCCTTTACCCTGGCCATCGAACGTCAGCCCGGCGCGAACACCGTGGAGCTGGTGGACAGGATCAAAAAAGTGCTGCCGGACTTGCGCAAGCAGGTTCCCGCCTCCATTGAGTTCAGGGTGCAATACGACCGATCAGAAAGCATCCGCGAGGCGGTGGCGGACGTGCAGTTCACCATGTGCCTGACCGTGGTCCTGGTGGTCCTGGTCATCTTCCTTTTCCTGCGCAACGTCTCCGCCACCCTGATCCCCAGTCTGGCCGTGCCCCTGTCCATTGTGGGAGCTTTCGCCTTCATGCATCTTCTCGGGTTTTCCCTGAACAACCTCTCGCTCATGGCCCTGACCCTGTCGGTGGGGTTTGTGGTGGACGACGCCGTGGTCATGCTGGAAAACATCGTGCGCCACATGGAGAGCGGCAAAAAACCCATGCAGGCGGCCCTGGACGGCTCCAAGGAGATAGGCTTCACCATCCTCTCCATGACCCTGTCCCTGGTGGCGGTGTTCATGCCCGTGCTTTTCCTGGGCGGCATAGTCGGCAGGCTTTTCCACGAATTCGCCCTGACCATCGCCGTGTCCATCCTGTTGTCCGGCGTGGTGTCCCTGAGTTTGACGCCCATGCTGTGCAGCCGTTTTCTGCGCCCGCCGGATCATTCGCGCCGCCAGGGAGGGTTATCGGGCGCGGCGGAGAAGTTTTTCAACCGGGCCGCCGCCTTTTATGAAAGGGCCCTGCGCTCGGCCATGCGCGCGCGCTTCGCCTGCCTGATTTTTTCCTTCCTCATCCTGGGGGGCACGGTATATTTGTTCTTCATAGCCCCCCAAGGTTTTCTGCCCACCGAGGACATGGGGCAGATCATAGTGCGCACCGAAGGGCAGCAGGGCAGTTCGATCGGCAACATGACGGAACACCAGCAGCAGCTTGTGGAAGTCGTGCGCAAAAATCCTTATGTGGACCGTTACATATCCGTTATCGGCGCCGGCGGGGGGAGCAATTTCACGCACGAGGGTTTTATAGCCATCAGCCTTGTGGATCGCGGCAAGCGTCCGCACGCCTCGGAGATCATAAACCAGTTGCGCCCGCTCTTTGCCGAGGTCCCGGGAATCCGCGCCTACACGTCAATGCCGCCTCCCATACGCATCGGCGGTTCGGCGACGAAGAGCCTGTATCCGTTCACAATGCAGAGCCCGGACATGGCCGTTCTCTACCGTGATGCCCAGGCGCTCTATGAAAAGCTTCAGACCCTGAACGAGGTGCAGAACGTGACCACGGACCTGCTCCTGTCCAACCCGGAGGTGCGAGTGCGGATACTGCGCGACAAGGCGTCGGCTTTGGGGATCACCGCCGGGCAGATCGAGACGGCCCTGTCCTTGTCCTACGGCACGCGCGAAGTATCCACCATACTCGCCCCGACTAACGATTTCCAGGTGATACTGGAGCTTGAGCCGAAGTTTCGGGACCAGCCCCGCACCATGGACCTTCTGCACGTGCGCGCGCCGTCCGGGCGGCTTGTGCCCCTGTCCACTCTGGTGGAAGTGACCACGGGCGTCGGGCCTATGGTTGTGAACCATCTTGGGCAGATGCCTTCGGTGACCATTTCTTTTGACCTGCGCGAGGGGGTTTCCCTGGGAGAAGCCATGCAAAAAGTGCAGGACGTGGCCCGGTCGGTTTTGTCGGACTCTATCAGCACCAGTTTTCAGGGCACGGCCCAGGCCTTTGAGTCTTCCTCTGAAAATCTCTGGCTTTTGCTTATACTGGCGATCGCCGTGATTTATATCGTGCTGGGCATCCTCTACGAGAGCTTCATTCATCCGATCACCATACTCTCCGGGCTTCCTTCGGCCGGAGCGGGGGCTTTGGCAACCCTGCTGCTTTTCGGGAAAGAGCTTGATATCTACGCCTTTGTGGGCATCATAATGCTTGTAGGCATAGTGAAGAAGAACGCCATCATGATGATTGACTTCGCTCTGGAGGCTCAGCGCGCGAAGAATCTGGACGCGGAAGAATCGATAATCCAGGGGGCGGTGGTGCGCTTCAGGCCGATCATGATGACCACCATGGCGGCTTTCATGGGCACGATCCCCATAGCCGTCGGCTTCGGAGCCGGCGGCGAGGCGCGGCAGCCCCTGGGACTCGCGGTGGTCGGGGGTCTTTGCGTCTCCCAGCTGCTGACTCTCTTTTTCACTCCCGTGTATTATTATTACATGGATAAAGTGCAAAGGCTTCTGAGCAGGCGAAAGAAGCAGGTCCGGGAACACGCGGATTTCGCTCTCGGGCCGACGGGTCTGGAAAGCGGGAAATAGAGGGGTTTAAAGCATTTTATCATTGAAAATATCTATCCTGATAAATGCTCGGGCGTTGCGAAGCAATGCTTCGCAACGCCCGCGAGATTGGCGCAGGCGGGCTTTGCCCGCAGTCAAGCGACAATCTCAAGCGCAAAATGCTCTAATGCCAATTCCAGATAAAAATTGCTTCAATTTTATCTGGAATTGGCATCGCGCCTGCCAAACAGGCGCCAAAACCGCAGGTTTTGTGAGGAGCGGGCGGGCTTTTGCCCGCCTGCGG
>JAITRF010000059.1 GCA_031288535.1 Desulfovibrio sp. | reverse complement strand
AATTGGCATCGCGCCTGCCAAACAGGCGCCAAAACCGCAGGTTTTGTGAGGAGCGGGCGGGCTTTTGCCCGCCTGCGGCTCTCCAAATAAAATGGAACATTTTATTTGGAATCCGAATAAGGAACCGCCTGTTCCCTCAAGGAAATAATTCAGTGCTTTTTTAAGGCTTTTCGGATACGGAGAAACATGGAAGATCACATTCGCTACGATCCGGAGCAGGGCGTCCTTTTTCTGCTGGATCAGCGTCTGCTGCCGACGCGTGAGGAATTTTACGCCTGTCGTTCGACGCGGGACGTCCTCTACGCCATCCGGGAGATGGTGGTGCGCGGCGCGCCGGCTTTGGGGATAGTGGGGGCTTTTGCCTGCGTTCTGGCCGCGCGCGAGACGCAACCCGGCGCAAACCGGGAGGCGGAGCTTGACGCCAGGCTTGAGGCCATTGCCAGGGCACGGCCCACGGCGGTAAACCTTTCCCGGGCGGTTTCCCGGATGCGCGGGGTGTGGCGGGACAGGGGAACCCTACCTATGGACGGGCTGGTACGGGTCTGGGAGGCGGAGAGCGAACGCATCCGGAGGGAGGATATAGAAGCGAACCGGCGCATGGGCGCTTTCGGCGCGGTTCTCGTCAACGACGGGGAAACCGTACTCACGCACTGCAACGCCGGGGCATTGGCCACCGCCGGTTTCGGCACGGCCTTGGGCGTCGTCTATGCGGCTTTCGGGCAGGGCAAGGACATCAGGGTCATAGCCGGGGAGACCCGCCCCCTGTTGCAGGGCGCGCGGCTTACCGCCTATGAATTATGCAGGCAAGGCGTGCCGGTTGCCATAGCCTGCGATAACGCTTATGCCCTGCTCATGCAAAGAGGCATGGTGCAGAAGGTGATCACCGGGGCGGACCGCATCGCCGCCAACGGCGACACCGCGAACAAGATAGGCACTTACGGGGCGGCCATCCTGGCGCGGGCGCACGGCATTCCCTTTTACGTGGCCGCGCCCTTGTCCACTGTGGACCTGGAGACGAGCGACGGAGCGGGTATTTGCATCGAAGAGCGTCCGGAAACGGAGGTCACCTGCATTGCCGGAGCGCGCATAAGCCCAGAAGGGGTTCCGGCCTACAATTTCGCCTTTGACGTCACCCCGGCCGAACTTATAGGCGGGATTATCACCGATGCGGGCGTGTTGCGCCCTCCTTACGCGGAGAGCTTAAAACGCGCCCTGGACCGCGAAGGGCGGAGGGAGCCGCCATGCTGCTGATCAAGGTTTTGCTCTGCCTTACGGCCTTGACGGTTCTTCTTTCGGCTTTCGCCCTCACCCTGCTTTTCTGGTATGAGGCGAAAAATTCCCCGGAGGCGCGCGTGCCCGCCCCGGATTGGGGTTATTTGAAGCGTTGCCTGCATTTTTTTCTGAACCTGAGGGAGATTGTCTGCGGCCTGTTGCTGTTTCCCTTCGGGCCACTGGTCCGCGTTTTTTTTCAGCGTCCGGGGGGGAGAGAAGACCTGCCCCCGCTGGTTTTCATCCATGGATTGTATCACAACGCCTCGACATGGCTGTATGTGGCCTGGGTTATGAGGAAGAAGGGCTTTCGGATGCGCTTTTTCACCTATGGGCGCTTCGCGCCTTTGCCGGTGATAGGCGAAGATTTCAAAAAATTTATGCGCCGCCCCGATTTTCAGGGAGTCAGGCCGCTGATCGTGGCGCACAGCATGGGCGGCCTGATAGCGCGCGCCTGTCTTGCCGACAGGGCGTTTCAGGAGGGCGTGGCCGGCGTCGTCACCTTGGGGACGCCCCATGCCGGGAGCAGGCTCGCCGCTTTGGCCGTCGGAAAATGGAACCAGGCCCGGTTTCTTGAGCCGGGTTCGGAATTTCTGCGCGGTCTGCAGGAAGCCCCGGCGCCGGAGATACCCTGCGTGTCCCTGGCCGGCACCGCGGACGAGATGGTCCTGCCGGCTTCCTCTCTTGTCCCGCCTGCCGGCTGGACCTTGAAACTGGTGCCGGACGCGGCGCATCTCTTCGTGCTTTTTTGCCCTTCGGCATGCGCGGCGCTGTTTGAAGAACTTGAACGTATGGCCGGGGCCGGATGATTTTCAATTTTTGCGACGGAGCGTATCATGAGTGAAACAGGCAGGTCTGATTACAAAAAAACCCTGAATCTCCCGCGGACTTCTTTCCCCATGAAAGCCAATCTGGCTCAGCGCGAGCCGGAGATACTGAATCGCTGGGAACGGACGGACGCTTACCGGAGCATGGTGGAAGCCGGGGGAGAAAAGGGGGTTTTCATCCTCCACGACGGGCCGCCCTACGCCAACGGGCATATACACCTCGGCACGGCCCTGAACAAAATTCTCAAGGATATAATAATAAAATCGCGCAACATGCAGGGCTATTGCGCCGAGTTTGTGCCCGGCTGGGATTGCCACGGGCTGCCGATCGAACACAAGGTGGAGCAGGAGCTGGGCGAGGACAGGCGGGCTCTGCCCGTTGCCGTAGTGCGCAAGGCTTGCCGCGACTATGCGTGGAAATGGCTGAACATACAGCGCGACGAATTCAAACGCCTGGGCGTGCTCGGGGTTTGGGACAAGCCCTATGTTTCCATGGACCCGGCCTATGAGGCGGTGACGGCGCGCGAATTGTGCAATTTCATGTCCGACGGCTCGGTCTCGCGCAGCAAGAAACCCGTGCACTGGTGCTGTTCCTGCCATACCGCCCTGGCTGAGGCGGAAGTGGAATATTACGACCGCACCTCTCCTTCCATTTACGTGCGTTTTCCCATCAGCGATCCGGGTCTGAAGAAGGTGTTCCCCGAAGCGGTTCCCGGCCGCAGCTATATAGTCATCTGGACCACGACTCCCTGGACTGTGCCGGACAACATGGCCATAGCCCTGCATCCGGATCTGGACTATGTGCTGGTGCGCGCGGAAGGCGAGTATTATATTCTTGCGGACGAGCGCCTTGAAGAATGCCGGAGGCTTTTCGGCTGGCTGAACGCCGAAAGCGCGGGCATGGCCAAGGGGACGGACCTGGACGGACTTGTGGCGCGGCATCCCTTCTATGATCGTCCGTCTCCCCTGGTCATGGGCAGGCACGTCACCCTGGACGCGGGCACGGGAGTTGTGCATACTGCGCCCGGCCACGGGCGGGAGGACTATGAGATCGGCCTGGAAAAGGGTCTTGAGATACTCTCTCCCCTGGACGACGACGGGCGTTTTTTGCCTGGAGTGGAATTCTTCGCCGGCCTTGGGGTCGGTGAAGCGAACGCGGCCGTCATGGACAAGCTCAATTCCGGCGGATACCTGATTCGCGAAGACAAGATAAAGCACTCTTACCCGCATTGCTGGCGCTGCAAAAAGCCGGTCATCTTCAGGGCCACGACCCAGTGGTTTATAAGCATGGACGCCAACTACCTGCGAGAACGCGCCCTGAAAGCCATTCGCAGGGACGTGCGCTGGATCCCCGCCTGGGGCGAGGAGCGCATCCATTCCATGATCGAACGCCGACCGGACTGGTGCATATCAAGGCAGCGCACCTGGGGAGTGCCGATACTGGCCCTTATCTGCAAGACCTGCGGGGAGGCCTGGCATGAGGCCGCCTGGGGACGGGAAATAACGGAGCGCTTCGCCGCCCATCCTACCGGGTGCGACTACTGGTTTGACGCCCCTTCAGGGGAGATAGTCCCGGCGGGCCTGCGCTGCCCCGCCTGCGGGGGCGGCGAATGGAGGCGCGAGACGGACATTCTGGATGTCTGGTTCGATTCCGGCACCAGTTTCGCCGCCGTGCTGGAACGGCGCCCCGAATGTCGTTTCCCGGCGGATATGTATCTGGAGGGCTCGGATCAGCACCGCGGCTGGTTCCATTCCTCTCTGCTGGCCGCGATCGGGACGCGCCGGGTGCCTCCGTACAGGGAGGTGCTCACGCACGGCTACGTCGTGGACGGGGAAGGCAGGAAGATGTCCAAATCCGTCGGCAACGCCATAGTGCCGGACGAGGTCATCTCCAGATACGGGGCGGAGATTCTCCGTCTTTGGGTGTCCTCCGTGGACTACCGTGAGGATGTTCGCATGTCGGAGGAGATACTGAACAGGCTGGTGGACGCCTACCGCCGCATTCGCAACACCTGCCGCTATCTGCTTGGCAACCTCTATGACTTTTCGCCGGAATTTCAGATCGGAGAAGCGGATATGGACCCTCTGGACCTGCGCGCCCTTGACCTTGTGAGCCGGGCGCATCAGGACATCCAGGCTGCCTATGCCGGATACGAGTTCCACAGGGTTTTTCACGCCCTGCACAACCTCTGCGTAAGCGATCTTTCGGCCTTCTACCTGGATGTGATCAAGGACCGCCTCTACGCCGCGCCGCCCGCAAGCCTGGAACGCCGCTCCGCCCAGACGGCTTTGTACCGCATTCTCCTGCTGCTGCTTGCGGATATGGCCCCGATCCTGTCTTTCAGCGCCGAAGAAGTCCTCTCCCATCTGCCCGAGCTGCTGAAGCCGGCTGTGGATACGGTTTTCGCCCTGCGCGACGGGCACCTTTCCCCCCTGCGCCTTGGAGAGGAGGAAGCGTTGCGCTGGGAGACCCTTATGGGTGTGCGCGCCGAGGTCACGCGGGCCATTGAGCCCTTGCGCAAGGTCGGGACCATAGGCCATGCCCTGGATACGGAGGTGGAGGTCTACGCCGGCGCGGCCCTTGGCCGGGATTTGCGCGCCTTGGGAACGGATTTGCGCTCCTTGTTCATCGTCTCCGCCTTTTCCCTGCGCGCCTTGGAAGAAGCCCCGGCCGACGCCGTGGAGGCGGAAAACATGGCGGATCTGCGCATCAGGGTGCGTCCGGCCTCCGGGGAGAAATGCGGGCGCTGCTGGATATACAGCACGGAGTTGGGCGCGCATCCGGGCCATCCGGGGGTTTGTCCGCGTTGCGCCGCGGTGCTCGAGAGCATGTCCACTTCCTGATCCAGATCGCATTCAAACGGGTTTGAATGCGGAGATGCACGCCCGCTTCGGCGTTTTACGGCGACAGTCGATGCCGCCTGCGCCTTCGCGGCGGGCTGAAGGCAAAGCCTTCAGCCGATACCAATTTGCTCCCTGGCGGTCGCAACCTGGTACGAACGGTTTGCCGGGGTTTGCCGCCTGCGGGCTTGGTTTTTTTCTGTAACTGCGCGGCAGAAGGCCGCGCTGGGGTTTCCCCATGCGAGGATGCGATGGCGACACAGGCGCTGCTTATGCTGGATGACGGAACCTGCTTTGCGGGCGAGGCCTGCGGCGCGGCGGGAGAAGCTGCGGGCGAGACGGTTTTTATCACCGGGATGTGCGGGTATCAGGAAAGCATCACGGATCCTTCCTATTACGGGCAGATCATGGTGTTTACCACGGCTCACCTCGGCAATTACGGGGCGAACCCCTTGGATGACGAAGCGCCCGGCCCGGTCGCGGCCGGGGTGGTCCTGCATGATCTTTTCGAAGCGCAGGGGCCTTTTCCGCATTGGCGCGCGGCGGAGTCCCTGGACGAAAAGCTCAGGCGCCACGGCATAACCGGAGTCAAGAATCTGGATACCCGCGCGCTGGCCCTGCATTTGCGCGACCACGGCTCACGCAACGGCATCATCAGCGCCCTGGACCTGGACAAGGCTTCCCTCTTGCGCCGGGTCAGGCAATGGCCTTCCATGCAGGGCCGCGATCTGGCGTGCAAGGCCACCTGTGCGGATGCCTATGCTTATGAGGCGAGGGATAAAACCGTTCCGGATCTGCATGTGGTCGTGATCGATTACGGATTGAAACGTTCCATACTTGAGAGACTGGCCGCGCAACGCATGCGGGCGACGGTCGTGCCCGCCGCCGTCACCGCACAGGAGGTGCTGGCCTTCAATCCGGACGGGGTGCTGCTCACCAACGGCCCCGGGGACCCGGAGCCTTGCTCCTACGCCGTATCCTGCATCCGGGACCTGCTCGGCCGGGTGCCGATTTTCGGCATCTGCCTCGGGCATCAGCTTTTGGGATTGGCTTTGGGCGCAAAAACTTACAAGCTGCCTTTCGGGCATCACGGCGTCAATCATCCCGTCCTGGACCTGGGGAGCGGGAGGGTGGAGATAACCAGCCAGAACCACGGCTTCTGCGTGGATCCCGGTACCTTGCCCGCCAGGGCCGAGATGACGCACAGAAACTTGAACGACGACACCTTGGAGGGGATCAGGGTAAAAGACGCGCCCGCGTTTTCCGTGCAGTTCCATCCGGAGGCCTCGCCCGGCCCCACCGACGCCACCGGACTTTTCCCGCGCTTTCGCGCCATGATTTTGCGGCACAGGGAGGAGGCGCTCCATGCCTAAACGCGCCGATATAAAAAGCGTGCTGGTGTTGGGCTCCGGTCCCATAGTCATCGGCCAGGCCTGCGAGTTCGACTATTCCGGAACCCAGGGCTGCAAGGCCCTGAAGGAGGAAGGCTGCCGCATCATCCTGCTCAATTCCAACCCGGCGACGGTCATGACCGACCCGGGGTTCTCCGAACGCACCTATATGGAACCCATGAACCTCGACATGGCTTCGGCCATCATCCGCAAGGAAAGGCCGGACGCCCTGCTGCCCACGCTGGGGGGGCAGACGGCCCTTAATCTGGCCGTGGAGCTGCACCGGGCCGGGGTCTTGCGCGAGTATGGGGTGGAGATGATAGGGGCGGGCGCCAAATCCATTGAAATCGCGGAAGACCGGGATCTGTTCAGCAAGACCATGCGCGCGGCCGGTCTGGACCTGCCCAGAAACGGCATAGCCGCGAACCTGGGAGAGGCTCTGCGCATAGCGGAGGAAATCTCTTTCCCTCTGGTGGTGCGGCCTTCCTTCACCCTCGGGGGAACCGGCGGTGGCATAGCCTGCAACATTGAGGAGTTTCGGGAGATAGTGCGGCACGGCCTGGACGCCTCGCCGATCGGGCGCGTGCTGGTGGAAGAATCCGTTCTCGGCTGGAAGGAAATAGAACTGGAGGTCATGCGCGACGGGCGGGACAATGCGGTAGTGATCTGCGGCATAGAAAATTTTGATCCCATGGGCGTGCATACTGGGGATTCCATCACCGTCGCCCCCATCCAGACCTTGTCGGACGTGGAATACCAGGAACTGCGCAACGACGCTTTGACGGTGGTGCGCGCCGTGGGCGTGGACACGGGCGGCTGCAACATTCAGTTCGCCGTCAACCCGGCAACCGGCCGGAGGGTCATAATCGAGATGAACCCGCGCGTTTCGCGATCCTCCGCCCTTGCGTCCAAGGCCACCGGATTCCCCATCGCGCGCATCGCCGCCAAACTTGCCCTCGGCTATCATCTGGACGAGCTGAAAAATGACATCACCCGCACCTCGGCCTGTTTTGAGCCCACGATAGATTATTGCGTGGTCAAGGTGCCCCGCTTCAATTTTGAAAAATTCGCCGGGTCCGCGCCCCTGCTCGGCCTGCAAATGCACTCCGTGGGCGAGACCATGGCCTTGGGCGGCAATTTCCGCGAAGCCCTGCAAAAGGCCCTGCGCGGTCTGGAAACCGGACTTTCCGGCCTTGAGCCCGCGCCGGTAAAAGGCAGGGAGCAAACGGGGCAGAGCCCGCAGGTCCGGCTTGAGGCCTTGCGCGCCCTTTTGCCCGTGGCCTCTCCGGAGCGGCTCATGCACCTTTATGAAGCTTTGAGCCTGGGCATGGACATCGGCGAGGCCAATGCCCTGACCGGCATTGACCCCTGGTTTTTGATCGAGCTTTCGGCGATTGCCGGAACAGAGAAGGAGATTCGCGGTCCCTTCGCGGATTTGGCCCGCGAATTTTTCGGGGAGGGCAAAGGCCTTGCGAATCGGGACAAGGCCGCCGAACTGTCCGGCCGTTTGCGCCGGATCAAGGCTCAGGGCTTCAGCGACGCCCGCATTGCTTCCCTGCTCGGCGGGGAGAGTGAAGTCGGCCCTGAAGAGAGCGACCTGCGCGCTTTGCGCCTTGCGCTCGGGGTACGCCCGGTGTTCCGTTGCGTGGACACCTGCGCCGGGGAGTTCAAGGCGCTGACGCCCTATTTTTATTCCACCTTCGACGGCCTGAACCCGGACCCGGCCCACCTGGACCATGTACGCGCCTCGGATGAAAAACCCCTGCCCCGGGCGGGGGGAAAAGATTTGCCGCGCAAGGTCGTAATCCTGGGCGGCGGGCCGAACCGCATCGGCCAGGGCATAGAATTCGACTATTGTTGCGTGCAGGCCGCCCTGGCCATGAAAAAACTCGGCATAACCTCGATCATGGTCAACTCCAACCCGGAAACGGTCAGCACCGATTATGACACGGCGGATCGCCTCTATTTCGAACCTGTGACCATCGAGGACGTGCTTGCGGTGTGCGAGGCCGAAAAGCTGGACGGGACCCTCGGCGGGGTGATCGTGCAGTTCGGCGGCCAGACGCCCCTGAACATCGCCCGGGCCTTGTCCGCCGCCGGGGTGCCCATTCTGGGCACCACTCCCGCGGACATCGCCCTGGCCGAGGATCGGGAGGAATTCAGCGCCCTGGCTCGGGAACTGGGCGTGAGCCAGGCCCCGAGCGGCATGGCCGGGGATGTGGAATCCGCCTGCCGCACGGCCGGGGCAATAGGCTATCCGGTTATGGTCCGGCCCTCCTTCGTCCTGGGGGGGAGGGCCATGCGCGTCATTCACAGCGAGGCGGACTTGCGCGCCTATGTCGGAGGCAGGGAGAGCGGTTTCGTTCTGGACCCGGCTTCGCCTATCCTGGTGGACAAGTTTCTTGAGGACTCCGTGGAAGTGGATGTCGACGCCGTGTGCGACGGCGAAAGCGTGAGCATCGCGGCGATTATGGAGCATATCGAGCAGGCCGGTGTGCATTCCGGGGATTCCTGCTGCTCCATTCCCACGCATACCCTGGGGGAAGATATTCTGGAGCGGGTGCGCGCGGATACGCGCAAGCTGGGGCTCGGCCTGCACACGGTGGGGCTGCTCAACGTACAGTTCGCCATCCGCGCTGGCGAGGTTTTCGTGCTGGAAGCCAATCCGCGCGCCTCGCGCACCGTGCCCTTTGTCTCCAAGGCCATCGGACAGAACGTGGCCGGGCGCGCGGCGGAAATTATGGCCGGTCTTTCGCTCGCCGCGACCGGGTTTGAGGAGGAAAAGGCCGTTACCCACCACGCTGTGAAGGAAGCGGTGATCCCCTTTACGCGTTTTCCCGGGGCGGAGATCGGCCTTGGGCCGGAAATGCGCTCCACAGGCGAGGTCATGGGCATAGACCGCAGTTTCGGCATGGCTTTTTTGAAATCCCAGTCCGCCAGCGGGGCGGCCATCCCGCAAAGCGGCAACGTTGTGCTGACGGTCACGGACAAGGACAAGGCTGCGCTGATTCCTCTGGCCGCGCGCCTCAAGGCCCTCGGTTTTACGCTTTTTGCCACTCCCGGGACCAGGGAGGTTCTGGCCGGACGGGGCATTGAGGCGGACCTGCTGGTGAAAATCGGCCCGCGTCGCCCGCATCTTCTGGATTTTATGCGCGACGGCAAGGCGCAGCTCATGGTGAACACGATCAGCGGCCCGGCCTCGGCCAGGGATGCCACGGTGATCCGCGCCGAAGCCCTGGCGCGGAACATCCCCCTGCTCACGACCCTTGAGGCCCTGCGCGCCGCTGTGGAAGGACTGGAAGTGGGGATCAGGGAGAAACGCAGCGTCGCGCCCCTGCAGGATTATTACGCCGGACTGGTCGGGGCCGGCGAGCGATGATGCCGGATTGCGACCGGCAAGGAACAAACCGGTATCGGCCGCAGGCAAAGCCGCAGCCCGCAGCGAAGGCGCGGGCGGCATTGACTGCCGCCGTAAAGCGTTGCGGGCATGCCTTTCCGAAAGACCGTCCCTTGACCTTCGCCTCTCGCGACTTACCATGATCCCGAAAATATCTTTCGGGAGGAACGTATGCCTAAGATAGAAAAACGCAAATTTCGGGCCGAGACACAGAAAGTTTTGAATATTCTCACCCATTCCCTGTACACGAACCGGGAAATATTCCTGCGCGAGCTGCTTTCCAATGCCGCCGACGCCTTGGAGAAACTGCGCTTTACGCAGAGCGGGGGAGGGGAAGTGCGCGAAGCCGGGCTGCCCCTGGAGATCAGAGTAAGCTTTGACAAGATCGCCGGCGTTTTGCAAATTTCCGATACTGGCATGGGCATGAGCGAGAGCGAGCTTGTGGACAATCTGGGCACAATCGCCAGATCCGGGTCGGAGCGTTTTCTGGCGGACATCCGGGCCGAAGCCGCAGGCGGGGAAGACGCCGCGCCGGGAAAGGAGGCCGGAACGGAGGAGGCCGGAACGGAGGAGGCCGCCGGGGAAGCCGATCCTGGGCGGGCGGCCGCAGAGGCCGGGCCGGAACAGGAGGGCGACGCCGGTGAAGGAGCTTCAGGCGGGATTGGTGGACAGATTATCGGGCATTTCGGGATTGGTTTTTATTCCGTGTTCATGGTTGCGGATTCCGTGGAGGTGGTTTCTCTGCCCGCCCGGGGAGACGCCGGCCCCTGCCTCTGGACATCGGACGGGGTAAGCGGGTTTTCCGTCCGGCGGCTGGAAGGGGAGGAGGCGGCCGGGTATCGGCGCGGTACGACCGTCAGGGCGAAGATCAAAAAGGACGCGAGCGAGTTTCTGGAAAAATACCATCTGGAGTCTGTCATCCGCAAGCATTCTAACTTCCTGCCTTTCCCGATTTTTCTGGAGGACGAGCGTTTGAACTCCACCCCGGCCCTCTGGCGCGAACCGCGCTCAGGCGTCAGCCGGGAGCAGTACGACGAATTTTACAAATACCTCACCTATGACGAGAAACCGCCCCTGGACGTCCTCCATATCTCCGTGGACGCGCCCGTCCAGTTCAACGCCCTGGTCTTCATCCCCGACAGCGAGCAGGATTATTTCGCCATGCAGCAGGAGCGCTGGGGATTGGATCTCTATGCGCGCCGGGTGCTTATCGAGCGCGCGAACAAGGATCTGGTCCCCAATTATCTCTCCTTTCTGAAGGGGGTGGTGGACACGGAGGATTTGCCGCTCAACATCTCGCGCGAGAGCTTGCAGGAAAACCTCGTGCTGCGCAAGATATCCCGGACACTGGTCAAACACGTGTTCAACCACCTGGAAAAGATGGCTGAAACGGAGAGCGGCCGCTATGAGTCCTTCTGGAAGCTGCACGGCAAATATTTCAAATTCGCTTTCAACGATTATGTGAACAAGGACCGGGCGGCCGCCCTGATGCGTTTTTCCTCCTCGGCGGCCGAAGGCGGTTGCATCGGCCTTGACTGCTACATCGGCCGCGCCAAACCAGGCCAGAAAGAAATCTGGCATGTTTCCGCCTCCACGCCCGAAGCGGCCAGGGTGAATCCGCATCTGGAGCGCTTTCTCCGCAAAGGCGTGGAAGTGCTCTACCTGCTTGAGCCGGTGGATGAATTCG
This sequence comes from Desulfovibrio sp., assembly GCA_031288535.1. Classification (GTDB taxonomy): domain Bacteria; phylum Desulfobacterota; class Desulfovibrionia; order Desulfovibrionales; family Desulfovibrionaceae; genus Frigididesulfovibrio. Next base: position 2,601 of record JAITRF010000059.1, on the reverse strand, counting down.
CGCTGGAGGGACTTGGCAAATACAAGGATTTCAGTTTCAAGTCCGTGGAGCATGCGGACGGCGCGGCCCTTGACGCCTTTCCGGACGTGGAGGGGGCCGCGCCCGCGCCGGTTGCTTTGAGCGAAGAAGAAAAGGCCGTCTCGGATTCTTTGCTTGCGCGGATGCGCACGATCCTAGGGGACAAGGTCAAGGAGATACGGGTTTCGGATCGCCTGGCGGGCAGTCCGGCCGTACTGGTTTCGCCGGAAGGATTTTCCTCTTCCATGGAAAAACTGGTGCGTGCCATGCAGAAGACCGATGAGGCGCCGGCGAAAATTCTGGAAGTCAACCCGGAACATCCGGTTTTGCGCGCCATGGCCCGTATTTGCGCCAAGGATCCGGACAGCGCGCTGCTTGCGGATCTGACCCTGAATCTATTTGACAACGTGCGGCTTTTGGACGGCAGCCTGGACGATCCGCAGCTTATGGCGGATCGCGGCCTCAGGCTTCTGGATCGGGCGCTTTCCTGGTATACGGATTTGTCGGGCATTTGAGGCCGGTTTGCATTTGTGGTGTTTTGCAACCGCAACCGCAAGGAAAAGATATGGGTCTGCTCTCTGGTTTCATCTCGGAAAATGTCGGCAAGGGCTCGATGATCCGCGCCATGTTCGAGGCCGGAGCGGCCTTGAAGAAAGAGCATGGGGAGGACGCGGTCTGCGATTTCAGTTTGGGAAACCCGGATCTGCCTCCGCCGGACATTGTGGCGCAAACCCTGCGCGATTTCGCGGACAGGGCGGGACGGCCCTTTTCCCTGGGTTACATGCCCAACGCCGGGCATCCCCGGGCGCGCGCGGCGCTCGCCCGGCATCTGTCGGCCGAGCAGGGAGTCCCCCTTGAAGCCGGGGACGTGATTTTTACCTGCGGAGCCGCGGGCGGGATCAATGTTTTGCTGCGCGCCGTCCTCGACCCCGGCGACGAGGTGCTGGCACCCGCGCCCTGTTTTGTGGAATACGGCTTCTACGCGGCCAACCACGGGGCGTCCTTTCGCACGGTGCCCACTTTGCCGGATACCTTTTCCCTGGACATTGACGCCTTTGACGCGGCAATCGGTCCGAAAACCAGGGCGGTCATCCTCAATTCTCCCAACAACCCTACCGGGCAGGTTTACGGCAAAGAAGAACTGGCGGAGCTGTCATCTTTGCTTGAGAAAAAATCCGCCGCGCGCGGGCGTCCGATTTTTCTGATTTCCGACGAACCCTACCGTTTCCTGACCTACGATGGGGTGGAGACGCCATCTCTGCTTGGTCTTTACCCCTATGCGGTCGTCGCCAGTTCCTTTTCCAAAAACCTCTCTCTGCCGGGCGAGCGCATCGGCTATCTTGCCCTTTCCCCGCTTTTGGGGGAGAGGGCGCGGCTTATGGACGGGCTGACCTTGAGCAACCGGATTCTCGGGTTCGTGAACGCGCCGGTTCTCGGGCAGATGCTGGCGGCCAAGGCATTGGGTCTTTCCGTGGATACGGAAATCTACAAAAGCCGCCGGGATCTGATGGCCGGGATTTTGACGGATGCCGGATATGAATTTCTGATGCCCAAGGGGGCTTTCTACTTTTTCCCCAAAGCCCCTGGGGGGGACGATCTGGCCTTCACGGAAAAACTGCGCAAATTGCTGGTTTTGGCCGTGCCCGGCTCCGGTTTCGCCGGTCCGGGGTATTTCCGTCTGGCGTACTGCGTGGACGGGAAAGTGATCGCCAGGGCCGCGGAGGCGTTGAAAAAGGCCAGAGCAGTCTAGTACGCTGTAATATCTAATTCTCTACAAAATATGCTTTGCACTCGAACGCAACTGAAGCGATTGCATAAGGAAAACGCGAGGAGGGTTTTGTGAACGAAACACTGCAAACGCTTAAAAAGCGCAGGAGCATCCGCCAGTTTCAGGACAAGCAGGTGAGCGAGGCGGATCTGCTGACCGTTCTGGAGGCCGGAACTTATGCGCCCAGCGGCAAAGGGGCGCAGTCCTGCATCATCATAGCCGTGCAGAACAGAGAGGACGTGGCCGCCCTGACCCGCATGAACGCGGCCGTACTGGGGGCGGACACCGATCCTTACTACGGCGCGCCCACCATCCTGCTGATTCTGGTTGACCGCTCCGCCGCGACTCCGGTTGAGGACGGCAGCGCCGTGACGACTTATCTCCTGCTGGCCGCAGAGGCCATCGGGCTTGGCGCCTGCTGGATCAACCGCGAGCGGCAGATGTTCGACAGCGCGGAGGGCAAGGCCCTGCTCAGGAAATGGGGGGTCAGCGGGGATTATCTGGGCGTTGCCGCGTGCAGCCTGGGCTATGTGGCCGGTGAACGGAAAGAACCGGTGCCCCGCAAGGCCGATTATTTCCGCATCATCAAATAGCGATGCCGAAAAAGGCCGTCGGGCCTTTTTCAGAGGCGGACAAGCCTTGCCGTCAAGCGACAATTTCAAGCGTAATTCCATTTTCAGATCAAAAATGTCCTCATTTTTGATCTGAAAATGGAAAGCGTGACAGGATGTCACGCCGAAATGCGAAGCATTTCGAGCGGCAAGGCGAAACAGCACTTGCGCCGCAGCCGCCAAATCAAAACTGCATGGATGCAG
>JAITRF010000153.1 GCA_031288535.1 Desulfovibrio sp. | reverse complement strand
GCATAATCCACATCGGAATCGACGAGCGCCTGCACGTTGCCCGCGCCGACGCCCAGAGCCGGCTTGCCGCTGCTGTAGACGGAACGGACCATATCCATGCCGCCGGTGGCGATGACCACATCCACTGTCCTGGTCAATATCTTTGTAAGCTCAAGATCGGGAATCGCCAGAACCTGAATCACGTTTTCTGGCGCCCCGAGTTTTTTGAGTTCCGCGACCATGTATTCGACAGTTTTGCAGCCGCATTTCAGGGCTTTCGGATGTAGAGCGAAAATGATGGGATTACGGCCCTTGATGGCGAACATGGCATTGGACATGACGGTTACGATGGGGTTTGTCATCGGGGTGACAGCCCCGACAACGCCGACCGGGCTCGCGACTTTGGCGATGCCGGCGGCTTCGTCGCGCTCGATGATGCCCACGGATTTCTTGTCGCGTAGCGACCACCAGATCACTTTGGCCTTGTTCCTGTTTTTGCTGACCTTGTCCTCATAGACGCCGATTTTGCTTTCATCCACCGCGTCTTTGGCGAGTTCCTCCGCATTATTGAAGACAGCCTTGGCGCAAGCCTTGACCAGCGCGTCCACCTGTTTTTGCGTATATGGTTCGAGAGCGGCGAGGGCCTTGCGGGCCTTCGCCATCCTGTCGTCTATATACGCCTGGAATTCCGCTGTTTGAGCGGGTTGTTCCTCCGATGCAAGCGTTTTCTTTTCACTCATAGGTCCCTCCCTGTTGCTGGCAGGCGTTAAACGGTTCGTACGATATGTGGAACGCCGAGGCCGGTAGAAAAAAGACAAGAAAGAAAAAAGCGACGGGAATCGCAATGTCCAGTATTTTTCTTTTGCATACAGTCTCTACCTCCTCGACCATAAAAGCGTCTCAATTACTTTTGCCCAATTCTGGCGATGCGCTTGGCCAGCTCCTTTTTCTGTTCAATATTTCCCTCGCGGGCGATCACGATGCGTTGCGCCTGCGGGGAGCCGGCGCCATGCATGGATTCAGTGCGGTAGCCTACTGCGGACGTGCCCAGGGTGAGGTTTTCCACAAGGCGCATCACTTTGAGACGATCTTCCGTGGGCACGGCGGCGACTCCCCTGAGGTATTTGTCGATATAGGGCCCGATTTCGGGATGGCGGAAATCTTTTTCCGATGGAGCCGTGACCATAAGACCGCCGGCGATGTCTTCAGCCAGCCGGGTAATTTCATAGGGGAAGCGGGTAACGTTCTGCTTGCATACGTTGGCGAGCAGAAGATCAATCTGGTAGTTGCCCGATTCGGTTTTGCGCCCTTCACAGGAACAGGCGATGCCGCAAGAGTACAAGGTCTCGTTGAGATGCGTCATTTCGATGAGCTTGTCCTTGATATGGCTTGCCTTGGCCGCGCCGTTGCAGTCGGCGGCCAGAGCCGCCGCCCCGATCAATACGTCTCCTACCCCGACTTTGCAACCACCGTAGCTTTGCCTGTGATACCCGGCAAAACGCTCAACCAGCATTCCGGAAAAATCCGTTTCGCCGTCCATAAAGACACGCTCGTTGGGAACAAAAACATTATCAAATATGACAAGCGCTTCCATTCCGCCATACGCGCAGTTGCCCACATCCAACCGGCTGCCTTCCAATTTGCGGGTGTCGCAGGACTGGCGGCCGATGATCATGAACACCCCTTCGGCATCGGCGGGAACGGCGAAGCATACGGCGTACTCTTTGTCGTCAGGGCGCATGGCAACGGTGGGCATAACCAAGACTTCATGGGAATTGCTAATTCCTGTCTGATGCGCTTTGGCTCCGCGCACGAGGATGCCGTCGGGGCGGCGCTCGACGACATGAAGATACAGGTCCGGGTCAGCCTGCCGGCTGGGAGAAAGACCGCGATCGCCCTTGGGGTCGGTCATGGCGCCGTCTACGACCAGATCCTCTTCCTGCACTTTTCTCATGTATTTCACAAAGCGGCCGTGATACCCGGTGCCGTGTTTCTTGTCGCACTCAAAGGTGGTGCTGAAAACAGCATTAAAAGCGTCCATGCCGACGCAACGCTGGAAACATGCGGCTGTCGTCTGGCCGCACAGGCGCTGCATTTTCACTTTTTTTATCAGATCGTCGGCGCTTTGATGAATATGGCAAAAACGGTTGATTTTTTTCCCGGTGATGGAAGATGTGGCAGTCATCAGATCCGCATGTTCCGGGCAAGACGCCAGATCGTATGTCGCTTTGACGGAATTAAGCGATGGCCGGAGAATGGGATCGTCAGCGGCGGTTGTAATTTTTTCGCCGAACATATACATCCGTAATTTCATTTTTCGAATACTTTCAACGTATTGGTCCCCTGTCATCATGGCCTACGCTCCTTGATTGAATGGAATGTTCGCGGAATCCTTGCCGAACGGTACCGATTTGCAGAGGAAACCGCTCTTTTTTTCGGACAGTCGTGCAACCGGCAATGAGATTGCAAAGTCGGTGCCATTTGGGAAAGGCAAAAACCATTTGATTTTCATGGAAAATACAATCCGTATTTTCATCGGGAAGCGGCTTGTGATGTAGGAGCGAGCAGATTCCGGGCGGCAACCATATAACTATGTACAATAACAACTTGTCTGTCCGGCTGTTCGATGCCGCTTTGCATCATAAGACGCATGGCGAAACAGGCATCGAGAATCTGGAGGAAGAGAAAAAGAAGAGATTTGACGTAGTTGGGGATCTTTTCAGAAAACACCGCATAGTTGATGCTACGGTACATCGCACGAAGGAAAGGAGCGTATGTCCTCAACGCACGCTTCTCACGTATTTGCCCAAGGGCAGGTACGCGGCTGAGATACCCCTTGCCGCTTGCCGTGAGACGCGCGCCAGTCCGGCAAAGCCGGCCCGCACGCGTCTCACGGCAGGAATTTTTTGGAAAATCCCTGTCGGCGGTTAAATTTTTCAAACAGGGGAACGACTCAAACGCGATGCGCCGTCCGAACCCGCCCTTTTCAGCACTGGCATCACCAGCCGTAGGACGACACGATGTTTTCCATACGGGCGCGGGACGCTCCAAGGCGTTTTTTCAATTCGTCACGGTAGGTGTCCATGTTCACGGTCTTGCGGGCGACGCCGGTCTTCATAGCGACTTCGGCCACCGCTCCCGCAACCCATTCAATCAGGCGCAGGTCCAAGGGTTTCGGGATGACGTAGTCAATGCCGAATTTGAATTCCTTGGCGCCATACGCCTCAAGGATGTAATCGGGCACCGGCTCTTTGGCCAGAGCGGCCAAAGCCCTGGCTGCGGCCAGCTTCATTTCCTCATTGATTTCCTTGGCCCGAACGTCAAGCGCACCGCGAAAGATGAAGGGGAAGCCGGACACGTTGTTAATCTGGTTCGGGTAGTCCGTACGGCCCGTGCCCATAATTGCGTCCGGACGCGCCTCCTTGGCTTCAGGATAGGATATCTCGGGCACAGGGTTGGCGCAGGCGAAAAGAACCGGGTTCTTGCCCATGTTTTTGACCATATCTTTGGTGACAAGGCCGGCCTGGGAAAGACCAAGGAACATGTCAGCGCCTTTGAACGCTTCCGCCATGTTCGCGCAGGCTTTTTTCTGGGCGAATTCCTTTTTCTCGGGAGTGAGGTCCGTGCGTCCCGTATGAATGTGACCACGGGAATCGAACATGGCGATGTTTTCCGTCGGCACGCCCATGAGCGCATAAAACCGGGAACAGGCGATGCCGGCCGCGCCCGCGCCGCTGACGACGACTTTGACGTCCCCGATTTTTTTCCCGGAGATTTCAAGAGCGTTGATAAGACCCGCCCCGGAAATGATCGCCGTGCCATGCTGATCGTCATGAAACACGGGAATGTTCATTTCTTTTTTCAGGCGATCTTCAATGTAAAAGCATTCCGGAGCCTTGATATCTTCAAGATTGATGCCGCCAAAGGTGGGTTCCAGAGCTTTGACGATTTCACAAAGTTTCACCGGATCTTTGACATCAAGGTTGATGTCATAGCAGTCGACATCGGCGAACACTTTGAAAAGAACGCCTTTACCTTCCATGACCGGTTTGCCGGCTTCGGGACCGATGTTGCCGAGCCCCAGCACCGCCGTCCCGTTGGACACCACGGCCACCAAATTACCGCGCCCGGTGTAGGTGTACGAAAGTTCCGTATCGGCGTGGATGGCGTTGCACGCTTCCGCAACGCCGGGGCTGTAGGCCATGGAAAGATCCTTCTGATTGCGGCAGGGCTTGACTGGAACGACTTCCACTTTTCCCGGCCGTACTTTGGAATGATAATCAAGGGCTTCCTGCGGTGTAAACAGAGCCATAAGAGACCTCCTTACAATGGTGGGGAGTATTCCCGGATCGGGAAGATTTTTCACCTTCGCTTACTCCAGTCCGACAGCTTTGCGGTCCGGGGTAACGTACAAATCGCCGCCTTGTGAATCGTTAATGACCAGTAAAGGAAATTCGGAAACCTTCAGTTCACGGATTGCTTCCGTGCCGAGATCCTCAAAAGCGATGACCCTGGCCTCGGCAATACGCATGGAAAGAAGGGCTCCGGCGCCGCCTGTCGCTCCAAAATACACGCCTCCGAATTTTTTCAAGGCGTTGATCACCTCGGCGTTCCGCCTGCCTTTGCCTATGCTGGCTTTCACTCCAAGGCCGTGCAGCCTGGGAGCATACGAATCCATGCGGTAGCTGGTGGTGGGGCCGGCGGAACCGATGGGCCGTCCTTCCGGAGCGGGGGAAGGACCGACATAATAAATGACCGCCCCTTTGAGATCAAACGGCAATTCCATGTTCTGATCCAGCAAGTCCATCAGCCGCTTATGGGCAGCGTCACGGGCAGTATAGATGACACCGGAAAGAAATACCACGTCTCCGCAACGGAGTTTTTCTGCGTCCGCATCGGAAAGAGGCGCGTTCATACGATACTCGGCCATTACAGTTCAACCTCCTCATGCCGCGCGGAGTGGCATTGTATGTTCACCGCCAGAGGCAGGCTGGCGATGTGGCAGGGGGATACGGCCATTTTGACATCCAGCGCCGTGGTAAGGCCGCCAAGTCCCATGGGGCCGATGCCGAGCTTGTTGATGTCCGCCAGCAGTTCTTTTTCCCTGGCGTCCAGCCCGGGGTCGGGGTTTCTGTCCCCGAGCTTGCGCAGGAGCGCTTTTTTGGCCAGTACGGGCGCATAGTCAAAGGTACCGCCGATACCGATCCCCACCACGATCGGCGGGCACGGGTTGGGGCCGGCTTCGGCCACCCGCTGAAGCACAAACTTGCGTATGCCTTCCCAACCTTCGGCCGGAGCGAGCATGGTCACGCGGCTCATGTTTTCACTGCCGCCGCCCTTGGCCATGAAAGAAATGCGCAGGGTATCCCCCGGCACAATATCAAAATGGATGACAGACGGGGTGTTGTCCCCGGTGTTGGCGCGAGTGAAGGGGTCGCACGCCGACTTGCGCAGTCTGCCCTCATCGTACCCTTTCCGTACGCCATCGTTGATGGCCTCTCGAATATTCCTGCCCATAATATGCAGATCCTGGCCAAGTTCCACAAAAAAGCAGGCTAGCCCCGTATCCTGGCACAAAGGCAGACCAGTCCGCGCGGCAAGGGTACAGTTTTCCGTCAGCTGGCGGAATATCTCCCTGGCGGCCGGAACGCTTTCCTTGGATGAACACTGCGCGAAACACCGCTGTACGTCTTCGGGCAGATAGCGGTTGGCGTGTATGCACATTCCGGCTACGGCATCCACAATCACATCGGAATCCAGAGTTCTCATGACGTTTCCTCGCTTATAGCATTTTGCGCTTGAGCTTTTTGGGGCGGAGCCCCAAATTAGTCAGCGCTTTCCTGGCTTCTGAAAATTTGCCTGAGGGCGGCAAAACCCATTTTTCGCCGCAAAAATCCAAGCTGGTTCTGCAGCGGAAGCTTTTTCGGGCATACATCCTCGCAGGCAAGCAGCCCCATACAACCAAAAATGCCGTAATCCGTACCGATAATGTCAAAATATTCCCTCTCGGAACGCTCATCGCGCGGATCGATCATAAAACGGGCAATGCGGTTCAGTGCCGCCGCGCCCATGAAGTCAGTCCGCAAATTGGCCGTACAGCAGGCGGCAATGCAGCAGCCGCATTCGATACAGCGTTCCAGTTCATAGATTTCTTCCGCTACGGAGTTATCCATTCTGGCTTCCTCCAGAGTCGGATCAACCTGTTCTCCGGTGTGTATCCATGATTCTGTTTTTCGATACATTTCCCGGAACCAGACGCCTGTATCCACAGACAGGTCGCCCACGATTTTGAAGACCGGCAAGGGGTGCAGAGAGATGCGGTCCGGCATGGCTTTGATCTGGGTCTGGCAGGCAAGTCCGGGGCGGCCGTTGATCACCATGGCGCACGAGCCGCAAATTCCGGCGCGGCAACAGAAGTCGAACACAAGCGAAGGGTCCTGTTCCTCGCGCAGCCTGGTGAGGGCGATGAACAGAGTCATGTTGACTGTTTCTTCAAGGAAATATGTCTGCATATGCGGTATGGACGCAGTATCCTGCGGATTGTACCGGAATATCTCAAAGCAAATCTTTCTACCCATCGGAAACTCCTCTCGCAGGATTCCTCCCGTTGTTTTTTATCGTCCGGGCGGCGACCCATGCCGGGTCAGCGGGAATGATCCGGCCGCCTCCATAGCCGCGTTCACCCGGAGGCAGTTCAAACACGGGGCTTGCGTCTTCGTACTGCAGTTCCGGCATGTCCGCCCCTTCCCGCCAATAGGCGAGAGTGCGGTTCAGCCAGTTTTTATCGTCGCGCGCGGTGTAATCGTCGCGGTTATGGCTGCCGCGCGATTCTTTGCGGTCAAGCGCGCCTTTGGCGATCATCAGCGCCAGCTTGACCTGCCCTTCTATACGCAAAGCGGAATAGAGTTCATGGCAGACACCCTTGCCATCGCTCACAAGACCGACGTGTCTGGCGCGATCAAGTGTTTTTTGCAGGCTCTCGATGCATTTTTGCAGACCGGCTTCGTTGCGGAAAACAAAACAGCCGTCCATAAGCGCCTGCTGCATTTTTTCGCGCACAGCGTAAACATTTTCACGGCCGTTTATGCGATTGGCGATATTTTTGAGACGGTTTTCCGTTTTATCGAGGGCGTCACGCGCAAGGGCGGTGCTGAAGGCGACTTCGTATCCCTGAAGGAATTCGACAATTTTCACGCCGACAATCCAGCCCGCTACCACGGTTTCCGCAAGGGAGTTGCCGCCCAGACGGTTGAACCCGTGCATATCCCAGCAAGCGGCCTCGCCTGCGGAGAATAGTCCTTTGAGTCCGTATACCGCGCCATCCTTATTGGTGCGTACTCCGGCCATGGCGTAGTGTTGCGTCGGCCGGACGGGAATGAGCTGCTTGCGCGGATCAACCCCCAGAAAATATCGACAAATTTCATCCACTTCACGCAGCTTGGTGGAGATGTGCCTGTCGCCCAGGTGGCGTATGTCAAGCCATAGGTGCTCTCCGTAAGGGGAAGGCACACCATTGCCGGCCAGCATATGCTCTGTCATGCGGCGCGACACAACGTCACGAGAGGCGAGTTCGGCCTTTTCCGGCTCGTAGATATGCATGAACCGCTTTTGATCAACGTCCAGCAGCGTGCCTCCGTCACCCCTGCAGCCCTCGGTGACGAGTATGTCCGTGGGCACGATGCCGGTCGGGTGAAACTGGATGGCTTCCGGGTTGCCGATGGGCACCACGCCGGTATCAATAGCGATGATGTGACCGCCGCCGTCGCAGATGACCGCGTTGGTGGTTGCTTTGTAAAGGCGGCCGAACCCGCCGGTGGCGATGACGGTGGCTTTGGCCCGGAACACCTCCAGAGCGCCCGTGCGCATACAGCGGACAATGGCTCCGGTGCAGGCCAGTCCATCATGGATAAGCGCCACGGCATCCTTGCGATCCAGCACGGTGATGCCAAGTTCGGCGCACCGGTTGTCCATGGTGCACATAACCGCATGTCCCGTCCCGTCCGAGGTGTAGCATGTACGCCATTTGGCCGTTCCGCCAAATGCCCGGGCCGTGATCAGGCCCGCTTTTTCAATTTTTTCTTCTTTCTCAAATTTTTCTCCGCCCTTGAAATAGAAGCCCTTGCCTGCGACCACCCGGTTCCAGGGCACTCCCCAGGCCGCGAGACGACGCATTTCAATGGGTGCGCCGTCTGCAAACAGGCGGGCACATTCCTGATCACACCCCCAGTCGGAGCCTTTTACCGTATCGACAAAATGCACGTCGGGACTGTCCCCTTCGCCCATGACGCTGTTGCCGAGAGATGCCTGCATTCCGCCCTGAGCGGCGGAAGAATGCGAGCGCCGTGCGGGGACGATGGAAAGAACGATAACGGAAAATCCTTTCGCTGCGGCTTCGGCAGCCGCACGTTCACCGGAAAGACCCGCACCTATGACAAGCAGGTCGGAATAATGGGATTGCGCTTGCATGGCTGCTCCTTATTCGAATTTCAAATCAAAACTGCATCCATACGGTTTTGATTTGGCGGCTGCAGCGAAAGCGCTGTTTCGCCTTGCCGCTTGAAATGCTTCACATTTCGGCGTGACAGGATATCACGCTTTCCATTTCCGGATCAAAAATGCGGACATTTCCGACCGGAAATGGAATTATTCGGATTCCAAACAAAATATTCCATTTTATTTGGAGGACCGCAGGCAAAGCCGGCCTGCTCCTCACAAAAAAACAACGGGTTTGGTGCCTGCTCGGCAGGCGCAGTTGCAATTCCTGATATGGAATTATACGCCTTGGACGGCTGATACGGCACTTGCCATATGATTGAAGGCCAGCAGGGTAACCACACCGATAATCATAAACACACCGAACATACAGACTTCAATCCGTTTGGCTGCGGGTCTGTTTTGGCGGGTGACAAAACCCCATTTCACACCGATGCGGTATGCTCCCACACCCACGTGCAGTTCGGCCATAGGGAGCAGAATGAAATAAAACCAGAGCCAGCCCCCGGAAGCCACCCTGGCGGCGGAGCGTTCGGCGGTGATGGGCAGATCGTTGAGCACAACCCACATATGGGTGGCCCCCATAACCAGAATGATCATGGCCGTGACCACCTGCACCATCCATAGCCAGGTATCCCTGTGGCGGAGCATCCTGGCATGAGTCCAGGCCATTGCCTGATCGCGGGAGGTGAAGGGGATTTTGCGAGCCGCAAGAATAAAATGGACAATGAAGCAGGCAAAAATGACCGGTCCCCCTGCCTGCACCAGATAAGTTGCCTCGAAAAACCAGGCGATGGCATCCATAAGCGCGGGGCTCACAAGTACTGAAGAAACAAGCACCATGTGACACCACATGAAAAGGACGAGACAAGCGCCCGTTATCATTTGCAGCCAGTCAAGACAGGCATCCCGCTGAGGATGTGCAAAAGGCGCGCTTGCAGTAACAGCCATACTTCCTCCTGAACCTCGCCGGTAGAGTATTTTAGGTTTGCGATTGTCGCTTAACGGCGAGACAAGTCCGCCTCACGACAATCTCGCGGCAGGAAGCTGCCTGCAAAACCTTACAGAGCGGTTTGTACATTTTCACTGGTAAATCACTCTGCATCTCATCGATAGTGAACAGGCCTGAAACACGGAAGACTCTGCAAACATCGCCTGTTTCTACAATGTGATGCAAGACCGGTGCCATTAAG